>JAKAQS010000081.1 GCA_021819585.1 Acidobacteriota bacterium
ATCTGAACTCCCGAACTCAAAGTCTTGGAACCTTGAGAGTTGGAGTTGAGGACCGGGATCCCGGAACCAAAGCCACAGTTCACGGCCAGTCCAGCGGCCGGCGCAATCGACGCTCCAACACTTTCTCCTCCGGATCGAACTGCTTTATTTGACGTACCCAATCCGCATTTGGCTCATAGGCTAGCTCCGGAATCAGTCCAATCACCTCTCCTTCGGCGATCTCGGCCCCATGGCGTAGGGCGATCTCCTGGACTGCGCCATGCAGCCTCGTCATGGGCGTCCTCTGGAAATCGGTAATATTCATGCTGACCTGAGCTCGGCCATTGGCCAGAACCCCCATCGCTTTGACGCCAAACAGCCCGCCGCCTGAAGCGCGAATCTCCTTGGCAATGGCTCTCGCGCGGCTAACGGCCTCTGCCGTTCCCTCTGCTGCCAAGTATATATTGTAGGCAATAAGGAACTTACGCGCTCCAACGGCGCTGGCTCCAGCGCTGGGATGAAGCTCCGGACCACCCACATCGGGCTGCCGGCGCGTATCCTTCAGAACATCTTTTCGCAGACCCTCGAACTGTCCCCTGCGCACATCCTCCAGGTTGACCCGATCTGGCCTGGAAGCGGCTGCCTCATAGAAGTACACAGGAACGCCGAATCTCCGCCACATCGCCAGCCCCGCCTGTCGGGCCAGCACGGCGCACTGCACCAAAGAAATTCCGCTCACTGGAACAAACGGGATGACGTCGGCGGCGCCAATTCTGGGATGGACCCCGCTCTGCCGCGTCAGATCAATTAACTGCGCCGCCTTTCCCGCGCCACGCACAGCCGCTTCCACCACCGCCTCCGGGGCGCCGGCGATGGTCACTACGGAGCGATTATGGTCCGCATCCAGGGAGTAGTCCAAAAGGTGAACTCCGGGGACACGCATGGAGCGCATGATCTCGGTCACCTTGGCCCGATCCACTCCCTCGGAGAAGTTCGGAACGCACTCGACGATGGCGTCATTGGCCGCGTTCGATGTCTCACCCATTGCAGAGGCTGATTCAGCCCCTGCGCTCAATCCTTGGTCAGCACTCCAGTTCAACAGTTGGCTCACCCTCTGGTCCCATCTCTCGACGGTCATTATTCTACTTCCACCACGTGTAGCCAATAGACATCTGCAAGCTCACGTTCACACCGGGATTCTTGTCGCCCAGGCTGGCGCTGGAGATATGAACCCCGTTCACGCTGAAGTCCAGCGAACGCTTCGGCTTCAAAAAGTAGTGGAAACCAATCCCGCCCTGGGGCGTAAAGTTCCACACGCTGGTATCCGCATGAGGACCGGTCTGGGTTGGATCCGAAGGATTCAGGTCACCCACCGCGGGGAACTTATGATTCGTCCAGAGCGAGCCACCGGCCGCTTGCACCCAGGGCATGATCCTCCGCCCCCGTGTAAAGTTCCAACGCACGATGATGGGCGTGATGCTGACGCCCGTAAACGTACCGCCGACGGTATAGGGCGCGCTGCATCCGGTGTTGACGCCGGAGCACATCAGACGCTGGAAGGTTGGCGTATGCGCTTGCCAGAAGGGAAAGACCTCGACGGCGTACTCGAAGTTGCCGCGAAAGAATCCACTTCCAAGCTGCGGCGTAAGGACTCTGCCCAGATGGCCTCCGAAGAGGATGAAGTTGAAGTTGGTTCGCTGCTCCAGCCCAACTCCTCCCTGCAAAAGTCCACCAAACTCCCAAGGTGTAGCGTTGGCGAAAGTCGTTACTGGAGAGAAGACTTTGGCCGCGGGGACGGTAGTCTGGGCAAGGAGCGGGTTGGCAATCCCTCCCAGGCCAAGAACGGCCGCCATCAGCTTTTCCGTTGCATTCCGCCGCATCCTGCTGGGGCAAAATTCAAGTACTCTTGAAATCTTCAACTCGATCTTCCTCTCCCGGCTCTCTTGCAATAGAAAACCGCCAACCAGTGGCGGCTTTCGTATCTCCTGATCTTCCAAGGCTCCTCACCCTAGGCAGGAACCGATTCCTCATCCATATCAAAGTTCGAGTAGACATTTTGCGTGTCGTCCAGATCTTCGATCGCCTCCAGCAGGCGCATCATGGCGCCGGCCGAAGCCCCCTCCAGTTTGGTATAGGTTGAAGGGACCATGGTCACCTCGGCGAGCTCCGTTGGGATTCCCGCCGCCTTGATCGCATTGAGAACCGCTTCATAATCCTTGGGCGAGCAGGTGATCTCCCAGTTATCTCCCTCGTCGGCGAGGTCTTCAGCGCCGGCCTCCAGGGCAATCTCAGTCAGTTTGTCTTCATCAGCGGCGGACTTTGCCACCACAATGACACCCTTCTTGGAGAACATGTAGCTCACTGAGCCGGATTCGCCGAGGTTTCCGCCGTTTTTGGCAAAGGCGTGCCGAATCTCCGAGACCGCACGGTTTCGGTTATCCGTTAAAGTCTCCACAATGATGGCGACGCCGCCCGGGCCATAGCCCTCGAAGTTGATCTCTTCGTAACTTGCGCCCTCCAGCTCTCCAGTTCCCTTCTGGATGGCGCGCTTGATGTTATCGGCGGGCATATTCTCCGCCTTGGCCGCGGCAATCGCGGTGCGCAGGCGGGGATTGCCGTCCGGGTCTCCGCCTCCAGCCTTGGCCGCGACGGTAATCTCCTTGATCAGACGAGTAAAGATCTTACCGCGCTTGGCGTCCAACGCGCCTTTCTTATGCTTGATTGTCGCCCATTTTGAGTGGCCGGACATCGAACGAGACCTCTGCTGCAAAAGATCGTGTCAAAAGATGAAATTCGCACCGAACGAGCCGCAAAAACAGACCCTCCGTGCGTCATCGACAACACCGATTGTAGCATGTAGCCCGCGCATCCAGGCCGGCCCTCAGCACCGGTTCCGGCAGCCGCTGGGACAGGTCCAGGCCTCTCTGCGCTAGAACACCTCTGGAGCGAACAGGTCGTCGAGCGTCTCGCGGCGGCGGATCAGACGAGCCTGGCCTTGATCGATCAGGACTTCGGCAGGGTTGACTCGGGTGTTGTAGTGGGAGGCCAGGGAGAACCCGTAAGCGCCGGCGTCCAGCAGCGCCGCCAGATCGCCGGAACGAAGCTCGGGGAGCGTGCGGTCGCGGGCGAAGAAGTCTCCGCTCTCGCAGACCGGGCCCACGACGTCCACGGTCGCCATCGGGCGCTCGCCCTCCGGAGACGAACTCAGGACAGGCAGAATTTCATGGTGAGCCTGATAGAGCGCTGGGCGGATGAGGTCGTTCATGGCCGCATCCGTGATGACGAAGTGCTTGGCGCCGTTCTGTTTCGTGTAGAGGACCCGGGTAAGCAGGGCCCCCGCCTGGGCGACCAGAAAGCGGCCCGGCTCCAGGAGCAGGTGGGCATTCAAACCATCCAGCACCGAGCGGATTGCAGCCGCATAGGCGGCGACGCTCGCCGCAGGGTCGAAGGCCTGGTTGCCGTACTCGATTCCGAAGCCGCCTCCGCCATCGACGTAGCGTATGGAGAGGCCGTCGGTGCGAAGCTCCTCCACCAGGCTGCGGACACGCTGAAGGGACTGGGCAAAGGGCTCGACGGAGCGGATCTGTGATCCAATGTGGACGCTGACTCCGGCGGGTTCGATGCCGGGAAGTTCGGCGGCGAAACCGTAAACCTGGCGCGCGCGCTCGATGGCAATCCCAAACTTGTGCTCGCGCAGACCTGTGGAGATGTAGGGATGGGTCTCGGCGAAGACATCCGGGTTGACGCGGAGAGCGATCCGAGCGGTTTTCCCTGCCCGGCTGGCGCGCCGGCTGAGCACATCCAACTCCGCTTCACTCTCGACGTTGAACATCAGGATGTCGCTTTGCAGAGCCGCATCGATCTCCCAAGCCTGCTTTCCCACGCCGGAGAAGACCACCTCATGGAGCGCAACCGGGGCCGAACGGCGGACGCGCTCCAACTCGCCTCCGGAGACGATATCGAAGCCGCAGCCGAGACCGGCCAGCACTTTC
Organism: Acidobacteriota bacterium; assembly: GCA_021819585.1. Taxonomy (GTDB): domain Bacteria; phylum Acidobacteriota; class Terriglobia; order Terriglobales; family Acidobacteriaceae; genus Granulicella. Next base: position 3,972 of record JAKAQS010000081.1, read on the forward strand.
AGGATGGCCAGCGAAGAATTGGCCTTGACTGCGTAACAGAGCGTATGCGGAGTGCCTGCGAACTCCCTTTGCAGCATCCCAACCCGCTCCCGGATGGCATCTGCCGAGTAGACATAGAGCGGGGTTCCAAACTCTTCAGCGAGCGCGGTCAGGTCCATGCCAGAGCACGTCAGGCGATGACCGGCGTAGACGAAAGGGCGGGGAGAAGCGGAGGGGTTCACCCTGCTATCGTATCGCCTCGACCGACAAATGGCTTCAATGCAGCGGCGGGGGGTCTCTTCTCATTCCTCCTGCGCTACGGCCAGGAAGCTCGGCTCTGGAGATCCATTCCCGCGGCCCGGAAGACGTGGCGTGACAATCAAGCCTTGATTTGGCGGTCGTCCGCAGGCATCATCACCACGGGAAGCCCCCAAACCGGTGTACGCCCGCATTGGCGCGCGGCAGAACCTGAGAACCCCGAGCGGATGCTCAGGGGTAACCCGAAGGAGGACTCGGAGGCGCCGACGTCGGGTAGGGCACTCCCAGCGGCTCGTTGGGTATGACGATCCAGGCGATGATGTAAGCGATCAGTGGCGATCCGAAGCCACAGAGAACGACTACCAGCACGATCAGCCGAACCGGGGTAACATCCCAGCCAAAGTGCTGCGCCACACCCGCGCAGACGCCAGCCAGCATGCGTCCATAGATGGGGCGAACCAGACGCTGTGCCGGGTGCCGGGCCCAGCCCGGGGCGGCGACCGCCTCTCCACAGTTACTGCAAAATCTTGCCCCCAGATTCAACTCCTGGCCACATGCGGTGCAGTGCATCGGACGCCTCCTTCCGGCTGGATCCGTAAGTATGGATTGTTTTACGTTGCAAACCGCATACCGGTTCCATGGGGGCGAACGCCGCACCGAACCGAGGATTTCCCGCGCGGATCACAAACCCTCCCGGAGTTCAGAGTGGTGCTCGGCCCGGGAAGACCAGACGCTGCGTGCTCTCCCTTTCGGCGGCCCAGGGAGCGCCAGGTCATCTCCCTACGTAAGGAGATTGGAGATAAGCCCGTGCGGCGGCAGCCTTGGTCTGGTCGCCACCCGGCGTCAGCACAGCCCGGTACATTTGGATGGCCTGCTGACGCTGATGGAGCAGATCGTCCATCTGACCGGCAGCAAGCTCCGCGCGCTTGCGCAGCCAATCGCTGGAGTCCGGCTGCGAAGCCGCCTGGGTATAACCATAGGCAGCCGCCGGGATCATGTTGTAGCCGCGTTCGGTATCGGCCAAACCAAACCAGGCCAGCTCCAGGCGGGGATCGACGAAGTACTTCGGCCTTTGGGCGTCCGCGATCACTTGTTTATAGGCGGCGATGGCATCCAACCCCTGGCCTTCGTCCTTGAGAAGGTTCGCGACTTCGAGGCAGAAAAGATAGTTGTGCGGATACTCCCTGGCCAGGCCGCGCTCCACATTCAGGGCGTCAGGGTAGCGGCGGTCGTGACGCAAAAACAGGGAGAGGATGGTGCGGGATTCAATAGGCGTCACGATGCCCTGATCGGCCGACTTCCACAGGTCATTGAGTCCCTCCTGCTTGTTGCCGCCCATGCCCATGAAGCCGACGATGATGCGCAGCCAGCCGGGGAGACTGGCAACCGCAAACCGCTGGATGCCGACGGCCATCCAGGCATCGGCGTATTGAGGGTCGATCTTGAGGCAGGTCTCTGCGTCGTTTCGCGCGGAGTAGCCCTGGCGGGCGGCAGCGGCAAAGGCGTGATTCACCAGGGTGATGAAGACGGCGTGCATACCCTTGGCATAGCTGCGAGCAAAGTAGGCGTTGGCATCCCTGGGGTCGGTGGAAATCTCAGCGTCTGCAAGCTGAAGCACCTTGGCCGTCAGGTACTCGATATGGTCGCGAGTCGCCCGGGGCACATCCACTTCGCGCTTGACGGTAAGAAAGCTGTTATGAGCGTAGTAGGTGGTGTCCAGCAGATCCTGGTTGTACAGCTCTCGAAAGATGATCGTGGTCAGGACGAAGTTCCAGGCCATCGGGTCGCTGGGATGCTCCAGTGCCACCTGCTGCTGGATCTTCAAGGCAGCGTCAAAATTCAGGTTATAGAACAGTTGCAGGGACTCCCGGACCGGTGGGGTCAGGTCAATGGGATCGGTATGGAGGACGGGCGAAACAGCCCGGACGGACAGCGGGAAGAGCAGCAGAACCAGCGGAAGAACAGGAAGCGGCATGCGGCGGGCACGCGGATTCCAGAGTTTCAGGGACAAAGAGATGATTCCTCCCAGACAACAGCCGATAGGCCGACGCAGATAGACTATACCTTGTCCGCAGCCGGGCGACGATGCAACGAAACGGGAAGGGACCGCGCGCCCCGGCGCGAAAGCCGTTGGAATCAGGCCCCGTCCGGCTCAACCCTCCACCACGCGCCGCGTAACCAGAATCACAAACACTCTCTGCGCCAGGGAGTAGGATTTTCATGGGAGACAGTTTCTCGAGCTCTGGAGGTGTGATGGATCTGCAAACCGTACTGCCGCTGGTGGCGTTGACGATTGGATGCCTGGCCTATATCTTCTGGCCGCAGCAGCGGGTGTTGGCCCCGGTAGAAAAGACCCGCCTGGACTACTTGCGCGAGCGCAAGTCGGTGATCTATGACAACCTCCGCGATCTGAACTTCGAATTTCGTGCGGGCAAGTTTCCCGAAGAGGACTATGAACGGCAGCGCGGAGACCTGGAAGCGGAAGCCGCCAGGGTTGTCAGCGAGATGGAAGCCCTGGGCGGCTGATGGATCCAAAACCGGCGGCGGGACTAAACCGTCGTGTTGCCCGCACTCTCTTCCCAGTGTCGTGCTTCTCTTTTTTTCCCCAACCAAGACGCCGCGGCTGGAGAAAACTCCGCACGGGAGATTCCGGGCTCATATGCCGGCGCTTCTTCTTCCCTTGGGCATTTTGCCAGAGAGCAGGGGGTGAGCAGGGTGGCGGCAATCACAATGGAGAAGGAAATTGTGCAGTATTCTTTTGGTGTGTACTCCTATCGAAACATCTCCCGTAGCCTTTCCTCGCTGGTGAAGGTTCTAACCGCTGCCATGATTCTGCCCGTCGCCGCCATGGCAACGACCATCACTGGAACGGTGATCAATCGCACCACCAATCAGCCCGCGGCCGGCGATCAGGTCGCGCTGATGAGCCCGCAGCAGGGCATGCAGGAGGTGACCGAGACCACCACCAACGGCCAGGGGCAGTTCTCGCTGAACGTCCCTCAGGGTGGGCAGTATCTGCTGCGGGTCACCCACGACATGGCCAGTTACTATCAGGCAGCCCCGGACGGCGCGCAGCCGGTGACCATCGACGTCTATAGCGCCGGCGCGCATGTGGCAGGCGTAAAGACTGAGGTGCTGATGCTCCGGGCGCAGACCGATACCAGCGGCTCGACCCTGAATATGACCGAGGATCTGGTGGTGAGCAATGCTTCCAAGCCTCCCATGACGCAGTACTCCAAGGCCCCGTTTGATCTGTATCTGCCGGATGGCGCGGTGGTGGACGGAGCCGCGGCGAAAGGGCCCAACGGCATGCCAACCTCCGAGGATCTGCAGCCACAATCCGAGAAGGGCCTCTACAGCGTCATGTTCCCGATCAAGCCGGGCGAGACGCAGATCGAGGTCGCCTACCACCTGCCCTATTCGGGCAGCGAGAAGCTGGCCGTCAAGATCGCAGGGCCTACCGACATGTTCGCGGTGAGCGTACCCAAGGGGATGACCTTTGATGGGAACGGGAAGTTTACCCCAGCCAATGGTGATCCAAACGCTTCGACGTACCTGGTGAAGGGTGTGCAGCCGGGGCAGGTGGTCAACATTGCCGTTGCGGGATCCGGACAGTTTCCCCAGAATCAGGCCGGCGATCAGAGCGGCCAGTCCGACCAGGGACAGACAGCCATGGGCGACCAGGGAGGAGCGGATGACGCCCCAGGCCGCGGGCTAGGCACTCCGTTGGACCCAAATGGCACGCATGAACCGCTTTCAACCAAGTACAAGTGGTGGATACTGGGCGGTCTGGGGCTGTTGCTCGTAGCCGCGGCCGGAGTTCTGCTGCGCAAACCGGCAGTGGCTCCGATGACGGCCGCCACTCCAGCCGTAGACGCTCCTCTAGCGGGACAACGGGCCGGCATAACCACTTCGCGGCCCGCACCGGCAGCACCCCAGGCCGGACCGGCACAGATCCTGGCGGCGTTGAAGGAAGAGCTCTTCACGCTGGAGACCGACCGCCTGCAGGATCGCATCGATGAGGCAAACTATCTGCAGGCCAAGGCAGCCCTTGAACTGGTGCTGCGCCGCGCCCTGCAACGGAACGGCTCGAACAGGGATCTTCCAACGGCAGGAACAACCGTCTTATGAGGCTCAGCCGAGGGTGGTTGGTATCAAGCGAGCCTGCAACCAAGGCATCGGCGAGACAGAGGTTCAGGCAAGGTGAGGCATCTCGTCGCATTCCTGGACAGAGAACGTGCTTCGGAGCCTGCCTTCTCCATCGCTGTCTCGAAATTCTCTTCTTGGGTCCGTTCGAACCCCGCGCAAGCATCTCCGGGTAAGGGGAGCCTTCGCGTCAACTGCCCGCCAAGGGGATGAAGGGCCAACTTCGGCCGTCACCAACCAAAAAGCGGAAGCAGAAGCTCCGGAAGCGCTGAACGCCGCCGAAATCTTCTACGCAGCCAACCTCAATCCCGCTCGGTATCCGCACTCGACTGGTAACGAAACACCCCCGCTCGGGCGGGGGCGTTTGGTGAGTGTACAAACAGGTTCGAGAGAAGCTCGAAATGGAAAGGTTTTCGGAGTGTAGCGCCATCCGAGCTACCCGGACGGCGCCTCCGCCGAGGGCTACTGACGGCGGAGGGCACTGAGTTTAATTCGCGCCTGGGATGCTTCCGGCGAAACCGGGAAGCGCTGAATCAGTTCGCGCAATTCGCGTTCGGCCGCTGAAGTCTCGCGCTCATCAATCAGTGCGTAGGCCTTGTGGAGCTCGGCCGCAGGGAGTTTTGCGTTGGCTGGATAGTTGACAATCACCTGGTCGTAGCTCTTGATGGCTGCGGAGGGCTTGTGGTTGCGCATCTCCATCTCTCCCAGATAGAAGTAAGCGTTGCCGGAGAGATTGTCCTGGGGGTGAGCCTTGATCAGCGCAGTGAACTCGGAGGTGGCCAAGGCATAGCGAGCGGAGATGTAGTCCGCATATGCGCCACGGTACATATCTCCGGCGGAGGGCAATGTGGGTGCAGGAACCGCCACAGGTTCGCTCCCCGCGGGAACCGGTTGAGCATTGGCTCCCAAGGCCCCGTTGGGGTTGGTATCCGTAGGAGCGCTGGATGTATCCAGATTCGGGTTTGCGCCGGCAGGAACTGTTCCTACCGGGACAGTTCCGGCGGCCCCGCCGGGCGCTGGGGCGGCAGCCGTAGCCGGAGCGGCTTGCGGAAGGTTGCTAAGAGCCGCGTTGGCGATCTGCTGCTGGCTCTGAATCGCACTAAGCTTCTTTGACATGCGGTCCAAACGGGCTGAGAGCGCGTCCAGAGAGTCGTTGAGAGCCTGCACCTGGCCGGAGAGTTGCTGGTCGGTCGTGCTGGCGGCGCTCTGCTGATTCTGCATGCTGAGCTTGAGACCGTTGACGGTGGTTGTCATGCTGTTCACGGCATCGGCGGTCTGCTGGACGAGCACCTTGAGCATACCCATGTTCTCGTCTTCGGACTTCTGCAGATTGGCCAGCGCGTCCTGAAGCTGTTGGACCTGGGTCTGGAGTTGGATGATGTCCTTATTGGCGGCGTGTGCGGGCAGGGAGACGAGTCCGGCAAGGAGGAATGGAACAGTCAGGATGCGGAGGGTATGAGATCGGGTCATGCGAGTTGAACTCCTCAAAGTCCTTGAAATTGGACTCCTTCAATATAAGGATACCGTTCGTCTCCCAAAGAAGAGAAGCAAAGAATCAATTGAAATGGCAGACAACCTCGACGGATCGAGGGGAGCCGAGCAGGAATGCGCCTCGCCGAAGAAGACCGGGCTCATGTTGAGATTGTGCGCCTGTTCGACAAACGATTGAAAACTGCTTTGCCGGTCGCCGCATGATCCTCGGCCGGCGAGACCAAAATAAGCAAGATTTGCGCGTGCAGAGCCCTTCCTCTATCCTTGTGTCGAGAGATTTTTTGCCTTTTCGGTAGACGGTGCGCCGCCCAGAGGAGAGTTTCGGCATGTATGGAGACCGCAAGAAGTCTTTGCTTCGGCTCTCCTTCCTCGCGTTTCTGCTTGCCTTTCCACGGGCCGGATTTGGCCAACAAGCGGCAGTCCTCACCGGAACCGTCAGAAATGGTTCGGCCAACCCCGTGGCCGGCGCGCAGGTGACTGCAAAAGGTGCGAACTCCGGGCAGTCTGCGCAAACCGCAACCGATGCCTCTGGAAACTTCAGCCTGCGGCTGGCGGCGGGAACCTACGATGTACACGTGGCGGCCGCTGGATTCGACAACCAGACGAAGAAAGTTACGATCACTGCAAACAAGGCGTCTTCACTTGAGTTTACGCTGGCCGCACCCCAAAAAAGCCAGGAGTTACCCAACGCCCCATCAGCCAATCTGCAGGAGCCCTCCCTGCAGGATCTTGGGTTCAGCCAGCAGCAGATGCAGAGCAATCCGCAACTGCAGGCCCGTCTAAACCGGCGCACAGAGATGCTGAAGATTCATCAAAAGCTCGGCGTCATTACCTTGCTCCCGATGGCGGCCGACCTGGTCACCGGACCCATGGCCAAGGCCAAAGGCAAGAACGGACAGTTGATCAGCGAGCCCACGCAAGCGAATCTTGATCTCCACGCGGCCCTTGGCAGCACTACCGCCGCGCTTTATGTCTCGACGGCCTCTTTTGCCATCTTCGCCCCCAAAATCTCCGGGGTGAAGAAGCGCGGGGCCATTCGCGTGCATGAGGCATTGGCATTTGTGCATGGACCCGGCATGATCCTGACTCCGATCCTGGGCTCAATGGCATTCAGCCAGGAACAGGCCGGCGAAAAAGTGCATGGCATTGCCGCGGCTCACGGATTTGTGGCTTACACCACCGTGATTGCCTACACCGCCTCGATCATCGCCGTTTCCTGGCCGATCCACCTCAAATTCTGGAAGAAGAAATAACGACGAGACTGGGAGAAGGAATGAAGAAAAGACTGGGAGAAGGAATGAAGAAAAGACTTTTTTCCATTTTGCTCCTGGGCGCAGTTGCTTGGTTTGCGCCCTCCCTCTTTGCCCAAGACAACTCTCAGTGGATTCTGGACCAGTCCACGCTGAGCTACCACATGTCCCATCCCATGCACGAGGTGGATGGCGTCAGCCATGCGGCGAAGGGAAAAGGCGTTTGCCAGAGCGGAACTTGCAACTTTCTCATCGCTGTTCCGGTGAAGACCTTCGACTCGGGCGACTCCAATCGCGACCTGCATATGATTGAAGTGGTTCGCGGAGCCGATTTTCCCATGGTGGTTGTGCGCGCCCAGTTCCCGGAGTCAGATCTGAACCAGCCATGGATTCACGCCAACCTTCAGGTCCAGTTTGCCGGCCAGACCGCCCAGTACGCGAACGTCCCCTTCCAGCGCACGATGCAGGGGAACCAGGTGCGTATCCAGGGAACGGTTCCGTCTACCTGTTCAGACTTCAAGATTACGCGGCCATCGTTTCTGACCGTGCCCATCAAAAATGAAATTCCGGTCCATGTGGACGCAACCTGGCACAAGCAGTAGTGGCTCAATCACGCTTGCGGATACGGGAAACACACCTGGGAGAGGCATCCTTCGTTATTCCACGGCTGGAGACGGACCGCTGTTGGGTCGCCTCGGCCGAAAGACGCGGTTGACGAACTCGAGCGGCTTTCGTCCTTGCCGTCAGTTGCCCCGAAGGCCGTACCCCCTGGAACTTTTTGGAGGGGCTTTGGCGTTGAGGAATCTTCCTGCTATCGTGCAAGAGAACAAACCACCGAAACTTTACGGGGACTTTGGTGTCTGTATCTGCGAAGGCAATCTAAGGCTAAAGACAACCGAAGACTTCGAATCGATAACCAGGAGCATCTTGATGCGGCTTTCTTCTCTTTCAGTAACCCTTGGCGCGGCGTTGATCTGCGTCCTCTCCGCCGGCGCTCTTCGCGCGCAGGAACAACCCGCGGCGGGCACGCCCCCGCCCGGCGCAACATCCCAGACTCCGCCGGCCGGAGCCGCCGCGCCGGCCGCTAATGTACCGCCGCCGGCATACGGGCAGCCAGGATCCGCACAGCCGGAGAATGTTCCGTCTCCCCAGCGGCAAGCCGAACGGCAGATCTCGATGCTGACCAGAAGGCTGAGCTTGACGCCCGAACAGCAATCCCAGATTGAGCCGATTCTGGCGAATCGTCAACACCTGGTTGCGACGATCCGCCACGATTCAACGCTTGCCCCGTGGCAAAAAAGGGTGAAGGTCCAGAAGGTCTTTCGCGATAGCGACGGAGAGATTGAGGCAATTTTAAATGGGCCGCAGGTACAGCGATACCAGCGGATCGTACGCGAACGCCTCGCCCGCCAGCGAAAGATGCAACAGCAACAGATGGGCGCCTCCCCCATGGGTTAGAAGGCGATGGAAGAGCGCGCGCCTCAAACAGCGAGGCGCAGCAAATTATTATGGAGGGGCGGGTAGAAGCGCGCCATGACTGGGCGCTTCTTCGTCCGTAGCCCTGTATTCGGCAAGCTCATGCAAGCAAAGACTTGAAAACCTTCAGAACCACGCCCCATGGCAATGGAGCTTTCCATGAAGAAGATGCGTATCGTCCGTAACTCCTTACTCACCTTGCTCTTGTGCGCCGTACCGATGACATCCTTCGCGCAGATTGGCGTAGGAATTGGCATCGGAGTATCGGTGCATGTCCCGCCGCCCCCACTACCCGTCTATGTGCAGCCACCTTGCCCCACACCGGGATATTTGTGGACTCCTGGTTATTGGGCTTATGGGTCGCCAGGATTCTATTGGGTGCAAGGCGTCTGGGTCGCGCCCCCTCATCCTGGGCTCCTGTGGACGCCTGGGTACTGGGGTTTCGCCGGCGGCGCCTACGCCTGGCATGCCGGCTACTGGGGACCGCACGTCGGCTTCTACGGTGGAGTGAACTACGGCTTCGGCTACGGCGGGGTTGGCTTTGTCGGCGGCATGTGGCGTGGGGGGGTCTTCCGTTACAACACGGCCGTTGTGAATGTGAACACTGCTGTCATCCACAACACGTATATTGATCGGACCGTGGTTGTTCAGCGAAACTTCAACCATGCGAGCTTCAACGGACCTGGAGGGGTTATGGCGCGCCCCACAGCCCAGGACCGCATAGCGATGAACGAGCAACACTTTGCCCCAACTTCCGCGCAGGTTGCCGGGATGAATCGTGCGACGCAAAACTCGCGCGACTTCTTTGGCCACGGCAATCAAGTCAATAGTCGCCAAGGCAACCAGCAGCAGCGCATCACGCAGGGGGTTCGATCGGGTCAACTTACTGCGGGTGCGACCCGAAATCTGGAAAACCGCGCGTCAAGCATCAATCGCCAAGCGCAGTCGGATCGCGCGGCTAACGGAGGCTACTTGACCGGGCAGCAGCGTCAGCAAATCAGCCAGCGTCAAAACAATCTTAGCCGCGCCATCTATAACGACAAACACAGCGCCAACAATGCCGCGGCCGCGGCGGCGCGCCAGGGAACAACAACGCAAAATGAGAGATGGAAAGCGCGACGCGCCGAGTATCGCCATCGGCCGCAACGCTAGAGAATTTTCAGAAGAAGTGTAGCCCGAAGCCTCAGCCGTTGGTGAGCATCATCCCCGATTTAAGCGGCCCCGGGCGGGCTTGGCTGCCGGAGCGAATGGAAGAGGCCGCTACCCACCCTCTTCGGGATGTCCAGCCACGCTGCCGAGGCTATCGACCATCTCCCAGGCCCGCATCGGGCTACGCCTGCGATGAAAGTGCGATTGTCCCGCCTGCGTGTCTAATTATGGATCGGCGAATCGCTCTGTCCACGCAGCACCGCCAGGCTGTCCTCACGGGTTTGATCAATGGGCAGGAGTCCATCGGTACGGGTCATCTGCAGAAGAGACATGACGCGGGGCGCCACGCCGCAGAGGCGAAGCGAGCCTTTCTTCTCATTCACCAAGCCATAGGCCACCATCAGCATACCCAGGCCGGCGCTGTCCATATATTCAACGTCGGTCAGGTCCATGACCAGGCGGCTCACACCGTCTTCAATCGTAGCCTGAATCTGCGAGTCTGCGATCTTCAGTGAGCTGCCCAGCGTCAGGCGGCCGGAGAGGGAGACGACGGCAATCCCCTTGGGAAGGTTCTCTATGCTTGCGCTTAGCGGCATGCTGGAATTGTAACTCTGGGAGCCCTTGGTTTGTTCGGCAACCGGCTGGCTACAGGGTTCGTTCTGTCGCAGAGCACTTGGCCCGCAGGACGTCCGCCGGCCGGCTTCGTCCAATCAAGCCGGAGGAGACCAGGCAGCGCAGTCACGCCGGCCCCGTCGGCGCATGGCCATACAACTCCGACGAGCGCCTTCCTTATCAAGGTGGAAGGAACCAGCCGCTCGGGCGGTCCTAATCTGAAGTTCCTCGTCTCAAGGTGTAAGGATCTGATGGCTGCTCATGGAGATAGGGTATTTTGCGGTGTTGGGTGAGTGTCTACACGGTGATGGAATGGAGCAGTTGCAGAGCGCGTTGCTGAGTTGGATTGGGCACAGTGGTCATTTGGAAGGTCAGCTGGGTGGGGCCTTCCAGCGGTTGGC
>JAKAQS010000332.1 GCA_021819585.1 Acidobacteriota bacterium
CTTGCCCGCTCCCTCCTGAGCGCGGAGATCCTCCGCACGGTGGTCCCAGTAGTTGATCTCCTTGCTCAGCCGGTCCTTTACCGCAGCGCGAGTCTTTTCAATCCACTCAAGACGCCTGGAATGCACCTCCTGAAGATGCTCAGGGACCACCGTCGCGATGGCATGAGCGACGGCCTTCTGTTCAAGATCCCGGGAGATCCATGCAGCTTCAGGCCGCGCTACAAGAGCATCGACTGTGGGCTCATGCGCGCGCAGTGGTCGATAATCGAGATAGGGCGCATAGTGCAAATGGCGGGCTGTCCCTTGAGCATCTAATTCCACGTAAAGCATCTGTTGGGAGATTGTTCGACGGTCACCGTTTTTTAACTGGCTGGCGTCTTGCAACGAATGCTCCATATAGAAAAGAATGCGCGGAGTGGCGCCGGTATCCCGTTCATCCACGAGCACGGTACCGCGGCGAAGAAGGTCGCGGTGGCGATTGAGGGTGAGGTCCAGCGTGGCGTCCAACAGCGGATGCCCCGGGCATAGGAAGGCGGCTAGCGGTTGGCCCTGGGGGGCTATCAAGTCTTTTTCAAATGCAATACGTTCATACCGCGGCTGGACGGCCTGGCCGGTCCCAATCAGGCGGTCCCGGTTGCGAATAACAGCCGGCACGTGCGTCACCTCATAGCGGCGCGCTTCACGCTGGCGCGCAACGCCCCCGAGAATCTGAAAAGCCTCCAGAAAAAATGACTCGATGTAATAGGGCTGAAGGCGCCTCGCCTCGGCGCGCTCCATGTCTTCGCGAATGAGCGCCACACGGCTTGCGTCCATGGAATCGTGCGCCAGAGCACGTTCTTCAAGGAGATCCTGCAGATGTCTCTGGTCGACGGCATCGGCAATGGCCTGGATGAGCCGCAACTTCACATCATCCCGTTCGCCATAGCGAATCGCTTCGATGAGCAGGTCCCGCAGCGAGCGGCCCTCGAACTGGAGCTTCCCGAGGACGTCAAATACCTGGCCACCAAGCGCCTTGCGGGCGTGCTCCAGCTTTTCGAGCAAGGTGTGATACACGTCGCCTTCGCGCGTCTCTGTAGCGACGAGATTCCAAAGGTGGCAAACCTCCGTCTGGCCGATGCGGTGAATGCGCCCGAACCGCTGCTCCAGTCGGTTCGGGTTCCACGGGAGGTCGTAGTTCACCATTAAGTGGGCGCGCTGGAGATTGATGCCCTCACCCGCGGCGTCCGTCGCAATCAGAACCTGGGTCTCCGGGTCGAACTTGAAGGCCTCCTGAGCATTAAGCCGCTCCTCTCTTCCCATAGCGCCATGAATTACAACGACAGATCTTGGGCGGCCAAGCAGACGGCTGACCTTGTCCTGCAGATAGGTGAGCGTGTCGCGGTGCTCCGTGAAGATGACGAGTTTCTGGCTCGGAGAAGACTTCACGCTGTGGGATTCCTCTGGCCCCTGGCCGGCTTCGCCCTGGCTTTCAGTGGGGCTTGACGGCGAGAAGATCTGATGCAGGAGGCCCGCCAGTTCCCGCCATTTTCGGTCGTCGCCGCTGCGCCGCACCGCCGCCGCTCGCGCTTCAAGTGTGCTGAGAGTCGCAATCTCGGCCTTGAGTTCCTCAATCGTTCCGGCCGCGGTTGCCTGATCGAGGAACTTCTCCTCCGCGGCCTCAACCTCTGCATCCGGGGCATCTTCAAGATCTTCGACGTCGTCGGCGTCCAGCAACGACCCCGTTGAAGCGGACTGGGCAGTCGCAGCTCCTCTTTGCAAAAGTTCAAGCTCTCTCAGCCGCCGCTGCAGCCGATCGCTCCGCCTGCGCAAAGACTGATAAATCGCCTCCGGCGACGAAGCAAGCCGCCGCTGCAGAATCGTGAGAGCGAATCCGACGGTTCCGGCCTGCTTATCGTTGGCCAGGGCTTCTGCCCGATCAAATTCATTTCTGACGTAGTCCGTTACTTCCTTGTAGAGCTCAGCCTCGGCGTCGGAGAGCTTATAAGGAACGGTTGTGGCGATTCGCTCCGGAAAGAGAGGCTTTCCATCGAACTTCAACAGGCTCTCTTTCACCATCCGCCGCATCAGGTCAGAGACATCCACCTGATGAACGCCATCTCGGAAGCGGCCCTCAAAGCGATCCCCGTCCAATAGCGCGAGAAACAACTGGAATTCTTCTTCTTTCCCGTTGTGCGGGGTCGCGGTCATCAATAGAAAATGGCGTGTAAGGCCGGAGAGCAGTTGGCCCAGGCGATAGCGCTTGGTGAATTTGGCTTCCCCTCCGAAGAAGGAGGCCGACAGCTTATGCGCCTCGTCGCACACCACCAGATCCCATCGGCAATCCGGGGCTTGTAGCTTTGCCTGCACCTCTTCATCCCGGGAAAGCTTATCGAGCCGCGCAATGACCAGGCTGTTCTCGACGAACCAATTGCCGGTGCGGGCGGCCTCCAGCTTGTCGTTCGTCATGATCTCAAACGGTAGCTGAAAGCGCCGGCTGAGCTCGTCCTGCCATTGCTCGGCAAGACTCCCAGGGCAAACGACCAGGCAACGCTGGAGATCGCCCCGCACGATGAGCTCTTTTATCAGCAGGCCGGCCATGATCGTTTTGCCTGCGCCTGGGTCATCCGCCAGGAGGTAGCGAAGGGGCTGCCGGGGAAGCATCGCCTCGTAAACTGCCGTGATCTGGTGCGGGAGCGGGTCCACCAGCGACGTATGAACGGCCAGAACCGGGTCAAACAGATGGGCCATTCGAATCCGGTTGGCCTCTGAAACAAGCCTGAAAAGTGCCCCGTCTCCGTCGAAGCTCCATGGGCGGCCGGAATCGACGAGTTCCATTCTGGGCTCATCGTAGCGGTAAAGGAGCTGGTTTGCGACCTTACCGGTGGCGCTCTTGTAGGTCAGCTCCAAAGCATCAGACCCATACCACTGCGTACTGACCACAGTCACGGTTTGGTCCGGAAGGATTCCGCGAATGGCCGTGTTGGGTGTCAGGTCTTCAAGCCGCGTCATCGTGTTTTCCCTAGTCTGGTCAATTTTGCATCATTCGGAT
>JAKAQS010000082.1 GCA_021819585.1 Acidobacteriota bacterium
AGCAGTACAAGCGGCCGCTGTATAACTCGGGAGGAAACAAGGACGGGTCAAGCCGGTGGATCATTTACGGTGGAGGAGGCATCACAGAGCCGATCGGCAATACGCATAGCTATCTGACCGATAACTTTGCACTCCAAGTGGGAACCGGCTATCAATTCAGCAGGCACTTTTCACTCCCCATCGAATTTGACTGGGACCAGTTCGGCATGACGAAGCAGAACCTTGACGACCAGATTCTGATCTACGACAACGTCTATGGTAAGGGCGCGCTGAACGGCATTCTCAACGGAAACAGCCATATCTGGTCGTTCTCGCTGGAGCCACGGTACGCCTTCCGCGCCGGCAGCGGATGGAATCCGTACATCGTGGGCGGCGTTGGTTTCTATCACAAGGTGGCTAACTTCACCGTTCCCGCGGTTGCTCCTTGCTATGGGGGCTATGGATACGGAGGTATTGGCTACGGAGGCGGCTTCTACGGTGGAGGCGGCTTCTACGGAGGCTTCTATGGCTTCTGCGGAGCAAACCTCGACATTGATCACTACACGTCCAATGCCCCTGGATTCGATGGCGGAGCCGGCATCGCCTACAATCTTTCCGATACGCGCTTTAGCTTTTACGCTCAGGCAGAGTACGTGTACATTGACAACTCGCTGAGAAAAGGCATCACGATGTCCAACTACACCGATACTCCTTACAAGACATACAACCTGTATCCACCCAATAGTTACCACACCAACTACATTCCAATCACGTTCGGCGTTCGCTTCTAGCTTCAAGTTTTTCTGAAAAGAGAAGGGGCAAGGTTGACGAACCTTACCCCTTTGCTTTCCTTCACGAAGGGAACTTGGATATCGGGTCGTTCTCATGGCTTTCTGAAATCTTGTTCACGCATCGCCTCCTTAACCAGGAGAGGAACTGCTGACCCCAAGTGTAGATTGAAGTAAGGCAGCACCAAGCAAATGACGACCCCGGCGATGCACCAAAGAAGGTTGAAACATCTCGCAGCAGGACTCTTTGGACTCCAGCTCGCTTGGATGCTGTTGTCGAGTTGCGGAGGCAACAAGTCGATTCCGACGCCGTTCAAGCCCGCGCCGCAACCGGTCTTCGGACAGAGCGGATCCGTGACCATCTCACCGCAGTTTGTGGCGCTGGGGATAGGGCAAACTCAGCAGTTCACGGCGACCGTTGCCGGCGGAGGAGGAGCCATCCAATGGTCTCTGACATGCGCCGGCAGCTCCAAGCTTGGATGTGGAACTCTCTCGTCCAATGGACTCTACACCGCTCCGGCGATTCCCTTCCAATCCCAGAATGCGATGATTACGGCGAAGCTCGCAAGCTCGCCGCAGAGCAACTACGCCCAGGCGCTGGTAGCGATGGTGAACTCGGGCATCGTATCTTCCACCGCGAATCCTCAGGTAGCGAGCTATGCGCTGAACCTGCCCGATCCAGGATCGATGACGGTGAACTTCGGCAAAACCACAGCCTACGGATTTCCGACATCGGCCCAGACCGTTTCCGCGCCAAATACACTAACGGTGCTCGTCGCGGGCATGATAGGAAACACGCAATATCACATGCAGGCGACGGCGGTGTTGACCGCGACGACGGCGAGTGGACAGAGATTGAGCGCGACTTTTACCGATAACGATCATCCGTTCACCACCGGCACGCCCTTCGTAACCTCACCAGTGACCGCCAGCGCAGTGGACGGAGCCACGCCGCAGCCGGGAGTCGAACTCTTCGATACGGCGCAACCCCAGGAGCCGGCGATGGCCTTTGCTACGGACCTGAGTGGAAACGTGATCTGGACCTATAGTTACACGCAGACGGGAACGGGTGGGACAGGCTCGGTGGCAGACCTAATTCAGCCGATCTATCTCCTGCCGAACGGAAACTTCCTGGTGCAAATCGCCTATCTATCGTCGCTCCCAGTGCATAAGGCGGAGGTGCTGCCATCCGGCACGCTGGATGAGGTGCGCGAAGTAAATCTTGCCGGCACCACCGTTCAGCGCTTCACAGCTTCGAGTGTGCGCGCGGCCGTTGCCGCGAACCCGGCGCTCTCCGGCGAATTGAGCGGCGTAACGCTGGGCAGCCTTCATCACGATGTGCTGGCTGTACCCAAAACCGGGCACATGGTACTGTTGTTTTCGGCCACCAAGACGGTGAATGTAAGCCCTCCGGTCACTGGAATAGGTGGAGTTACCTACAGCGGCCCCACACCTGTGCTGGGAGATGTACTCGTGGATCTGGATCAGAACGGCACCCCGGATTGGGTGTGGAATGCGTTTGACCATCTGGACGTGAACCGGGTTCCATGGCCACAGCAGTTTCCAGACTGGACGCACTCCAACGCTCTGCTCTACTCCAACAGCGACGGCAATCTTCTGCTCTCCATTCGGCACCAAAACTGGATTATCAAGATCGACTACGAGAATGCAACGGGCAACGGAAACGTCATGTGGCGATTGGGCAAGGGTGGAGACTTTACGCTGCAAGGGGGAACGGATCCTACCGACTGGTTCTACGCGCAGCATGGACCTAACTTCTTTACCACCAACACGATCGGCAACTTCACGCTGGGCGTGATGGATAACGGTGATGACCGGGAGCTCCCCGGGGAACTGACGAACGGAGGAGCGAATTGCCCGTCAGCAGGTGTCAGCACGGCAGCGACCAGCCAGTGCTACTCGACAATGCTGGTCCTGGATGTGAACGAAACCAGCAAGACAGCGACGATCACCGAACGTTACCAGCCAACGCCTGCGGTTTACAGCTTCTTCGGCGGCGATGTATCCATGCTGCAGAACGGCGATAGACACGTGGATTTCTGCTCTCCAGTAGGCGGCACGCAGGTCTATGAGCGAGGTGGCCCAGTCGGATCAGGACAGACGGTCTGGCAGGCGGTGACCAAGGGAGTGAATCAGAATCAGTATCGAACGGATCGGCTCCCAAGCCTCTATCCGGGGGTGCAGTGGTAACGCGGCGCTGCTGACCCGACCCCAGAACCCGTCCATTTCCGAGTACGGTTCGGACGAAGGAAAGGTTCCAGGTCCGGTTGGCAGATCCTCGGCCGGCCCTTTGGCGCTCTAATTGTCAGGCTCTTTTATGCTCTAATGGGGTTGTTGGCTTGATGGCGGAATCGGCATACGCGGTGGTCTCAAAAACCATTGGGAGCAATCCCGTGTGGGTTCAAGTCCCACTCAAGCCACCACATCGATCCAGCGCTCCGCCTTTCCCTGTGGATGCCCCTCGTCCAGCGGGGCTTTCCACTGTTGGGAAGCCAACTTGACGTAAGAGCGCAAGGGATCTCCGAGCACTTTGCGCGCTCGAATAAGGCAGACACTGGCCACGGAGAGGGAATTGCCCTCGTCCTCCCCAAAGACATCATCGTCTCTGGAGCAACAAACACAGCCTTGCCCTCTATGCGCGTCTTCACCCGCCAGACAAGCTGCCGGATACGCCGCGGCGTATCTCCCGGCATCGAAAATGGACTAACTGGCGGGGGAGAGCAAGCCGCTGAGGCTGAGATGAACATCCACCTGCTTGGCCACTCGAAAGACGAACCAGCTAGGATCCTTCAGTCCCCACTGAACGTAGGGGACTTTGAAGCTCGTCGTCGCCAAGCACTTGCTACCTTCGATGTGAATCGTCATGGGCACCGTGATGGTGTGGGGTGTACCGTGGAGAGTAAAGACTCCAGTTACCTGAAGAGTGGAGTCGCCGGTTGGGGCCATCGTCCCGGTGTAGCTCTGCGGAGCAAAGGTGATATCGGCGAATTTGCTCGCCTGCAGAACCTCCTTGAGCATCTTCTTGTCGCGGGTGGCGCTGCCGCTGTTTCCGCTCGCCGCGGAGACTACAATCAGACCGGTGAGCTGGGTCGAGGCGGGATCGAAGGTTACGCTTCCCTTCTCCACGTGGAAGGTTCCCTTGGTGGTATCGTCATTGCTCGCCAGGGTGAAGCCCACTACGCTGACGCTGGGATTAATGTTGAAGCTCTGGCGCTGCGCAAGGGCAAAGGGAGTCAAAAGGATTGCCAGAGATACAAGCAGCATGCCTGTGGTTGTCTTGATCATCATCAGGGATGGTCTCCATGGAGGGTTTGTTGGTCGCGTTGGCAGGTAGCTTTCGCCCCAATCGTCGTTATGAGCCCATAGGTTCCACGGGCGGGCTTATCACTCTGCCGCAACTTGCGGCTGGAAGAGGCGATATCTCGGTATCCGGCTGGGCGATCTCGAGGGGCTGCGCCAGCCGCTTCCACCGTAGGATAGACGGTGCAGCGATTTAAATGTGATGGGAAGGTCCGCTGCGGGAGAGATGGAATTGAAGACCGGAGGGAGAGAGAGGATCATCCGGCACATGGTGGAAGCGAGGACGAGACAAAGAAGAACAAGCAGCGCGTTCGTCCCATATACCGCTGAGGGATGGGTAAGTGAAGAGAAGAGGACGGAATGGATCATCGAGTCGGTTTCCATCCTCGTGCGGTTGGAGCCTTTCCCCCGACCGGCAAAGAAAGCGCGTAGGGCTCAGCCGAACCCCGGTATGAGGTCATCGCGTGAGGGCCCTGGTGGCTGTTTGATGTCCAAGGGGAGCAGATGCAGGAGAGAAATAGGAGAGCGTCGGGCGGCGAGTGCAGGCGCATCAGGCGCAGCGCCAACGAGGGTGCGACGAGGAGGAGGATGCCGGTGAAGATATCGGAAACCGCTCTGCGGAGTGGATAGACGACGAGAAAAAGCTTGGGACGGATCATGCGTTCACCTTCCCTTCTTCAGCGTGCCGGCTGGCGTGGCGGTCAAGATAACGGCTCAAAGAGCTTCGGGATCGACCACAGCCAATGGGTTTGCTCGGCAGAAGCATGACAGGGATGGAACGGCCCTACCCACGGGAAATCTGGTGACAGAGTGTGGGGCATTGCTTCCATTTCTCGATGATGCACTTTGGCTGCGGTTGTGCGTACCTTTGTTCTTGAGACGAACCCCTTATTCTGTTGGTAGCCTTCAACCCCACAGAACCCAATGACAATTTGTTCATTCCGGGTAAGCAAGTGGAAGGCTATATGAATCAATGGGATGAAAGGATTACCATCGTTTCATGAAGCTGCTTTTGGTAGAAGATGAACTCGAGATTCAAGACTTTCTGAAGCCATCGCTGGCCGATGCAGGCTATGAGGTGGATGTCGCAAATGATGGTCAGGCCGCGGAGAAGTTTGCTTCCTCTCACGTCTACGACGCGCTCATCGTTGACTTGGGACTGCCCGATCAGGATGGAATCGATTTGATTCTGCGGCTTCGAAAGATCGGCGTAACCAGCCCGGTGCTGATTCTCTCTGCTCGGCGGTCAGTGGACGACCGTGTGGCCGGCCTGGAGCTCGGTGGGGATGATTATCTTACCAAGCCATTCGCCCTGGCCGAGTTGCTGGCGCGCTTGCGGAATCTGCTCAAACGCAATGTAGCCGCGAGCGCGGCGCCGACGATGCTCCGGGTCGGCGACCTGGAGTTGGATTTGCTCAGGCGAAGAGCCTCTCGCGCGGGAGATCTTCTGAACCTGAGTCCGCAGGAGTTCGGGCTTCTGGAGTATCTGTGCCGCCACGCGGGACGCGTCGTAACGCGCTCGATGCTCCTGGCCGAGGTGTGGGGAATGCGAATTCAACCGGATACCAACGTGGTGGACGTGCATATTTACCGGCTGCGCGGTAAGGTCGATACGGAGGGGCGCGTTCCGCTCATCAAAACCCTGCGAGGTGTTGGATATGTACTCGAAACTCAAGAAGCGGCAACCGCATAGCGCAGCCTGGAGAGTCTCGCTGTGGGCGACGCTGGCCTTTACCCTTGGGGCCTCTCTGGTGTTTGCCGAGCTGCACCGGTTCGTGGCCAAAGACATTCAGCGGCGCAGCGACGCCTGGCTCTCCGGCGAGGTGCAGGTGCTGAGCGATGTGGCGGAGAGAACTCCAAAAGATCGCCTCTATCGCCGGGTGGTCGGCGAGGTGGCCGAGCTGGCCAGCAATGAGGTTCCGAATCGGACAGGCGATGAGCACGAAGAAAACGATGCTGTCTTCTTCTTGCAGGCGGATCCAACCGGACCAGCCAAGCTTTGGGTGGGCGCCGGGAACGGAAAGGCGAATCTGGAAGCAATTCGAACCAGCCATGCCACGCCAGACGTCCCGTTTCATCTCAAAGTCAAGGGTTTTCCAATACCATTTCGTGTGGTTGCGTTGCAGATCGACGATGGGAGCTATGTCTACCTGGGCCTCTCCGAGAGGGATGAACTTCGCGTACTGAGAAATCTGCGCCTGCGCTTTCTTTCGGTGGCGCTATTGATCATCTTGTTGGAGTTCAGCCTGGTGTTCTATACCACGCGGCGGATGCTGGGCCATGTTCGGCGGATCAGTGAGGCGGCATCGCAAATCGGCGAATCGGATCTCAGCCAGCGAGTACCGTCGGCGCCGCGCAACGACGAGATTGGACAGTTGGCCGTGACGTTGAACCGGATGCTGGATAGAATTGAGAACTCGGTGCGTCAACTGCACACCATCACCGATTCCCTGGCCCACGACCTGCGCAGCCCCCTGACGGCGATCCGGGGCAAGCTGGAACTGTCGTTATCAGCGAAGCGGCAGGAGAGCGCCGAGCCTGCTTGGAAGCCAATGGTCGTCTCGGCGATCGACGAGTTGGACCGGTTGACCGACATCCTGAACACCTCCCTCGATCTGGCTGAGGCGCGAGCCGATGCGCTGCGCCTGAGGCGATCAGAGATTGATCTGGATGAGTTGATCCGGCTCATGATGGATCTTTATGCCCCGTCCATGTCCGAACGAGGCCTGAATATGCAACTGCGCAGCAGTAGAGCCTTGATGGTCTCCGCTGACGCCGCGCTGCTGCACCGCGCCGTTGCCAACCTGCTGGACAACGAGCTGAAGCACGTTCCGGCAGGGTGTACCGTGACGATCTGTCTGGAGGCTGAGAACGGCGCCGCCAAGCTGACGGTGGAGGACAATGGTCCCGGATTTGAGGACGAGCTAAGCCAGGATATCTTCGCGCGCCGCTCAAAAGGGAAGGCGTCCACCGGGCACGGGTTGGGATTGGCGTTTGTGGAGGCTGTGGTGCATGCGCATGGGGGCGCCGTTTCAGCCTGCAACCGAAAAGAAGGTGGGGCATGCTTGACAATTACGCTACCCCTTTCCCCTGCAACGCAGCAAACGGTGGCGCCGGAAGCCAATACGGCCGCTATCGCGTAAGACATTTTCCGTGTTGACCGGTCCGCGGAACGGGCCTGCGGTTGCGCTTTGCTTCCACCCCGGCAGCCAAACCTGTTGGAGTCCCCGAATTTGCGGGAGATCCCATGGAAGTTGCGGCGCCGGAGCATACCTCCGCTGCAGATGTTTTGTCCACGCAGAGGAAACCAGTCTGCCTTGGCACAGCGCCTATAACCCCAGCGACCTGCAGATGGCATCCATCCTGGATTTCACCTCTTCGGGCATGGCCACCATCCGCGGCCAGGGGCGATGGAAGCCCTCCGCAGGCCACTTGCGGGTAGCGTCGATGCCCATCTTGCTGCCGTAGTTGGGCAGTCGGCTGGAGTGGTCCAGCGTGTCAATGGGGCCCAGCGTGAACTGAATGTCGCGCTCCGGATCGATGTTGTTGGTTACCCGCAGGGTCACCTCGGCCAGGTTCTGCACATCGCAGTCCTCATCTAGAACGATGATGCACTTGGTGAACATCGCCTGGCCCATGGCCCAGATGCCATGCATCACCTTGCGAGCATGGCCGGCATAGCTCTTGCGAATACTCACAATCATCAGGTTGTGAAAGACGCCCTCGGCCGGAAGATGGATGTCGCAGATCTCCGGCAGCGTCAATCTCATCAACGGCAGAAAGATGCGTTCCACGGCTTTGCCCATCCAGGCGTCCTCCATCGGCGGTTTGCCGACGATGGTGGCGGCGTAGATGGGATCCTTGCGATGAGTGATGCAGGTGATATGGAAGACCGGATACTCGTCCTGCATGGTGTAAAAGCCGGTATGGTCGCCAAAGGGGCCCTCGGTGCGTAGCTCCGCCAGCTCCACGTAGCCCTCCAGGATGATCTCGGCGTGGGCTGGAACCTCCAGGTCCACGGTCTCACATTTCACCAGCTCCACGGCGCGTTGGCGCAGAAAGCCGGCGATCAGGTACTCTTCCACCTCGGGCGGTGCGGGAACGATCGCTGAGAAGGTTGTCGCAGGATCCGTGCCAATGGCTACGGCAACTTCCATCCGCTCGCCGTGGATGCGGGCCGCCACCTGCGGCGGAATCGCTCCCTGCGCGGCCGCTGCCGTCCCACCGGCGGTCATGGCCATCAGTTCCACTTGGTCGGATCTCGCCGAAGTTGTCGCCCGCAGCCGCTCGCGCAGATGCTCAGCGGCGTTCTTCTGGCGCTGCCAGTGCATGCCGGTCGTCTTGCCGTCATAGACCTGCATACGGTACATGCCCAGGTTGCGCTTGCCGGATTTAGGATCGCGAGTGGTTACGCAGGGCAGGGTGATGAAGCGTCCCCCGTCCTGGGGCCAGGTCTGCAGAATGGGGAACTTCAGCACGTCGATCTGTTCGCCACGCAGAATTACTTCTTTGCAGGGAGCCTTACGGGCATCGACAGTCTTAGGAAAGAAACTGCCGACCTCGGCCAGCATGGGCAGCATCTTGAGCTTGTCCATGATTCCGCTGGGAGCCGCCGGATGGAGCAGCATCTCGATCCGTTTGGCCACATCGTCCAGGGAGTCCACCTCCAGCGCCAGCCGCATGCGGCGTTCGCTGCCGAACTGATTCATCAGCACCTGCGCTCCCTTGTAACCGGTCACGTTCTCAAACAGCAGCGCGGGTCCGCCTGCGCCTGCGCCGCCCCGGCCGGATTTGGCGGCACGGTCTGCAATCTCCGCCATCTCCAGAATGGGTGAAACCTCGGCGCGGACGCGCTTCAGTTCTCCCGCCTTCTCCAACGCCTTCATCCAATCGCGCAAACCTTCAAATGCCACGCACTTCCCTCTTCCCGGTCCTTCCGGCCCAGACATCTTTTCCTCTATTCTCCTACCGAAACCGCCTGCCGAGCGGGATTTCTCGCGATCTTCCTCCCGGCATTCTGCGCGCTCCCAGCATCCAGTCACCCCGCGGCCCGGCGATTCTTCACTCTGCGGGAGCGCCTTGCCAATCTCCTGCATCCAGATCGCATCAGCATGGACGTGCGCCAGGCTGGGGGCCGAACGATATACTGCTAAAAGAAGTGGAATCAGGCGCTGCGGCCCTGCCAAAATGCCCAGGAAGACGATTTGCAACGCCACAGTTCAGGCGCACGCCGCAGGGATGCCTCGCGAGCAGCGGAGCCAAGTGGCAGAAGTGGACAGGAGACGAATTTGGCCAAGGCAGAGATCGGCATCATCGGTGGTAGCGGGCTTTACAACATGGAGGGCCTGACCAACGTCAGCGAACACCGGGTTACGACCCCCTTCGGCGATCCCAGCGAGGTATTTCTTCTGGGCTCCCTGGAGGGACGTCAGGTCGCCTTCCTGGCGCGCCATGGCGAAGGTCATCGGATTCTGCCCTCGGAACTGAACTTTCGTGCCAATATCTACGCCATGAAGTGGCTGGGAGTCACCAGCATCCTCTCGGTGAGCGCCGTCGGCAGCCTGAAGGAGGAGCACAAGCCCACCGAGTTCATCATCCCCGACCAGTTCATTGACAGAACCTTTGCGCGCTCCAGCACCTTCTTTGGAGATGGCGTGGTGGGCCACATCGGCTTTGGAGATCCGGTGTGCCCCATCGTCAGCGATGTCTTTGCCCAGGCCTGCGCCGAGGTGGGGGTGGTTGGTAAGCGCGGGGGCATCTACGTCTGCATGGAAGGCCCGCAGTTCTCTACCCGCGCCGAGTCGAACTTGTATCGCTCCTGGGGAGCTGACGTCATCGGCATGACGAACCTTCAAGAGGCAAAGCTGGCCCGAGAGGCTGAGATCAGCTACGCAACCCTTGCCATGGTGACCGACTATGACTGCTGGTTCGAAGGTCACGACGCGGTTACGGTGGAGCAGATCGTCGCGGTGATGCAACAGAACGCAGGCAACGCCCAGAAGGTGATCAAGGCGGCGGTTCGCAGGATGCCTGCTGACCTGAGCGCCAGCCCCGCGCAAACCGCGGCAAAGTTCGCCATCATGACCGATCGCTCGGCCATTCCGGCCGAGACCAAGGCCAGGCTGGAACTGCTCTTCGGCAAGTACTGGTAGCGCTGTCGCTCTGCCATCACAGCGGTGCAAGATTGGAACAGGCCGGCTTCAGCCCGTGCCTGACCGGCAGCAAGAAATGCCGGAAACAGAAGAGGAACGAAAGTAAAAAGGAGAGACTTTGTCCGTTCTGGTTGTTGGTTCCGTAGCATTCGACACTCTGGAGACCCCCAGCGGAAAACGGGAGCGCGTGCTGGGCGGCGCCGCCACGCACTTTGCTCTGGCCGCCAGCTTCTTCACCCAGGTCCGCGTGGTAGGCGTAGTCGGTGAAGATTTTCTTCCCGAACATGAGGCCGTACTCACCTCACGCGGCATCGATACTGCCGGTCTGGAGCACGTTCCAGGTAAGAGCTTCCACTGGAGCGGAAGCTACATGCGGGATCTGAGCACGGCCGACACCCTGGCTACGGACCTGAACGTCTTCGCCGACTTTGCCCCGAAGATTCCAGCCGGCTATCTGGATAGCGAGTACCTCTTCCTGGCCAACATCGATCCTGTGTTGCAGGAACGTGTTCGCAGCCAAATGCAGGGAGTGAAATTGGTGGCCGGGGATACCATGAACTACTGGATCTCAGCGCATCGCCAGAACCTGCTGAAGGTGCTCCGCGAACTGGATGTGCTGGTGATCAACGACAATGAAGCCCGTATGCTGAGCGAAGAGACCAACAACGTCCGGGCAGCCAAGGGAGTCCTTGAACTCGGCCCCAAGTCGCTGGTGGTCAAGTATGCGGAACACGGGTCGGCGGCCTTCTTCTCACCGAGCAGCTTCGATGACGGCGAGCAGCACAAGCTTTTTCGCGCCCCGGCCACGCCGACCGAAGATGTGGTGGACCCGACAGGCGCGGGCGACTCCTTTGCGGGCGGCTTCTTTGGCTACATCGCCTCGCAGAAGCAGCTCACCCCGGATGTCTTCCGCAAAGCCATGTTCTACGGCTGCGTTCTGGGGTCGCTTTCTGTGGAGGACTTCGGCACTGAACGCCTGCAGCGGACCACCCGGGAGGAGATCGATCGGCGATTCGACGACCTGAAGGAGATTTCCCATCTCTAAGGGCCTTCTGGAAACGTGCCGCAACACCGTGCAGGGCGCATCAGATGCTGAAGCGGCAAACGGACGAATGCAACCGCTCGGGAAGCTTTGCCGGCTTTCTCTATCGTCGAACAAGTTCCCAAGGAGGCTCGAATGGAACCAGGACGCACAGTCCGGAAGCAGCCTGCCATCCCCACACCAGGCCGGAACAATCCCCGGCGATCTCCGGCGCTGCGAAGGCCGCGCCACAGCAAGACCAAAGCCTTCTTGGAATTTCTTTAACCCTTTCACCCCTCTATGCCAAGATCAAAGTCAGAACGGAATGATGCCCCGCTCCACGAGCAGGGCAAAGATGTTGAGCCCATGTCGCCCGCCCCGCGAAACCCTGCGCAGGACCAGCCCAGTAAGACGCCTGCAGGCAAACTGCTTGCGAGCCGCAGCCCCAACAAGCTGCGCGGCCAAGGCTCCCAGAGCGAGGCGCGCATCTGGGTCCAGGTCGACCCGGAGGCGGTGAGCCCGGCCGTACCGGGCGAAACCTATCCGTTCTTTGCAGCCGGGATTATTCTGGCCTTTGTGGCGTTGTACATCTGCTACCGCCAGAGCTTCCTGCTGCTCTACGGCGACGCGGTGGCGCACCTGGCCATCGCCCGCCGCATCCTGGATGCGCGCTGGCCGGGCCTGGCGCAGCTTGGCAGCGTTTGGCTTCCCCTGCCGCATCTTTTGATGCTTCCCTTCATCATGAACCTGCGCATGTGGCAGACCGGCCTGGCGGCGGCTCCCATGTCCATGCTGAGCTATGCGGCCAGTGTGGCCGGCATATGGCGGCTGGCGCGGCGCATGATGCGGATGCGCTGGGCGTTGGTGGCCACAACGTTCTATGCGCTCAACGCCAATCTGCTCTATCTTTCCACCACCGCAATGACAGAAGCGCTGTTTCTCGCGCTCTTCATCTGGTCCGTGGTGGCTGCCATGGAGTCCATCGCGGCCCTGCGTCAGGGAGATCTCACGCTAGCTCGCGCGCGCATGATGCTGGCCGGGCTGCTCATCCTGGGGCAGGTTTTTACGCGCTACGACGGCTGGGTGATCGGCGCGGTGATATGGCTGTGCTTCGCCTGGAACCTGTGGCGCAGCGCGCCGGATGTGCGCCGCCGCATGACCCCCTGGTTTGTGCTGTTCACGGTGTTTGTGGCCATCGGCCCGCTGCTGTGGTTCTGGTACAACGCCCACTTTGAAGGCGACTGGTTGGACTTTCTGCGCGGACCTTACTCCGCCCAAAAGATTGAACGTCGCACCGCGCCCCCGGGGCAACACTACCGGGGCTGGCACAACATGGGCTGGTCCGCGCTGTTGTTTAGCCGCACCGCACAGGTGGACACAGCCGCATGGGAGACCGGCTTTGGCCTGATGGCCGCTGCGCTCTACGGGCTCTGGATCGCCTTGCGGCGCCGCGCGGAAGTTGCGGCTCACAGCCGTGGGGAGTTCCTCGCTCTTCTGCTCTGGATTCCACTGCCCTTCTACATCTACGCCATCGCTTACAGCTCGGTGCCCATCTTCATCCCCCAGCTCTGGCCTCACGCCTACTACAACTCCCGCTACGGGATGGAGCTCTTGCCGGCCTTGGCGGTCTTCGCTGCCCTGGCCGCGGAACGCCTGGAGGTCTGGCTCAAGTCACGCGGCGCGGCTGGAGTGCGGTTGATTGGAACGCTGTGGCAACCCACGGCAATGGTCTTATGCGTGGCCAACTGCATCGTGATGATGCACTTCACCCCGTTGGTGCTGCAAGAGGCCGCGGTGAACGCAACCACCCGGATGACGCTGGAAGCCAACCTCGCCTATGCGCTGGAAGAGTTGCCCAAGAACGTACCCGTGATGATGTCGCTCACCGACCACGTTGGCGCCGTGCAGGACGCCGGTCGCAATCTGCGCAGCATGATCAGTGAAGACGACCAGCAGGAGTGGAAGACGGCCCTGACGAACCCCGCCAAGTACGCCGCCTACGTCATCGCCATCCAGGGCGATCCGGTATCAAAGGCGGTCGCCGCCAACTCCAACGGCCTGGCTGAACTGGATGTGATCTGCACCAACGGCCAGCCCTGCGCGCACATCTACCAGTCGCTGATCTATCGGCCTGGTCAGGGGCGTTGATTCTCCCTGGCGGCGTGCAGATCCTGCAACGACTCAACATGATACTCGCCCTTCTGCAGGGCTTCAATTCCATCGGCTGCCGCTCGCGCAGCCGCCAAGGTGGTAATGGTGGCCAGCCTTGCGCTTACCGCTGCTCTTCGAATAGCCGCCTCATCGAAGACGCTCATCTGGCCACTGGGCGTGTTCACAATCAACTGAATCCGATCGCTCTTGATCAGGTCCACCACGTTTGGCCGGCCCTCCTTCACCGCAAAGATGCGCTCCACCTGCATCCCAGCGGCTTCCAGCACATCGGCTGTACCGTGCGTCGCCACCAGCTTGAAACCCATGTCCACAAACCGTCGCGCCAATGGCGCCAGCACCAGCTTGTCGTGGGCATTCACGCTAAAGAAGACCGTTCCCTCGATGGGCAAGCGCTGACCCGCCGCAATCTGCGCCTTGGCAAACGCCTCGCCAAAGGTCCTGCCCACTCCCATCACCTCACCCGTAGACCGCATCTCCGGCCCCAGCACAGGGTCGACACCCTGAAACTTGCCCCACGGGAAGACAGGCGACTTCACAAAGAAGTGTTCACCTGTGCTGAGATCCTTACCGCCGGCCACCTGCTCTGGAAGCAGTTCCTTGAGCGTCCTGCCGGTCATCAGCCGTGAGGCAATCTTGGCCAACTGTACGCCAGTCGCCTTGGAGACGTAAGGCACCGTGCGCGAAGCCCGCGGATTCACCTCAATCACAAACACCTTGCCGCGCTGCACCGCGAATTGCAAGTTGGCAAGCCCGATCACATTCAGCCGCATCACCAGTTTGCGCGTATAGCCACGGATGGTCTCCAGCACCTCCGGGCTCAGATCCACCGCCGGCAGCACGCAACTGGAGTCGCCCGAGTGTACGCCGGCCTCTTCAATGTGCTGCATGATGCCGGCGATCACCACATCCTTGCCATCGCAGAGCGCATCCACGTCCACCTCCTGCGCATCCTCCAGAAAGTGGTCGATCAGCACCGGCCGCTCCTGCGAGTACTCGATCGCCGTGGACATATACCGCACCACATCGGCCTCATCGTAGGCGATCACCATTGCGCGGCCGCCCAGCACATAACTTGGCCGGACCAGCACCGGAAACTCGACCCGCCGCGCTCCCGCCAGAGCCTCTTCCACGCTGGTCGCCATGGCTCCCGGGGACTGCGGAATCCCCAACTCTTCGATCAGCCTTCCAAAACGCTTGCGGTCCTCAGCCAGATCGATGGACTCCGGCGAGGTTCCAATGATTGGCACGCCGGCGGCCTTCAACGGCAGGCTTAGGTTCAG
>JAKAQS010000333.1 GCA_021819585.1 Acidobacteriota bacterium
CAACTTCGGAGTAGCGGTTCCCGAGGGCGAGATGGCGACCACGCTGGAGCAAGCCTACACCGCAGCCGATCAACTTTTTTCCAGCGGCCACAAGGTCGTGGTGGTGAAGGCTCAGATTCACGCCGGTGGACGCGGCAAAGGCGGTGGGGTCAAACTGGTCAAGACGCTGGAAGAGGCCGCGGCAGCCTCCAAGGCCATCCTGGGCATGCAACTGGTCACCCACCAGACCGGGCCGCACGGCCAGCGCGTGCGCCGTCTGCTGATTGAGGCTGGATCGGCGATTGACCGCGAGCTTTATCTGGGACTCGTGGTGGACAGAGCTTCGGGCCAGGTGGTGTTCATGGCCTCGCCGGCCGGCGGCATGGAGATTGAGGAAGTGGCCCACGAGACGCCCGAGAAGATCTACAAGGAATATGTGGATCCCAGAACCGGATTTCAGCCTTACCAGGCTCGGAAGCTGGCCTTCAAGCTGGGCTTGCAACCCTCCCAGATCGGCGAGGCCGTCAAGTGCATGATGGGCATGTACCGCGCCTTCATCGACTCCGACTGCACCCTGATGGAGATCAACCCCTTCATCTCCACTAAAGACAACAAGCTGCTGGCGCTGGACTGCAAGATGAACTTCGACGACAACGCCATGTTCCGGCACAAAATGCTGCGGGAGTTGCGGGACATCTCGGAGGAGGATCCCCTGGAGGTGGAGGCCAGCAAGTACGCGCTGAACTACATCAAGCTGGACGGCTCCATCGCCTGCATGGTCAACGGCGCCGGCCTGGCGATGGCCACCATGGACATCATCAAGTACGCCGGAGGCGCGCCGGCCAACTTTCTCGATGTAGGCGGAGGCGCCTCGCAGGAGCAGATTGAGAACGCCTTTGGCATTCTGCTCAGCGACTCCAATGTGAAGGCCATCTTCATCAATATCTTTGGCGGAATCCTGCGCGTGGATGTGTTGGCGCAGGGCGTGGTCAACGCTGCCAAAAACCTCAACGTCTCTCTGCCCATCGTCTTGCGCCTGGAGGGCACCAACGTGGAAGAAGGAAGGAAGATCCTGGCGGAGTCCGGACTGAACTTCCAGGTGGGCGCCACCATGAAGGAGGCCGCCGACCTGGTGGTCGCGGCCGCCAAGAGCGTCTTGCGGCGTGAAGACTAGCGCGGCGAATCTTCCGGGTAGAACAGCAGTTCTCGTCGTCAGATCTCTCGCAGCATCCAATAGGAAGAGGAAGAAGAGAGAGCATCCGACAGACAAAATCGCGCCGGCAGACCGACTATCGCAAGACGATCTCCCAGTCATCTCCGCCGGCCGCTCGTTCCAAGACAAGTTTCCAAGGAGAGAATAGGTACATGTCAGTACTCGTCGGCAAAGGAACTCGGCTCATTGTGCAGGGAATCACCGGACGTGAAGGTTCGTTTCATGCCCGCGGCTGCGCGGACTATGGAACCAAGGTTGTCGGTGGCGTCACGCCCGGCAAGGGAGGCATGACCTACGAAGGCTGGCCGGTGTTCAACACGGTGGAGGAGGCGGTGCGTGAGACCGGCGCCAACGCGACCGTGATCTTCGTGCCCCCACCGGCGGCCGCGGATGGAATCCTGGAGGCCGCGGCCTCCGGCATTCCCCTCATCGTCTGTATCACGGAAGGAATTCCTGTACTCGATATGGTGCGGGTCTGGGAGGTCGTGAAGAGCTCCAAGTCGCGCCTCATCGGGCCCAACTGCCCCGGAGTCATCTCCCCGGGCAAAGCCAAGATCGGCATCATGCCCGGACTCATTCACAAGGAAGGTTCCGTCGGGATCATCTCCCGCTCCGGAACGCTGACCTATGAGGCGGTCTACCAGTTGTCCGAGCGCGGCATCGGTCAGTCCACCGCCATCGGCATCGGCGGCGACCCGATCGTCGGAACCACCCATGTGGATGCGCTCAAGCTGCTCAATGAGGATCCGGATACTGAGGCCATCGTTATGATCGGAGAGATTGGCGGCACGAACGAGGAAGCTGCCGCCGCCTACATCCGCGAGCATGTCAAGAAGCCGGTGGTGGGCTTCATCGCCGGACAGACGGCGCCTCCGGGGCGGCGCATGGGCCATGCCGGAGCCATCATCTCCGGCGGCGAGGGAACCGCGCAGAGCAAGATGGAGGCGATGCGCGCCGCCGGAATCCATGTGGCCGTCTCGCCCGCTGAGATCGGCGCGACCATGCAGCGGGTGATGGGAAAGTAACCCATCCGGAAGCCGGGATATCTCCGCAAGACGCGCCGAAGCGAACCGCTTCGGCGCGTCTTGCTTTATGCTTTAACGGCCCTGCGCACGGGAGTAATACGCCCATGCGATGGCGAACATGATGGCGACCATCAGCGCCAACTCGGCGTGGGGCCGGTTGTGGTAGTAGAGGTTGACGATGGCGTCGAAGGTCCAGGCTGCGGAACCAACGGCCCAAATCCATGCTGTGCGGCGCATCCTCCCTCCAGGGGATCTTCAGTCGGCGCCTGCGGCATCGCTCGGATCCATGCCCCAAGCCTAAAACCCGCCCTTGGCGCAGCATATGACGGTCTTGATTCAATTCCAAGTTCGCCGTCAGGCCCTTGCATCAGAGCAGCCCGGCGGCCGACGCAGCCGCCCTCCATCCTCTTCGCATAGCGCCCAATCACATTGGGCGCGACAGCCTCCCAGCCTCTCCGATAGACTTGTCACCGTGCCGATTCACTTCGGCTGGCTCACGCGGCGAGCCTCGCCTTGCGTTCCCACTCGAGCGAGCCCGCCGCCTCGGCTTCACCATTGCTTCTCAACCATCCGTCTACTTCGCCGTTCAGGAGATTCAGCGTGCGCCGTTCTCAGCCAACCGCCAACTTCGCCCTTCCGGCCGCCAGCTTCACGCTTCTGGCCGCGATCTTCGCCCTCGCCACCCCCGGGCTCTCCGCACAGAACAGCGCGCAGCCCCACTGGGTCGCCACCTGGTCCACCGCGCCGGTCGCAGAGGTCAACCGGCATGATGCCTTCACCGTTCCCAGCACGCTTCGCCAGATC
>JAKAQS010000334.1 GCA_021819585.1 Acidobacteriota bacterium
GCCCGAGCGACCATCCATGATGGATAGATCATCATGAACCACCCCAGCGGGATCAGCACCGGCACATGTCCCAGCTTCGGCCCCAAAAGATCACTGTAGTGATAGGCCCCGAAGACCCATCCCGTGCCGACGCCGATCTCTTCCATCGTGTAGGTCACCAGCGCCGAAGCAAAGAAGAAGATCCCTGTTCGCTTCCATCCCTCCAGCGCCGCACAGTGCAGCACGGAGAACAGCACGAACACCAGGGTAAACACGATGTTTCCCGCTGTCGGCAGCTTGATCCATGCGTGGACTGCCTCTGCGAAGATCAGGTAACTGGTGGCGGCATAAAACGGCCACACAGCGGCTTTCAAGGGTCGCATCCTCCATCCTTTCGATACCAGACTATAAGCCGTCTTTATCCAATCACCGTGTCGTCGCCACGCTTCATCCCGTGGCAACCTTGATGCGCAGCGGGCCTCCTCTGCCTCTCCTCTGCTCTCGCCTTCGGCAGGGCCCTCAGCCAGACTGCCGGGGCGTGATCTGCACCAGCTCCGCTTCCGCTCCAGCCCCGGCTCCAGAACCAACTCCAGAACCGGGCTGGCGATAGTCCGCCCGCTTCCACTTCCGCTCCACCTCGACGCCCCTCTGCGGCGTCGGCGTACCCCAGCGCGAGTTGCTGCGCGGCAGCGGGTTCGGCCCCGTCGGCTCCAGCACCCGCATCCGCACCGCGGTCTCCTTGTACGCCGGGGTGTGCGTCGCCAGATCCGTATGGCTGCTGGTCAAGCGGTTCACCGGCTCCTGGCTGGAGTTCATCGGCATATAAAGCTGGTTGCCCTGCACCCGCAAGGTCACCAGAGCCTGCGCCTTTACTTGCCCATGACGCGAGGTAAGTTCAATCCAGCTTCCGGTCTGCACGCCGCGCTGCTGCGCCAGCTCCGGCGAGATCTCGATGAAGGTGCAGGGCGTCTTTTCCCGGATCCCCTCGGTGCGGTAGGTCATATTGCCCTCGTGGAAGTGCTCCAGCAGGCGGCCGTTGTTCAGGTGCAGATCGAACTCCGCATCCTCCTGCTCCGTGGGCTCCGTCCAGGGCACAGGGAAGAACCTGGCCTTGCCATCCGGAAAGTGAAATCTCCTGGTATAGAGCAGCGGCTGATCGCTGCCGTCCTCCGCAACCGGCCACTGCAGCGTCTTGTACCCCTCCAGGCGATCGTAGGTTACGCCGGCCATCAACGGCGTCAGCGCGGCGATCTCCGCGTAGATCTCACTCGGATGCTCGTACCTCCAGCGGGCGCCCAGGCGATTGGCCAACTCCTGGATGATCTTCCAGTCGGGGCGGCTCTCGCCGAGCGGCTCCATCACCTGGTAAAGGCGTTGGATGCGCCGCTCCGTGCTGGTGAAGGTTCCCTCCTTTTCCATGCTCGAGCAGGCGGGCAGAATCACATCCGCAAACCGGCAGGTCTCGGTGAAGAAGATCTCCTGGACCACAAAGAACTCCAGTTGCGAAAGCGCGCTCTGCACGTAGTTCGCATTGGAGTCCACCAGGCTCATCTCTTCGCCGAAGAGGTACATCGCCTTCAGACGCCCGTCATGCACGGCGTCGATCATCATGTGGTTGTCCAGGCCGGGCTGGGACGGAAGCGAGATTCCCCAGGCGCGCTCAAACTTGGCCCGGATCTCCGGATCGTCCACCGGCTGATAGCCGGGGAAGAAATTGGGCATGGCGCCGTGGTCGCTGGCTCCCTGCACGTTGTTGTGGCCGCGCAGCGGATACGCGCCGGCGCCGGGACGCATGTAGTTTCCCGTGGCCAGCAGCAGGTTGGAGATCGCCGTGGACGTATCCGATCCCATGACGTGCTGCGTAACGCCCATGGCCCACAGAACGCACACGCCATCGGCCTCCGCGATCATCCGCGCCACGGTGGCCAGCGTCTCGACAGGAACGCCACAGCGCCGGCTGGCCATCTCCATCGTGAACGGCTCCAGGCTCTGGCGATAGGCCTCGGCATCGTTCACCCAGGTCTCGATAAAGCTCCGGTCGGCCAGGCCGTTGTCCAGGATGTAGCGGGTCACCGCCGAGAGCCAGATCAGATCCGTGCCCGGACGAGGGCGGAAGAAGAGATCCGCGCGGCGGGCCATCTCATGCTCGCGCAGGTCGGCGACGATCAACCTCTGCCCGCGCAGCTTGTGCGCGCGCTTCACCCGCGTGGCCAGCACGGGATGGCTCTCCGCCGTGTTGCTGCCGATGATCAGCGCCAGCCCTGCCTGCTCGATGTCCGCGATGGAGCCGGAGTCGCCGCCGTAACCCACGGTGCGAAACAGGCCCATGGTCGCCGGCGCCTGGCAGTAGCGCGAGCAGTTATCCATGTTGTTGGTGCCGATCACGGCGCGGGCCAGCTTCTGCATCAGGTAGCTCTCTTCATTCGTACACTTGGAGGAAGAGATGAAGGCCAGCGCGTCAGCACCGCCGGCCGCCTTGATCTCCGAGAAGCGCCGCGCCACCAGGCTGAGCGCCTCCTCCCACGAAGCCGCGCGGAAGGCTCCTCCCTCCCGGATCAGCGGCGTGGTGAGGCGCTCCGGGCTGTTGACGTGGCCCCAGCCAAACTTGCCTTTGATGCAGGTGCTCACGCCATTGGCTGCGCCCAGGGCAGGCTCGACCTTCAAAATCTCGCGAGCCTTGGCTCCTGTGCCGGTCCAGACATCAAAGCTGCAGCCCACCCCGCAGTAAGTGCATACTGTCTTCGTGCGCCGGATGCGCTGCTCGCGCATGGCCGACTCGATCTCCGAGACCTGCAGGATCGATCCATATCCCATCTCCGGCTCAATCCCCTTCACCACCTCGATCATCTTGTCCAGCGCGGCGCCAGGCAGCGAGGTGAAGTAGCCGGCCTCGCCCAGCATCGACCGCTCCATCAGCGCGTTGCAGGGGCACACCGTGACGCAGTGGCCGCAGGAGACGCAACTGGACTCGCCGATCGGCACGCCGCCATCCCACAGCACGCGCGGATGCTCGTCCTCCCA
>JAKAQS010000083.1 GCA_021819585.1 Acidobacteriota bacterium
ACGGAACTGGTGGTGATGGAGCGTGGCCGGCGCAGAGAGGGGGGAGCAGCCATGGGAGGAAGCGCTGGTCCGGGTCCGCAATAAGGCTGGTTGCCGGATATGGAGTTCCGCCAGAGAGATCAGAGGCTAGAGATCTAAGGACGAGAGGCAACTTCGTACCAATAGACTCAACAGACAAAGAGACATTCCATTCTCAGTAGAGCTGCTGCGGGACCGGAGACGATCCGCAAGCGGGGGGAGATGTGTACGTGGAGCGGTGCAAGATCAGAAGGTCCGCAGGCGCAGGAACGGGGATAGCGATGAGCATCATGGGGCTGCTGCTGTGTGGCAACGCGTTGCCGGCCCAGAGCCCGGCTATCCAGAGCGCGGCTGTCCAAAGCGCGACCGCGCAGGGCAAGGCCGCGCCCCAGCGCAGCTCCGGGCCGCCCGGAGGTTTACAGGTTTTGCCGCCCCAGCGTGGGCCCGCGAGCGGGGCCGCTGGCGGCGTCGCTCCGCCCGGCGCGAGTAGTGAGGGCGGGAGCATCCAAGGCCGGGTGGTCGCCGGGAGCGTGGGCAAGGGCGGAGGAGTTCCGCTGCCCGGGGTTGCGGTGACGGCGATGAACACGCTGACCGGGCGGAAGTATGCCACCACCACGGACATCGACGGCAAATTTGCGATGGCGATTCCGCGCAATGGGCGATACGTGGTGCGAGCCGAACTGATGGGGTTCGCCCCAGCCACGCAGGAGGTGGTGCTGAGCGGAGTGGAGGCGCAGGCGGCAAGACAAGGGATCAAGATTCTACCCACGGCTACCGATTTTGGCTTGCAACTGGCGAGCCGGGCGGAGGCGGAGGCGAGACAAGCGGAACAGAGCGGCGGCCGCGGCGCCGGGCTGGGAATGCAAGGGCTTAGCCTGAGCATGAGCGGCGAAGGCGGGCTGGATGCAACCATGGGCGAGCAAAATGCAGGCGCGGCTCTTCCGACGATGATGGGGATGGGCGATGAGTCGGAGGATTCGGTGACCGTGAATGGCGTAACCGGCGCGACCAACGGCCTGGCCAACATGAGCGAGGAGGAGATCCAACAGCGCATTCAGAGCGCTATCGCGCAGGCGCGCGCCAGTGGCATGCTGCCGGCGGGAGCGAATCCCGCCAATGTGGCTGCCGGGGCGCTGGGTGGAATGATGGGGGGACCCGGTTTCAGGAGCGGGCCTGGAGGCCCTGGCGGGGGGCCTGGAGGCTTTGGCGGCTTCCAGGGCTTTGGCGGATTTGGGCGTGGAGGGTTCCGGGGCTTCAATCCGGCGCAGCCGCATGGGAGCATCTTCTATCAGACGAGCAATGCGGCGCTGAACTCCGCCCAGTGGTCTCCCGATCTGCAGCCGCAGACCAAGCCTTCGTCGTACACGAATAACTTTGGCGTCACGCTGGCGGGGTCGCCATATATTCCGGGGCTGATGAAGCCGAATAGCAGCCAGTTCATGTTTCTGAATGTGACAGGGCAGAAGAATCTGAACGCCTTCCTGGGTGGGCCATCGCGGGTTCCCACGGCGCTGGAGCGCCAGGGGAACTTCTCCCAGTCGACGCAGGTGGTCAACGGCGTGACGGTGCCGGTGGAGATCTATGATCCGAAGACGGGCCTGCCGGTCACGGACAATAATCTGGCCAACGCGACCACGCCCATGTCGGCTCAGGCGCTGGCGCTGTTGCAGTACTATCCGGCGCCGAACATCCCGACCAATGCCGAGGGGTACAACTACGAGACGATCTCCAACGAGGGCAACAACCAGATTGCGATCAACACTCGCTATGTGCGCACGATAGGGGGCACGGGAGGGTCGCCCTTCGCCTTCTTTGGGCGCAGGAACTCGAACCTGCCTCCATCGCTCAGACAGAACATCAACATCGCCTATCACTACTCGCACTCGGCCAGCGATTTGCGAAACATCTTTCTCCCTCTGGGGGGAACGACGGCCACCGATGGCAATCTGCTGAGCGCGGGATACACGCTAGGATATGGGCGGTTCACCAACCACGCCACAGTGACCTGGAACCGATTGAACACCCAGACCCAGAATTACTATACGAACACCTCCAACGACCCTTCGGCGACGGTGGGGGTGACGGTTCCAAATACGGGGGGCGGGGTTGATGCCAAGTTCTATTACGGTCTGCCAACGCTGGAGATCTCCAACTTTGCCACACTCTCCAATACCACGCCGAGCCTGTTGATCAACCAAGCCATCAGCTTCTCCTACTTTGCCGCCTACCGTCACAACAAACACAACCTGCGTCTGGGATTCGACTATCGGCGCGTCCAGGCGAATGAACTCGGCAGCAGGGATCCGCTCGGGCAGTTCACGTTCTCGGGCTACGCGACGGAGAGCCCGGCGGACCAGGTTAAAGGGAGCCGGGCGACGACCGGCTCGGGGTTTGCCGATTTTCTGCTGGGACTTCCGCAGAGTACAGCGATTGAGTCCCTGCTCAACAAGATCTACCTGCGCGAGAACGTTCTGGACTGGTTCGCCACCGACGACTTTCGCGTAGCCTCCAATTTGACGTTGAACTATGGGGTGCGATACGAGTACTTTGCGCCCTACACGGAGATCAACAACCGGATCGTCAACCTGGATCACAATGCGGACTTCTCCGAGGTGGATCCCGTAGAGCCGGGAGGCACGGGAATCTATGAGGGCAAGTTTCCGGCGGGGCTGATCAATCCTGACCGGACGATGTATGCTCCGCGGCTGGGTTTTGCGTGGCGGCCGACGGGCGCCTCCAACCTGGCGAACGGGAACGCGGTGATCGGGAAGCTGGTGGGCACGCTGCTGCAACACTGGGTGGTGCGCGGCGGATATGGCATCAACTACAACACCGGGCAGTTTGGGACGATCGCCAAGTCGCTGGCCTACCAGCCGCCGTTTGCGATCACGCAGACCAACGATATTCCAGTGGCGAGCGCCGGGAATCCAACCCCGGTCGCGACCGGATGTATCACCACCACCCCGACGACGACGGCCAATATGACGCTGGGCAACGGATTTGGCTGCTCCACGGCGGAGTCCATCGAGAACGATTATGCGGTAAACAAGAATTACCGGCTGGGGATGGTGCAGGCCTACAACCTGAACCTGCAGCGGAGGCTGCCGCTGCAGATCGTGATGAACCTGGGCTACAGCGGGGCAAAGGGAAGCGGTCTGGACGTTGTGGGCTCTCCCAACAGCACCCCGGACGGAGTCTTGACGCCGGGGATCGCTCCCTTCTCTTATGACACCTCGGTGGCTGGATCGCATGCCAATTCGTTGGTGGTCAGCTTTCAAAAGAACCAACAGAAGGGGATCTCGATGGGCGTTACCTACACCTATGGGCACTCGATCGATGATGCGTCTTCGGTAGGCGGATCGAGCGCCACCAGCGTACAGGACTTCCGGAAGTTGTATCTGGAGGAGGGGAACTCGTCGTTTGACATACGCCAGAGCGCGAGCGGAAATTGGCTGCTGGAGCTGCCCTTTGGACCCAACCGGAGGTTTTTCAACCAGGGCGGGTTCTGGTCTCGGGCTCTGGACGGATTTTTGCTGAGCGGAACCTTTACGTTTTCCACCGGACAGTACTTCACGCCCTCCTACTCTGGGAGCCAGGCCGAGGCTGCTTCCGGCGGTCTGTTTACGCTGCGGCCGGACCGGGTCTTCAATGCGCCGATCAAGGGAACCGGGAGGGTGGATGACTTCTTCAACAAGGCCGCCTTCACGGCTCCGGCGGGAGAGTATGGGACGGCTTCGCGTGATTCGATTGAGGGGCCGGGCACGGTTTCCGTGGATGCCTCGCTTTCGCGGCTCATGCAGTTCGCCGGGACGCGCTCCCTGGAGATGCGGGTGACGGCGGATAACGTCTTCAATACAGTGCAGTACAACCAAATCGATACGACGGAGAACTCGGCGAACTTTGGCGAGGTGACCAGCTCGGCCACCATGCGAACGCTGCTGGTGCAGGCGCGCTACAGGTTCTAGAGCCAGAGGCGTACAGGGCGGAAGGCAGAGGGAGACAGATGCGGCGAATCGTAGCATCGGCGTTGGTGATCATGATGGGCCTGGGCCCGGGCGCAGGATCCGTGCTGGGCCAGGGAGGGGGGCAGACGGCGCCGAGTCCGGCGTCCGCACAGACGGTGCAGAAGGTGGGCGCCGGAACCTTCCGGATGAAGGTAAGCACCAACATTGTGCTGACCAATGTGGTGGTGCGGGACCGGAAGACAGGCGAGATCGTCAAGGGGTTGAAAGCCAGCGACTTCCATATCTACGAGAACAAGCGGGAACAGAAGATCATCAGCTTCGACTACGAGAACGTGGACCATGCAGCCACGCTGACCGAGGAGACGACGGCTGAAGGAAAGATGTCTGTAGCGGATCTGCTGAACGGGAACTATGTCGCCGATCAGAAGATGTTGAAGGATCATCGCCTGATCGTGATCTTCTTCGATCTCAGCTCGATGCAGGATGAGGACATCGATCGCGCGGTGGATGCCGCGGAGCAGTACGTGAAGACGCAGATGCGGCCGGCGGATCTGGTGGCGCTGGTGAGCATGTCGACGGGACTGTCGTTGGACCAGGACTTCACCTCCGACAAGTCGGCGTTGCTGCACGTGCTGGCCAATTACAACGGCACCGATGAGACCGGGTTCGCCAACGGCACCACGGGTTCAACCAGCGGGACGTCCGATGATGCGGGATCGTTTGCCGCCAACGACACCGAGTTCAACAGCCTGAATACGGATCGTGAGCTGCTCGCCATTCGCGCCATCGCCAAGAGCCTGGAGAAGACGGCTCAGCGCAAGTCGATGCTGTACTTCTCCGGTGGACTGACCAAGAATGGCATTGAAAACGAGGCCAGTTTGAGGGCTGCGACCAACGAGGCGGCCAAGGCGAATATGGCCATCTACTCTGTGGATGCGCGCGGGTTGCAAGCGCTCTCCCCGCTGGGAGATGCAACCCAGGGAAGCCTGCGCGGGAACTCCGCCTACAGCGGCGCAGCGGCGACGGCGCAGTTCAGCTCCAACTATAGCTCGCAGTCGACGTTGAGCACGCTGAGTACGGACACGGGAGGCAAGGCGTTCTTTGATGCGAATGACTTTGCTCCCGCATTCCAGCAGATTCAACATGACACGGAGGCCTATTACATCCTTGGCTTCCGTTCGACAAACCCGAAGATGGATGGCTCCTATCGGCATCTGCTGGTCAAGGTCGACCGCCCGGATGTGAAGCTGGAGTACAGGTCCGGGTACTATGCGGCGGCGGACTTCCAGCACCAGAAGAGCGAGGATCGCGAAGAGGCTCTGAACGAACAGATGCGCAGCGACCTGCCGGCGACCGACGTCGCTGTATATCTGCAGGCGCTCTATTTCATGGAAGAGCGAAACATGTACTCCATCCCGGTGAGCTTGATTGTGCCGGGGTCGCAGATTCCGTTTGTGAAGGGCGGGGACCGGGACAAGGCCGCGCTGGACATCCTGGGCGAGGTGAAGAACGCAGAGGGCATCGTGGTTGGCAATGTGCGGCAGACGGTGAAGCTGGCCGTGAACCAGTCGCAACAGGTGCGGCAGAAGAACATCGAGTACACGACCAGCTTCAACCTGGCGCCCGGGCACTACCACCTGAAGTTTGTGGTGCGCGAGGACCAAACGGGGAGCATGGGAAGCTTTGAGACCGATATCCAGGTTCCGGACTTGAGAAAGGCCCCGCTGAAGATGAGTTCGGTGCTGATCGCCAGCCAAAGAGTGCCTGAAAAGGACAAGCATGGCGAAAACCCGCTGGTGCGCGACGGCCTGGAGTGGGTTCCCAATGTGGCGCACGTCTTCCGCCAGGGCCAGCATCTTTATTTTCTGTACGAGGTGTATGACCCGGCCCAGCAGAAGGGCGCGCGGGGAGATCCGATCCGGGTGCTTACCAGCATCGAGTTCATGGACAAGGGAAGCAAGGTTTATGAGACGCCGGTGGTGACGGCGCAGAAGGTGAATGATCCGGTGCAGAATGCGGTGGTCTTCCAGTTCGATGTTCCTGTAGAGCAGTTGAAGCCGGGAACCTACATCTGTCAGATCAACGTGATTGACGATGCGGCGTCCAGCTTCCGGTTTCCGCGCCTCGCGCTGAAGGTGGAACCGGCTGCCGCGGCAGCGCCGGCGGTAGCTGGAGTGGGAGGGACAAAGTGACCGGATCGAGAGTATGGCTCCAGAAGAGCTCCGATGATTTTGCAGCGTGAAGGTTCCTGTGTTCACCCAGGCGCCGTTTGAGGGCGAAGCCGGAGCCGGGTTGAAGACGTGATGGAGGGGTTCGAAACGCGCCCTGTGGATGCGCGGGCATCGTGACCCCACATCTCAAAAGGCGAGAAGTAGGATGCCCACCATCCATCGCTGAGCAGAGAGCCTGCGCGGAGCATCCGTCCGGCCCACTACCATAACACCGAGATTTAAAGCGGAGAGAAAGCCCGCGGACGTACACTGTGCTTTGCAGGAGATTGGCGCAAGGCAAGGAGGATCTGCCGTGAAGTGGTTCCGCCAAGGTGTTCTCGGGCTTTCGGGCCTGGCGCTGGGCTTGCTGTTCGCTTCCGCCGGCTCTGCGGCGCAGATTCGCTCGCGATCCGGCGCTGCTACACCGCAGTACCGGACCAACTTCATGGTCTATAACGTGCGGACGAAGGCGGTGCGGACGCTCTTCTCGCTGGAGGGAGAGTGGCATGCTCCCAACTGGAGCCCGGACGGGCAGTACTTTGTCTCTGACATGGGCGGATCGCTCTATCGCATTCCCTTACGGGGCGCCAACCGAGGAAGGCCGGAGAAGATCTATGCGAGCCCAAAGCTGACCGTCACCAACGAT
The DNA here is from genome assembly GCA_021819585.1 of Acidobacteriota bacterium. GTDB lineage: Bacteria > Acidobacteriota > Terriglobia > Terriglobales > Acidobacteriaceae > Granulicella. The sequence continues at coordinate 6,840 of JAKAQS010000083.1, forward strand.
CACGCTCTCTCCTGGGATGGAAGACACATTGGGGCCACCGGGATCAGCCTGCCCATGCCGGCGCACCCTCGCGGCTCAGCGAACCTTATCAATCCGATCCTGGTGATGAACAGCGATGGGAGTGCGGCGCGCGAGATCCATCCGGGCTGGATGCATGGCTGGTCGCCCAACGGCAGTTATCTGCTCTACACCAGGACCGTGAGAGATGAGTCCAATATCTTCCGGATCGATGCGGACGGAAGCGGCGATTTGCAGATGACGGCAGGCACAGCAAAGGACGATGGCCCGGAGTACTCCGCCGATGGGAAGTGGATTTATTTCTGCTCCAACCGCTCCGGCAAGTGGGAGGTGTGGCGCATGCCCGCCGGCGGCGCCGGGCCGGAGGACAAACTGGCCCAGCAGGTCACGCATGGCTCCGACACGCAGGACTGGTTTCCGCACCTCTCCCGGGATGGCAGATGGCTGTACACCATCTCCTACCCGTTGGATCAGCCTGACCATGGATACATTGGGGAAGGCATGAAGATCAAGCTGCTGCGGCTGAAAGATGGCTTGCCTGCGACAGGCGCGGAGCCGACCACGGTGAGAACCTTCTTCGGCGGCCAGGGATCGGGCAATACCAGCGGCTGGTCGCCCGATTCGAAGCAGTTTGCCTGGACGGGGTACGTGAGGGTTCCGGAACAGGCAAAATAGTCCCGTTTACCAGGCTCGGGTTGCCATACGCGTCTGAAGACCGCTCTAACTGAGCTGTAACGTCAAGGAGAGATTGTGAAGATTGGCGTATTTACTCCGCTGCTTTCCGAGCTCCCGCTGTCCCAGGTTCTCCACAAGTTGAAGACCTTGCAGATCGAGACGGTAGAGCTGGGCACGGGGAACTATCCCGGCGACGCTCACTGCAACCTCTCCATGCTGGAGAATCCTTCCGAGCTGCAGGAGTTCCGGAGCGTCCTGGCCGATCACGGTGCGACGATCAGCGCGCTGAGTTGCCACGGCAATCCCTTGCATCCCGTCTGCGAGCGCGCCGAGCATGACCGGGAGATCAGCCGGAAGACGATTCTGCTTGCCGAACGGCTTGGGATTCCCGTGGTCGTCGAGTTCTCCGGATGTCCGGGCGATTCGCCCCAGGCGACGGCTCCGAACTGGGTGACGTGCGCTTGGCCTCCGGAGTATCCCAAGGTTCTGGAGTGGCAGTGGAGTGAGGTGGTGACTCCGTACTGGAGCGGCCATGCGAAGTTTGCCGCTGACCATGGCGTCAGGATCGCCATCGAGATGCATCCGGGATTTGTGGTTTACAGCCCGGAGACGCTGTTGAAGCTGCGCGCCCTGGCTGGGCCCAATGTCGGCTGCAACTTCGATCCCAGTCATCTGTTCTGGCAGGGCATTGATCCGATCGCCGCCATCGGCGCTCTGCGTGGGACGATCTATCACGTCCACGCCAAAGATACGCAGTTGTATCGCGCCAATCTCGCCGTCACCGGCGTGCTGGACACCAAGGCCTATACCGACGAGCAACGCCGCGCCTGGATATTCCGCACCTGTGGTTACGGCCATGGGGCGGAGTGGTGGAAGGAGTTCGTCTCCACGCTGCGTCTCTACGGCTATGACGGCACGCTCTCCATCGAACACGAAGACAGCCTGCTCTCGCCCGAGGAGGGACTGACCAAGGCCGCACAGTTCCTGAAGGAGATTGTGATCTCACAACCGGCGGGAGCGGCGTGGTGGGCATAGGCGCTGCGCCGCGTAAGAGAATAGGGATCGATGCAAGATAGCCTTCCTCGCTCCGGCTTCCTGCAAAGCGTCTCCATGCAGGCTTGCCGGCCGGTTGAGATAGAGAAGAATCCGGTCGCGGTCTTTTCGCCGACCAATTCATTCCAGATCACTTGTAAGGACAGTGGCGGCAGCCGGAGTTGCAGCAGAAGCCTCTGCGCAGGTGGTAAGCGGCGGTGAAGACCAGGTAGGGGCCCTCCATGTAGAAGTCTTCCGGCAGCAGAGGGGTTCCTGGCATGCGCGCGGCCGGCTCCAGAGGCAGCGCCGATGGCTGCGCGGCAGAGGCCGTGGATCCTGTCCGCTTGACGTCCTCATCGCAGCCGCTCATTGCTTTTCTCAGGAAGATCCATACAAGGCTGAGGCCAGGCCTGTTGGCTCGCCAGAGCCTTTATTGTATCCGCGCCATCACCGCCGGCGAAGCAGCGTTGGAGGGTTGTGGCAGCGCGACAGAACGGCTCACTGTGGCGTTCAGACCAGGCCGAGGAAGCGGCTGGGAGCGAGTTCCGCGCCAGGGAAGACCAGATCGAGATCTTTCGCTCCCATTGTCTGGGTGACGAGCTCCGCCAGCACCTGGCGATAGTCGGTGGTCAGCGCCAGGTCGCGTCCCTGATTGAGCTGCTCGTTGCTGAGGCCCGGCCAGCGGCCGTAGACCTTACCGCCCTTCACCTGCCCGCCCAGCACGAAGATGGCGTTGGCGTGCCCGTGGTCGGTGCCGCCGGTGCCGTTTTCGCGGGCGGTGCGGCCAAACTCCGACAGGGTGACGAGATTGACGTTCTCGGCGCTGTCGCCCAGGTCGCGCCAGAAGGCGGTGATGCTCTCGGAAAAGTCGCGCAGCCGGTTGGCGAGCTGGCCCTGAACGCCTCCCTGCGCCTGGTGCGTGTCCCAGCCCAGAACGTCTGTGAACGCGGCCTCCACGCCGAGGTTGGCCTTGAGCAATTGCGCAATCTGCCGCATGGAGCTTCCGAACTCGCTGTTGGGATAGTTGGCTCCGCTGGCGGGTTGGTAACGCGCGGGGTCAGCGGCGCGCAGCATCTTCACCGCGTCGAAGGTCTCGTCCCCGGCGGCGCGCAGAAGTTGATCGCCGGTTTCGGCGTACATGGCCTCGAATGCTTCGGCCGCCGGCGAGAGTGCGGGTCCACGGCCGGCCACGGCGAAGCTGTTCACGTTGGCGATGGCGATGGCGGGGATGCGTCCGGTGAGCGTCAGCGGAACTTCAGGCCCGAGAGCCAGCGCGCGAAAGGCGGTGCGGTGTTCGCGGCAGCATGCATCCTGCGCCTGCAGAGCGCGGTTCAGCCAGCCGTCGCGCGTGCTCTTCACATCCGGAGTGCCTGCTTCCATGTAGTCCTGCGCGTCGAAGTGCGAACGGTTCATGCTGGGAGATCCCGCGGCATGCACAATGGCCAGGTGGCCCTGATCGTAGAGCGGCTTGAAGGAAGCCAGCGATGGATGCAGACCGAAGAAGCCGTCGAGGTCGAGCACCTGGTTTTGCGGGATGGCGATGGTTGGGCGCATCGCATAGTAGTTCTTTTCGCGATAGGGAACGACGACGTTCAGACCGTCGGCCGCGCCGCGCTGGAAGATGACGACAAGGCGCCGGCCAGGGGCGGCCGCGGCAGTCTCGGCAAGCACGCTGCGCACCAGAAAGCCGGGAATCGCAGCGGAGCCGGCTATGGTGAGCGCGCCCTGGTGCAGGAAGAATCGGCGGGTTATCGGCATGTCTGCATCTCCTTTTCTTGCCCCGGCCTCAACTAACGACGCTGGAATTCGGGCGAACCGATCAGGAGCCCGGCCAGCAGCGCATCCTCGCGCGCGCGGATCGCTTGCGGCGCAGCGCGACCGAAGCGCTGCGCCGCGGCTACCGGCCGCGCTTGTGCGCTCTTCCGCGGATTCTGGCTTTGGTGCTGCTGGAACTCCTGCAGCACTGCGGCGCGCGTAGTCGCGCTGGCGCCCAGTGGCAATAGTTGTGATTCGAGCCGGGCCTCTTCCTGCGCGGGAGCGAGAGCGCTCCATGCGGCGCCTCCGGATCCGGTGGGCGCCGGATTCGACCAATCTACTTTGATTCCTGGGAGCCGGTTCGACGCCAGCAACAGGGCAAAGTTCATGCGATCAACCAGGTCGCCGGTGTTCACCCAGGCATCGGAGGTCCAGGCGTAGCCGTTGGGCTGGACGCAGCCGAAAAGAGGCATTCCCATCAGGCGCAACTGGTTGATCAGCGGCGCGTAGTTTGTGACATCAGCATCGCCGGCTCGCACCGCCGAGACGACGTACTCAAGCGGCGTCTTCACCTTGGCGCCGGCATTGGATTGGGCCCAGAACTCCGGCGAGTGAAACAGCGTCTCCATCACAGCGGAGATGTCTCCGTTGGTGGACAGATACGTCTTCGCCATGCGGTCCACCAGGCTCTGCGGCGGGTTATCGCTCACGAAACGCACGGCAAGCTCGTGGGAGAGCATCTGGGCGGTTGCAGGGCGCGTGGCCAGCATGTGCAGCAACTCTTCACCCTCCCTTTCGCCACTCTGCCTGATCTTGAGCCCCATCACCTTTTTCGTGCCCGGCTCATGCCGGTTGGGAGTGAAGATGAAGCCGCCGCCGAACTGCGGATGGTCCACCGTCCAGCCGGTAAGCACTTTGGAGGCAGCGACCACGTCAGCCTGGGTGTATCCGCCGTTCACGCCCACCGTGTGCAGCTCCATCAGCTCACGGCCGTAGTTTTCGTTGATGCCTGGGGGATCTTGATGCTTGGCGTTCGGCCTGCGCCATGCGTTCTGCTTGAAGCGCTCGGCGGAGAGTGAATGCGGGCCCACGCTCTCCGCATTATCCAGGTACATCAGCATGGCCGGAGTGTGGGCTACAGCTTCCAGCAGATCTTCAAAGTGACCCAAAGCGCGGGGCCGGATGGCGTCGCGCTCGTAGCTCACAAGGTAGTAGGGCATCTGCTCGTCTTTATGCAGGTAGATGTTGAAGTGGTTCAGCCAGAAGTCGGTCATCACTTCGAGTAACTGCGCGTTGGAGTAGACGTCACAGAGGAGCCGGCCGGCCAGAAGCTCCTGGACGACGATCTGCTCTGGCCCGGCCAGCGCTTCCACCGCCTCCTTTTGTTGCGGGGTCATCTCCGCTACGAGCGCGGCCCGCTGTGGCGGTTTCAGCGATCTGATGAGGGTGTCAAACGCAGGCTCACGAATTGATGCCAGCCGGAAGAGGCGTTGATCGGGCGGTAGCGAGAGAATGGCGCGGATGCTCCCTGGATCGATGGCGGGTGCAGCTTGGCCGTTGGGGTCCGCTTCATCTAGCTGCGAGTTCCCGGGAGTGTTCCCCGGGGCTTGCCGGCCATGCCCCTGTTGCCGGGTGCGGATCCGGTAGATCTGGTTCTCATAGATGGCGCGCACGATGGGGTCCGTGGGGATCTGCATCTTGCCGTTCATCGCCATGCGCACCAGAGCGTCGCTGGGATAGCGGTAGATCAGCTCCTGCACGCTTAGCTGCATTGCGGGGTACTGCGCCAGGCGCATATCCAATGCCGACTCATCGAGCATTTGCGGATGCAACTGCCCGTTGAACCACTCATCGAGCCCTTCGGCGCTCACCGCCTCCAGGTCGCCGGGCCGCGGGCCAAAGGTGAAGCGGTTCAAGGCATGCAGGATCCGCGCATCGCCCTGCAACTGCGCAGAGCGAGGAATGGAACGTCCAGAGTTAAGACTGGACGTCGCCTCCGCGGGTGTCTGCCCCTTCGATGCCGGCGCTGGAAGACACAGAAGGAGAGCGAGAAGCACGGCAAGCGGCGATCTCAAAAGATCCATGGTTGCTCTCCTGGCGGGGAGGGCCGCAAGATCGAGCAGCGGCAAAAACCTTTCTGTGAGCACAGACGGCATTTTAGGGGGAAAGTTGCGGTGCGAAGGGTATAAATGCCTGCAGGGCGGGTCTCGGCGCAGCTTTTCCCAGCCTCCAAACGTTCCTTTTGGGGCCGGATCGATCGTGATGCTTGGTAATTCTTACAACGCAAAAGCGCCGTCGAGTTGCGCTGCAAATTGCGCATTTCGCCAAACTGCCGGAAACGGCAAACCTCGGTTGCACCTCTGCGAACGCACGTAGCGATGAAAGGCAGCAGGGTCGGCGGGGCCGCAATTCCGTTTCGCCCGCCGGCAGAGGCTTCTCACGCAGCAAGGGCGCACAGGGCTCAGTGCGCGGGCTTCCTGTCTTCCAAGCGTTTTTCGAGCCTCATGTGGATTGAGCGGCGCGGGCGGAGCGTAATCTGGGGCTCGGGTGAAATCTCCTGGCCGGGAACGAGATGCAGCCGCCATTGCTGCGCAATCACGGCAATCAGCAGCACGCCTTCCGAGATGGCAAAGTGCTCGCCGATACAGACGCGGGTTCCAGCTCCAAAGGGAAAGAAGGCGAACTTGGGGCGGTTCGCGGCCAGGGGATCAGCCCACCGTTCCGGCAAGAAGCTCTCAGGGCTATTCCAGAAGCGCGGGTCGCGGTGCATGGCGTACGGGCTCATCAACAGAGTTGAGCCGGCAGGAACCTCCGTGGAGCCTAACCGGTAGCCGGTAACGGCTTCGCGTCCAATGATCCAGGCAGGTGGATACAGGCGCAGGGCCTCGCGAAAGATCTCTCCGGTATAGCGCAGCTTGAGTACGTCTTCAGGTGTGGGCTGCTTGCCCTGCAGCACATCTTCGATCTCCTCGTAGAGCTTCTCTTCCACCTCAGGATGTTGTGCCAGCAGATACCAGGACCAGGTCAGCGCGTTGGCCGTGGTCTCGTGGCCGGCGAGAAAGATGGTCAGCGCCTCATCGAGCAGCAGTTCATCCGACATATAGCCTGTGCCCGTCTCGTCATCGGATGCCATCAGCAGTGACAGCATGTCATTGTAGCGCTCCGGATGCGCGCGGTGATCCGCGATGATACGGCTCAACAGGTCTTCAAATCGCACCCGTGACCGGCGCGCCCGTGCGCTCGCCCAGCGGCGCAGGAATTGAGCCGCCTGAATGAACGGACTGTTCAGTTGGCGAAAGTGATGCAGAGCACCGGTCACTGCGTCTCCAATATCTTTTGCTTCATGCAGGACGTCGGCGGTAAAGAGAGTGCGGCCCACGATCTGCAGGGTTAGCTGCATCATCTCCCGGTCAACGGCGACTTCCTGGCCGTTGCTCCACCCCTGGCTGGCTGCTGTGCCCAACTCCACGATCTCCCGGGCATATTCGGCTAACCGAGCGCTGTGGAAAGCAGGCTGCGCCAGCCGCCGCTGACGCCGGTGAAGCTCGCCCTCGCTGGTCAACAGGCCGCTTCCAAACAGAGGCTTGGAGGCGCGCAGCCCTGGGCCCTTGATGAAGTTCCAGTCGTGTGTCACCAGAACATCTCGTACAAGGTTGGGATGATTGACAAAAAAGATCTGACGCTTCCCGGCAGTGATCTGAACGACGTCTACGCCGCGGCTCGCAATGTTATGCAAGAGAGTAAGAGGCGACTTGCGGAATCTCAGGAACTCCCTTATGCCCCGCAACGATTCTGTTCGATATTCCGCCATTCCACGTTGGACCCCGAATCGCATTCTACAGAAGTGCGGCAGCCGAATCTCCTGATCTGGTTCTGAGGAGCCAGGCTGGAGATCGCTTTCAGGATCGATGGAGAACCCATCGCCGGACGGCCCACGTCGAGATCTTTTATTCGATTGGCTGCCCCACATCTCGGCTTTTTGAGATGATGGGTTTGCAGGATGCTACGCTTGCACCCATGACGCAAGGGCTGGAACGGCGCTATGGCCTCGGAGGTTACCACTTCGTGACCACCTCCTGCTACGGCCGTCAGCCATACTTCGCCTCGCCAGAGGTG
>JAKAQS010000084.1 GCA_021819585.1 Acidobacteriota bacterium
ACGCCGTAACGGCAGAGCAGGATGCGAGCGGAGGCGTCCAGGCCTGCGTCCCTGCGACGCGCCTCGGCGGCGGCGTCCGGCGCGGCCGCGGGCGAATGCGCGGCTGACGGAAAGAGGAACCAGCGGCCGGCTGTCGAGCGGGCCGCCGGACGCTTGCGCAGGCTGGGCGGCTGGCCAGTGGCGCGGCTGGTTCCGGCGGAGGAGAGAGAGCGGCGGCGAGGATCCATCATCGCGCGGAGCTGGTCGAAGCCGTCGGCGGAGGCCAGGCCGGCCGTGGCCAGCTCCCAGAGAGCCGTCGTGGTCTGCTGTTTGGTCAGCCCGCTGCGATGCTGCAGGTCGATGGCGAAGGCCGCTCCGTGCGCGGAGAGCAGAGCACGGATCGCCTGCGCTTCGGCGGAGAGCGACTGCGCCAGAATGGCCTCGTCGACGGACTTCGACGTCAGGAGGTGGTTCAGCCAGGCGGAGGACTCGCGGAGATAGAAGGTGATCGGCGCCAGCGAGGTCGGGATCACCCGCCTTGGCCCTGATGGGCGAGAGGGCGCTGGAGCGTTCTCCGGGCTTGGCCGGGCGCTGGAGTCAGGCTCCGACCATGCAGGATGCGGCGAGAGGCGGCCCCAGGCGACGACGCCGGCGAGGCAGAGGTTGTCCAGCCACTGGGGCGAGTAGTTGGCCACGCGCGCGGGTAGCAGGGAGCGCTCCCACTCGATGGCCGGAGCCTCAAAGCCCTCCAACTGCTCGATGGCGGCCAGCACGGCCTCTTCGCCGGCTGACTGGAGACGGGCTTGCTGCTCGCAGGTGCGCTCGGCTGACTCTCCGTCCAGCCGCCCGGCTGTCTGCTCGCTCAGTGGCTCGCTGGTCTGCTCGCCCAAAGACTCGCCCGGATCTTCGGCGTGGCGTTCGTCTGAAGGTAGGCCGAGCTGCTCGCCCTGGCGATCCTCCAGACGCTCGCCCAACTGCCAGCGCAGCAGCCAGTTGAAGAAGGCTGCCGGGCTGACCGGCTCGATCTGGCGGCGCAGCGTGCCGAGGGTGAGACGGTGAATCCGCTGCAGGATGCGGCGCTCGCACCACTGGGTATCCGAGGTGGCTTCGGGCGAGGTGTCCTCCTGGAATGGCGACGGCAGCTCGAAGATGCCGCGCATGGCCAGCCCCTGCATCTCCATGGTGAGCAGTGCCTGCAGAATGCTGGAGGAGCGCAGATGCGTGTGCTCCGCAAGCTGGGCAGCGGTGGTGGGGCCGAGGAGCTGGAGCCAGCCCTGGGTGAGGGCGAGGACCGCGTCCGGAGCAGCCTTCTTTGCCGCTGGGGTTTGGCCGCTTTGTGCGCTCTCCAGCTCGGGCCACAGCAGGTTAGCTGCGGCGGCGTGCTCTGTGGCGATCCACGCGCTCTGGCTGTCGATTGACACCGCACGGGCGCGGCCCTGCGCCTCGAGGCGGGCGAAGAAGAGCGGCCAGTGCTCCGTGCCTTTGCCTGCCGGAGCCTGCGCGAGGATGGGAAGTGGCAGGCAGACGAGCTGCAGAAGGAGGTCGTGGAGCTCGTGCTCGTCGCGCAGGTCGGGCCAGAGCTGGGTGCGGACCTGCGCGATGGCGGCGGGATCGAGATGGCCGGGCGCCTCGGGGATCCCGGCAGAGAGGGTTCCGCGAGTGGAGACAGCGCGGGCGCGCCGGGCTGCGGCGTCCTCGGGGTCCAGAAAGGCGTAGGGAAGCGCGTGGAGCAGTTCGTGCGAGAAGACCGAGGGTACGGGCGTATCGACGGCGATACAGCGGAGCCTGCCGTCGGAGATGCTCTGGAGTAGATTGAGCAAGCCGTCGATGTCCATGGACTCGGTGAGGGTATCCTTCATCACCTCGCGCACCAAGGGGTGGTCGGGGATCTCGATGTCGCCGGCCAGGTTCTCCGGGCAGGCCGAGGCGTGGGGAAAGACGCTGGCCAGCAGGTCATCGGAGCGGATGCGCTGGATCCGCGGAGCCACGCGCTTGCCCTTCTGCATGCGCAGAAGTTGCAGACTGCGTCCGGCAGCCCAGCGCCAGCGGTTTTTGAAGAGCGGCGAGGGGATGCTGGCCTGTTCGAGCAGGCTGCGCGCGGTGAGGGTGGAGAGGAAGTGGAAGACCTCGGCGAGGGGGAAGCTGTGCTGCTCGGCCAGGGAGATGTTGATGCCATTATCGGTGGCTGCGGCCTGCAGCTCGAAGTTGAAGCCGCGGCAGAAGCGCTTGCGCAGGGCCAACCCCCAGGCCTTGTTGATCCGGCCACCGAAAGGCGCGTGCAGGATGAGCTGCTGGCCGCCGCCCTGGTCAAAGAAGCGCTCGGCGATGAGCGTGGTCTTGCTGGGGACTGTGCCCAGCACAGCGCGGCCGTGGACGATGTAGGTAATGAGCTGGAGAGCGGCAGAGCTGGAGAGGAAGCACTCGTGCTGGAGCAGAGCCATGGTTTGGGCGAGGGATGGCGGAGCGGAGGATGGGGTGAGACCGACGCGCGAAAGATGAGCCGGGGAGAGATCGCGGGTGAGGCGGTCGAGCTCACAGCGCAGCTCGCTGACGGCGTCTGAGAGCGCTGCGGTGCGCTGCGGAGCCTCACCCTCCCAGAAGGGGATGCTGGGCGGAGCTCCGTGCGCGTCCTCGACCAGCAGCTTGCCGGCGGGGTCAACGCGCTGGATGCGCCAGCTTGTGTTGCCCAGCAAGATCACGTCGCCGGGATGGCTCTCGACGGCGAAGTGCTCATCGACTGTGGCGATCGGAACGTTCTCCGGCTGCAGCAGGACGGTGAAGATCGCAGTGTCCGGAATCGCGCCCCCGTTGGAGATAGCGATGGCGCGAGCGCCGCGGCGGGGATGCAGATGGCCATGCACCTGATCGCGCAGAAGATAGGCTCCGTAACGGCCACGGGAGCTGACGATGCCGTTATGCAGCAGGGTGAGAAGCTCTTCAAACTGAGCGCGGGTCAGGTTGCGGTAGGGCCAGGCGCGGCGCAGGACGTGGTAGAGCGCGTCCTCCGGCCAGGGCTCGGCTCCCACGGCGGCGACGATCTGCTGCATGAGGACGTCGGCGGGCGCCTCCGGGATCTCCAGCCGGTCGAGTTCGCCGGCGGTCATTTGGCGCAACAGCGCAGCCTGTTCGAGCAGGTCGTCCCGGGTGAGGGCGAAGAAACGGCCCTTGGGAACGGCTCCGCGCCAGTGGCCGGCTCGTCCCACGCGCTGCGTGGCCACGGCGATGGAGCGGGTTGAGCCGATCTGGCAGACCAGTTCCACGGTGCCGATATCGATGCCCAGCTCGAGTGAGGCGGTGGCGACCAGAATGCGAATCTGGCCGGACTTGAGGCGCTGCTCGGCATCCAGGCGGAGGGTACGGGAGAGCGAGCCGTGGTGTGCGGCCACGGCGTCTTCGCCCAGCCGGTTGGCGAGCTCGAAGCTGATCTTCTCCGCCAGTGCGCGGGTGTTCACGAAGACCAGCGTGCTGCGGTGCTGATCGGCGAAGTTGGCCAGCCTGGCGTAGATCTCCTCCCACATCGCTGTAGAGGTGATGGAGGAGAGCGGGATGCTGGGAACCTCGATGGCCAGATCCAGGCTGCGCCGCGGGGCTACCTGGACGATGGCTGCGGCGGGACGATCGGAGGCGTGGTCGATTTCGGATGCCGGCCCGACGCCGGTGAGGAAGCCGGCCAGCAGTTCGATGGGGTTCTGGGTTGCGGAGAGGCCGATGCGCTGCGGGCGGGTGGTCCGTCCGGTGAAGGCTGCGCCGGGTGCAAGGGAGTTCTCGCCGCAGACCAGAGCATCCAGGCGTTCCAGCGACAGAGCCAGGTGCGCACCGCGCTTGTTGCCGGCCACGGCGTGGATCTCGTCGACAATGACGGTCTCGACGCGGGTGAGGTTCTGGCGGGAGCGGGCGGCGGTGAGCAGAATGTAGAGCGACTCGGGGGTGGTGACCAGGATGTGCGGCGGATGTTTGAGCATCGCTGCGCGGTCTTTGGCCAAGGTGTCGCCGGTACGCACGCCGACGCGGATCTCCGGGCACAGGTGGCCGCGCTCCATGGCGAGCTGCTGGATCTCGGCCAGCGGGGCCTGGAGGTTCTTCTGGATGTCGTTGGAGAGGGCCTTGAGGGGTGAGACGTAGACCACCTGGGTACGAGGGTCCAGGCGGCCGGCGATGGCGGCGCGCAACAGCCTGTCAATGGCGACCAGAAAGGCGGAGAGGGTCTTGCCGGAGCCGGTGGGGGCCGAGAGCAGGGTTGGTTCGCCGCGCAGGATGGCCGGCCAGCCGGCGATCTGGGGTTCGGTGGGGGAGCCGAAGCGGCGGAGAAACCACTCCTGAACGATGGGATGCGCCCAGGCGAGGGAGCTCTGAGCCGCATCACGGCAGGGATCGTGGGAGGGAGATTCGACCGCCATGAGCCATTGTAGCTCTTCGCAGTTTCTTCGCCATCCGGCGGTTACGGGAAGCGGAGAGTTGAGCCCCGTGCAAGGGGAGCGGCTTCCAGGAGGTATGTTGACTACATGTTGCCGGCGCCGACGTCGGCGGCTCTGGCCTCGGCGGTGTCCTGCGCCAGGTAGCGTTCGATGGTCTCTTCGAGAACACCGCGAGCGCGCAGGATGAAGTCGATGGCGTCCCGTCCGGCTCCCTGGCCGCCGGGGTTGGGGGTGACATAGTGCGCGGCCGTCTTGGCCTCTGGCCGGGCGTTGGCGGAGGCGATGGCCAGGCCGACGATGCGCATCACGGGAAGGTCAATGATATCGTCGCCGACGTAGGCGATCTCCTCCAGGGTGCAGGATTCGGCGGCCATGACGTTCCGGAGCGCCTCCCGCTTGGTGGACTGGCCCTGGTAGAGGTGATCGATCCGAAGGTCGGTCGCGCGGATGGCGACCACGCGCGAGTTGCGCTTGGTGATCCAGCCGATCTTCAACCCGGCCAATCGGGCGATGGCTACGCCCAGGCCGTCGTGCGCAGAGAAGCTCTTGACCTCGACGGCTCGCGGGATAGCCGGCGCGTCAGCCGCGTTGGCGTCTTCCAGCTCGGGAATAAAGGTGATCTCACCGTTGGTGAGAACGCCGTCGACGTCGTAGAGCAGCACCTTGATGCGGCGGGCTCGATCTTCCGGGGAAAGCATGTCCATGAGTTCATGATACTGAAGGGAAGCGAGAGAGCCCGATGGGCCGTTGCCTTAGCGGCCAATCACCAGAAGACGGAAGGTGCCGGGGATGATGGTGCGGTAGTGATGGTGTACGGGCTGCCCGGCCGGCGTGGGGGCGAAGTCTGCCGTGGCGGTGAAGATGCGGCCGGTGTTGGGGTCGAAGGTGATGGTGCGGGCTCCGGGCTGGGTTTTGAGCGTTTGCTCCACGCGAAATTCTGAGCCGGAGAGCGGGGCGCCTGGGGTGCCTGGGGCGAGGCTCTCCTTGATGACGGTCAGCGTTCCGTCGGCCTGGGTGCTGTAGGCCTCTTGCGTGGCGGGGTTGAAGAGGGCTCCATCGCAGCCGGCGCCGATGGGCAGGGTGGTGAGGATCTGCCCGTCCGAGGCGCGCAGAATCACCATGTTGTGTTTTTCGTTGCAGGCGGCGAAGAGCACGCCGTGGTCGGCGTCGATGGCCAGGCCGGAGCATCCGCCGTCGACTGAAGAGATGTCGTAGTTGCCCAGGAGTTTGAGGCTGCGGGTGTCGGCCACAGCGATGCGGCCCTTGTTCTCAACGTCGAGGAAGAGATGCCCTTGGCCGTCAAGCTGAGACTGCTCCGGCTCGCCGCCCAGGTTGACGGTTCCAAGGATGTCACCGCTCTCCGCGTCCAGCGCGGTGACGTTCGGTTCCACGTGGGAGAAGATGTAGACGTGGTGAGTGATGGGGTCGTCGAGGTAGCCGTCGGGACGGCCACCGATGGCGATGGCCTTGATGATGTGATGAGTGAGGCTGTCAAACATGATGATCTTGCTACCGGTGGCGAAGCCGTGGTGAGTGGCGTTATCGATGGCCGCGCCATGAACTGTGCCCGTAGGGATTGTGGTGATGGGCTGAAGGGTGTCCAGGTTGTAGACGTGAAGCTCGCCTGTGGGACCGGAGCGGGCGATGTAGATCTCGCGGGTCGAGGGGTTCGCGGCCAGATAGTCCCAACCTCCCTGGCCGCCCAGTTTGTCCACCGAGAGGATTCTGTAGGGGGCGTTCGAGTGGCTAGTGGTGGCCGGGCCGCTTGGGGATTGGGCCTGGAGAGCGGTAGCCATAACGAGCGCAAGGCCGATACCTGCAAGGAAACATCGGAGCATAGATGAACGAGACGGCAGGAGGAGGCGATATAGGCTGTTTGTTTTCATGCCGACGAGTATACGACTGGAAGCTTGCGCCAGAATCGACAAGGAGATGGAGATGAGTTGCCGAAGATGCCGGGGCGCCAGGCAGGCGTTGACGGTCCGGCTCCAGAACGAGGGAGGGGGTGCGGGGACGGCAGCGATGCGAAAAAAAGTTGCGCCCGTATTGGTTCTTGCACTCGCCAAAGGATGCAGAGACCTGTTAGGAAGGGACGGTAGATGGAACGGCCGGGCCGGTTCGATCCTTCTTCCCTGGGGTGAGCGTGCCGGCGCGGGGGCGCAGCAAATCGCATCGCCAATTCATTGCAGCCGGAGATGCCGGCTGGGGAGGGCTCCATGAGGACGGAAGATCGCGGTCAGCATCGAACCGGCAATGGAAACTCGCGCTGGCCCAACTATGTTCAGTACCTGTTTGTTGTTTTCCTGACCTTATTGTTTCTCAGCCTGGCGTTGAGCATGGCGAGGCATCACTTTCTCCGTGGCAGCCATTGGGAACAGAGCCCGGCGACCCGTCAATAGCGCATCTTCCTTTGGGTCTTGCGAAGGGGGGTGAGCTGCGGCGGCTTGCTGGGCGAAGAACCACAGCGGCGGAAGGATGTTCCTCAGTCGCGGAAGATGGCGAACGGGTTGGATTGGCCCCAGATGAGCCGAATGAGCTGATAGTTCCGGGGCCGATCCCAGTGTGGCCCGCAGGGTTCAGGGTGGGCTTCGATGTTGAAGCCGCTGAGAAGATTGAGGATGGCTTCATCACTGAGGCCGCGCTCGCGCAGGGTGCAGATCTCCCCAAGGAGGACGGAGTCCGGCAGGGAGACGGCGCCAAACTGATCTTGTGAAGAGAGGTCGGGAGCCGCAGCGGGATGAGTAGGATGAGTCATTCGGTGAGAACCTCTGGAACCTCAACATGGGATAACTGCCGCGCAAGATGGCTGCGTGGTTCGAACCTGTTGCCCAAGGATCGAGATGGGCTGGCCGGAAGATCGAGTAGATTGGATCGGACCGTCCCCAGTCGCCCAGGGTCTTCAGAGCGCCTGCTCTCTCGCCAGACCTTAATCGTATTCAAGGCGCGCAGAATCAAGCGTGGTACCGGGGTCTTAATCGGCCCAGTCACCTCAAAAGTCAATACCTGTCTGGTTACAAAGCACTTGCGCGGAGAAGCTGCGCACAGCCCAGGTTCGAGGCTGGGCGGGTAGCGCCGGATCTCATCGGGAAGGATTCAGCGTCCGATACGTTCCATCAGACCTCGGTCCACGGAGGGCAGGCCCTGGAACCATTCGGCTTCCGCGCCTGGCTGGGGAAGGATGTGGCCGAACTCGATCATCTGGTAGCAGGGGATCTCGATGAGGCTGGCCCAGATTGCATTATGGGCCGCCCCGGCGGCCAGGGCGAGGGCGTTGGTGAGCTGGACGAGGAGCTCCTGGCGCTGCTCGGGGCTGCGCCCGGCGCGGATCTTCCCCTGCACGTAGATCAAGTCGTGCTGCAGCGGCTTGCCGCCGACAAAGTGACTTCCGGGGGGAAGGTCATGGAACAGCACCTGGGTCAAGTAGGCCTGGGCGCCTGTAACGGACTTGTGAATGCGCGTGATCTCCTGGGCGATCATGGTTTTCTGGCGCGGGGTGAGGCGGCTGGCTTCCGTGGTGACCGTGTAAGTAGGCATGGGAGCGAAACCTCCGGCAGAGACTTCTGAGGGTGAACCTACTACTTTACACGATGGCGATTCCTGAGCGGCGGTGGCCGGGTGAAGTTTCGCGCTCGCTCCGAGGCAGCCTGTGGGCGGCGGCAGCCGTAGCGTAGCCGTCTTCGGAAGCGGTTTCCCCGAAGTCGCGTTCCAGCAGAAACCAAGCGTAAGAGTCCTGGCAAAGGATCTGCAAGTGGCGCTTCCTGGCGGAAAGGGCCGCTTGCAGTTCCTCCCATTTGTGCGCAGAGGTTCTGCTGATGCCGATGCCGTCGCGAAGTGGAACCCAGCGGCGGTCCTGGGCGGGACGGGTGAAGCCGACTGCCCGCCTTATTCGAGCGGAGCCTGCTGAATCGAATTGGTGAGCGCACCGATGCCTTCAATGGTGATGGTCACCGTGTCCCCGTGGCGCATGAAGAGGGGCGGTTCACGCTTGAAGCCGACGCCGCCGGGGGTTCCTGTGGCGATGACGTCGCCGGGGCTGAGCGGGGTGAAGGCGGTGATGTAGGCCAGGATACGAGGGATGGAGAAGATCATGTCGTCCAGATGGCCGGACTGCACGAGTTCGCCGTTCAGGCGGGTCTGAATGGCCTTGCCGGGCAGAGCTCCAGCCTCTTCCGGGGTGAGCAGTTCCGGGCCAAAGCCGGCGGTGGAGGGAAAGTTCTTGCCCGGCGTGTACTGGCTGTTGTGAAGCTGCCAGTCGCGGATGGAGCCGTCGTTGAACAGAGAGTAACCGGCCACCAGCTCCATGGCCCGGTCTTCGGGGACGTGGTGTCCGGGCTTGCCGACGATGACCGCCAGCTCGCCTTCAAAGTCGAAGGAGGAGGAGTTGGAGGGCAGCATCATGGGGGTGTTGTGACCGGCGAGCGTATCGGCCCAGCGGGTGAAGAGCGTGGGATGGCTGGCGACGGGACGGTGCGTCTCCACGCGATGCTCTTCGTAGTTGAGGCCCACGCAGATAATCTTGGAGGGGTTGGGAAGGATGGGGAGATAGGTGAACTCTCCGCCGGCATAGTCGGTGCAGTTGGGGGCAGGCAACGGAGCCAGCAGGCCGAGCGACTGTGCGGTGAGCAGCGAGCGAAGGTCGGGAAGGATCGAGCCGACCCGGCGTCCGAGGTCGAAGACGCCGTCCGACCGCGCGATGCCATAGCTGGTGCGCCCCTCAGCGCGGAATGTCACATACGCCATGAGAATTCCCCTGTTGAATCTGGAATGAGTTGGACCGAAGTGCATCCTTCCTTCCTCGATGGTAATGCATTGCGGAGAGAGATGCAGCCGTGTCGGTGACCGGGAGAGAGGCAGGTCCGCGCCGCCATGCTGGAGTGATGCCGGCAGATGCCAGCCACAGTCTTAGAGAAGAGACCCATTGACGCTGAGGGCTTGCAGCGTAGAGGATTTCAGCATGAGCGATTTTATTCCCAAGGTGGGCGGAGTGAAGGTCGGCGGACTGAGCCGCAAAGCGCAGCGGTTGCAGGCGATGCGGGAGAAGGCGGCGGCCGTGAAGTCTGGCGCGAAGCCGGAACACACGGCCCCGGCTGCGGCGGCCAAGGCCAAGAGTTCGTTCGTCAAGAAGACGAGCTTCCAGCGCAAGGCGGTTTAAACCTGCCCCAGCCCTTCAATAGGCCTGTGGCGGAGGTGGGTTCTGCCGTGCCTTGTGAGGGTGATGGAAGAGGTGGCCGATCCCCTTGCCGGTTCCCTTGAGGATCTTTCCGGTTCCTTTGGCCGCGCCTACGCCGACATCCTTGGCCCCAACGCCGACACCCTCACCGATATCCGCCGCACCCGCGACGGGGTGCAGGGTGACCAGGTTTCCGGCGCCTTTGCCCAGACCTTCTCCAATCTTTCCGGCTCCTTCGCCGGCGCCTTTACCAAGGTCGCCGGCTCCGTTGGCGACGTCGCGCCCGGCAGTGGGGTTGGCTTTGGCCATGGGGGCGGGGGCGGCTGACGGGTTTGCCGTGGCTGGTGGGGGAGCGCCTGCCGGCGGGGGCGCCGCAGTGGGCGGGGGAGCGGCCATGGGAGGGGTTGGTTCCTGAGCCGGCGCCGTTCTGGCGAGGATGGCGGCTCCGCCGAGGAGCAGAACAATGGAGAGGCTGAGGCGCAGGCTAAAACATGGATAGCGCATAAGCAAACCTCCAATCGCTTGGATGCCGTCAGGCTCGCAGAGGGCAGCTATCGAGCGAGGAATTCGGCGAGCGAGGAATTTGCGCCGTGTCTCCCGGCTGAAGTGAGACTCGGATGTGCGGCGGCCTCTTCCATCGGAGAGAGGCCGCCGCAATGCCGGCCAACCGCTGTCCGCGGAAACTCAGGAGCAGCCGCTGGTGCTGCCGCACTCCATGCAGCGGTAGCAGCTTCCGTTCCGGGTCATGATGGCGCCGCAGGTGCTGCAGCTTGGCGCGTCGCCCATCTCGTACATCCCCTTCATCGCGGTGGCGGCGTGAAAGACCCCGCGGTCCGGCGTCGTGTGTAGCGGATTGGCTTGATCCAGGCCGCTGGAGGCGGTCAGGTCGGCGGAGATGGCCGCCCTTGGCTCGCCTGCGATGCCCTGCCGGGGCGGGTTGCGGTCGGTGTGCTCAAAGGCGTTGCCGTGCAGCTCGTGGCTCGCCGGCGCCGCGCCGGTGGAGAGCCCGGCGGCAGAGGCGGGCAGCCCACTGGCCAGAAGCTGACTGGTCTCCGCAGTCAGGTTGGGCTGCTTCAAGCCGGCAAAGAGGTCCAACTGCTGGCCGGAGAGGAAGCGAATCTGCATCCAGCGGAAGATATAGTCCATGATGGACTTGGCGTAGCCCAACTCCTCGTTGCCCGTCCAGCCGGAGGGCTCGAAGCGGGAGTGAGCGAACTTCTCGCAGAGCACCTTGAGCGGAACGCCGTGTTGCAGAGCCAACGAGACGGCGGTGGCGAAGGAGTCCATGAGGCCGGAGATGGTGGAGCCCTCCTTGGCCATGCGGATGAAGATCTCGCCGGGCTGTCCGTTGGGGTAGAGGCCGACGGTGATGTAGCCCTCGTGGCTGGAGATGCTGAACTTGTGGGTGATCGACATCCGCTCGCTGGGCAGGCGGTGACGAACGGCCCGCGGCGGCGCTTGGGCGTCCATGGCATCGGAGTTCTGATTGGTGGAGTGGATCAGAGCAGCGATCTGGCTCTGAGCCTCGGCCAACTGCTGCCGGGCCAGGGAGAGTTCCACCTGGGCGGCGGAGAGCGCCGAGCTTACGGCGGCCAGTTCGGAGGCCTGTTCCGCAGAGACCTTCTTGTCCGCGTCGGTCTGGGCGGTGACGTTCAGCGGCTGCGTTCCCTTGCTGCCGTCGCGGTAGATGGCGACGGCCTTGAGGCCGAGACGCCAGGCTTCGATGTAGGCGTCGGCGATCTCCTGCACGGTGCAGTCGGTGGGAAGGTTCACGGTCTTGGAGATGGCTCCGGAGAGGAAGGGTTGGGTGGCCGCCATCATCTTCACATGGCCCATCCAGGAGATGCTGCGGGTTCCCTTGGCGGGCTTGAAGGAGCAGTCGAAAACGGCCAGATGCTCGGGCTTGATACCGGGAGCACCTTCGATGGTCCCGGTGGCGTCGATGTAGTTGACGATCGCCTCAACCTCGGCGTCCTTGTAGCCCAGCTTGAAGAGAGCTCCGGGGACGGTGTTGTTGACGATCTTGATCATGCCGCCGCCCACCAGCTTCTTGTACTTGACCAGCGCGAGGTCCGGCTCGATGCCGGTGGTGTCGCAGTCCATCATGAAGCCGATGGTGCCGGTGGGGGCCAGGACGGTCACCTGGGAGTTGCGATAGCCGAACTGCTCGCCGAGAGCCAGCGCCTTGTCCCATGCATCCTGAGAGGCGGCTTTGAGTTCGGCCAGTTGGGGCGCGGTGAAGCCGGCAGCGTCGGTAAAGGCGTTGCCATCACTGGACTTGAGCGCGCGGTCAATGTTATTCACCTCGGCGCGATGCATGCGGATGACGTCCAGGAACGGCTCGCGGTTCACGTAGAAGCCGGGACAGGCGCCGCCTTCTATGGCGACGGTCTGGGTGAGCGGCGTGGCCGCGCCCAGCGCCGGAGCTCCGGCGGCGATGCGCGCCGACTGCGCATAGGCGTCTCCGCACAGGATGGCGGTGAGGGTTGCGGAGAAGGCCCGGCCGGCATCCGAGTCGTAGGGCAGGCCGCGGTCCATCAGCAGAGCGCCCAGGTTGGCGTAGCCCAGGCCAAGCGGCCGGTAGTCGTGGGAGTTCCTGGCGATCTGCTCGGTGGGGTAACCGGCTGCGTCCACGATGATCTCCATGGCGGTGGTGACGATGGAGATGGCGTGACGGTAGGCGGGGATGTCAAACTGTCCGCCCGGGGTGAGAAACTTCATCAGGTTGAAGCTGGCCAGGTTGCAGGCCGAGTCGTCCAGAAACATGTACTCCGAGCAGGGATTGGAGGCGTTGATCCGGGCAGTGTTCTTGCTGGTGTGCCAGCGGTTGATGGTGCTGTCATACTGCATGCCCGGGTCGCCGCACTGCCAGGTGGCCTCCGCAATCTGGCGCATCAGATCGCGGGCACGGTACTCCTTCACCGGCTCCCGGCCCTTGACGGTGCGGGTGGTGAAGACTCCATCGGTCTGGACGGCGTGCATGAACTCGTCGGTGACCCGCACGCTGTTGTTGGCGTTCTGGAAGAAGATGCTGGTGAAGGCTTCGGAGTCGGGGCCGGATCCGTCATAGCCCGCAGCCACCAGATGCCAGGCCTTCTTCTCCTCCTTGACCTTGCACTGGATGAACTCTTCGATGTCCGGGTGATCGACGTTGAGGATCACCATCTTGGCGGCGCGGCGGGTCTTGCCGCCGCTCTTGATGACGCCGGCGAAGGCGTCAAAGCCGCGCATGAAGCTGAGCGGTCCGCTGGCCGTGCCGCCCCCGGAGAGTGTCTCCATGGAGCCGCGAATGGCGGAGAGGTTGGAACCTGCGCCAGAGCCCCACTTGAAGAGCATGCCCTCGGTCTTGGCCAGGGTGAGGATGCTGTCCAGGGAGTCCTGCACCGAGTTGATGAAGCAGGCCGAGCACTGCGGGCGAGAGTAGCCGGTGACCGAAAAGGCGACCCGGCCCTGCTCCGCGTCCCAGTGCCAGTTCTGCGCGTCGGAGTTCGGCTCCAGGCGGTCGCAGCCCACGTTGAACCAGACGGGAGAGTTGAAGGCGGCCTTCTGGTTGACCAGCAGGTGGGTGAGTTCGGCGAAGAAGGTCTCCGCATCTTCCTCGGAGGCGAAGTAGCCGTCGCGCTTGCCCCAGTCGCGGATGGACTCGGCCACGCGGGAGATCAGGTCGCGGACCCCCTTTTCCCGCTCCGGGGTTCCCACCCGTCCGTGCAGGTACTTCGAGGCTACGATGTTGGTGGCCGTCACGGACCAGTCCGAGGGAACCTCGACGTCCTTCTGCTCGAAGACCAGCCGCCCTTTGTAGTCCTGAATGACGGCGTCGCGCAATTCCCAGGAGATCTCGTCGAAGGGATGAACGCCGGGCTTGGTGAAGTAACGCGAGAAGTGCAGGCCGGGGGCGGTGCGGGAGGATGGGGAGACAGCGGCGGCACGGGTTGCAGTCTGCTCGGTTGCGCTGTGGATGGTTTCGGCCATGATGCAGGTACCTCTCGATGAGAAATGGGAGTGGGCCCGGAGCGGAGTCCGGGAATCCGAACGGTGCAGATTCAGATCAATGACGTCCGGGTGAAGGGCGCGGCTCCTGCCTGTCAGTCATTAGCGGGAGGGGCGTCACGGTTTCTTGTGAAGGTGTGGCCCGGGGAGCAGGCGCTGCACCAGAGGGCGGTGAGGTTGAAAGTAACGCCGCATCTGGTACGAGTCAAGTATAAAACAACTAGATCTTGTGGTGTTGAAGTAGATACTCCCCAGATGCGGGGATGCGCGGAGGCGGAGGCGGTTTTCTGGGGATTCTGCTGTGGAAAGTTTATGAATAGGGCGTGAATGGCGGACGCAGCCGGGCGGCGCGCTCCGGATTCAGGATGCCGTGGGAGGGTCTCCGGCACAGCCGCGAGGGACTGGGCCGGGTGGAGGCGAGAGCTGCGAAGAGAGGGCTGTCCCGGACTCGTACAAGGCTCAAGTTTTCGGCTGGTTTGCCCCGTAAAAAGAGCTGGAGTCCTGTGCGCGGCGGGAAGCGTGCAGGACTCCGAAGAGAGTGACTGGATCGAGCGGCGTGGGGTCTAAGTGACGGTCACGGTAAAGTTGGCGGAGCTGGTGACCGAGCCGGAGGCTCCGGTGATGGTGAGGGTGTAGGTTCCCGCAGGGGTGTCGCTGGACGTGGGGGTGGGGGTGGTGTTACTGGAGGAACCGCCGCTGCAACCGGTGAGCCCCAGGCCGCCGCAGAAGAGTGCCAGGAGCAGCCCCAGCGCCAGGCCCCCGCGCAGCCACCGGGAGCGCAGCCTCCGGGAGCGGCGATCAAGCCCGGCGATCAAGAGCAATCCTGCCAGTGAGCCGGGCAGCGGCAGCCGCTTCCATGGAGA
>JAKAQS010000085.1 GCA_021819585.1 Acidobacteriota bacterium
CGATCTAAATGACAATTATTCCGCGGCGGCCGATTACACACATTTCTTCTCGCCGACATTCTTCGCGGAGACAAACTACACGATGCAGTGGTTTCGCAATGACAAAATCTCCGGCGCGGATCCAAACACGGACTATGAGTCCATGCTCGGTATTCCTAACAACTTCGGAGAACCTGGATTTCCAGCCATCAAAGGGCTCATTGAGCCCCTGAGGAGCAGCCAGACGAATAATCAGGTTAACGATCAGATTAATGTCATTTTAGAAGAAAACCTAACTAAAATTATCGGCCGTCACCAGATCTTTTGTGGAGCGCGATTCAATCACGAGCGCGAGGCTGCTCTGCCCAATGGTATTGCCGATTCCGTCACATATGGCCCGGAAGAGACTGGGATCTATGAGCCAACATCCGGCAAGAAGTTTACCACGGTGCCTAATACGGGAACCGCTGACGCCGACTTCTTCCTCGGCGGCGCCGGAAGCTATGTCGTCAATCTCGAGCCTCCACACGTTCACTACCACCTCAATGAATTGGATGCCTACGTTCAGGACGACTTTCATATCAACTGGAAGTTGACCGTCAATGTCGGCGTGCGCTATGAAGCTCATCCGGCCCTTTGGACCAAGGACGGATTGAATAACTCGTTCGATTTGAAAAATGACGCCATCGTCCTGGATGCTCCAATTCAGCAGTTCGTCGCCGAGGGTTATACCACAAATGCGATCATCGCCAATGACGAAAACATTGGAGTCAAGTTCGAGACCCCTCAAGAAGCCGGTTTTCCCGCCAACACCTTGATGTATAACTACGACGCGAACTTCCTGCCGAGGCTCGGCGTGGCCTACATACCTTTCCGCACCGGCACGATCTTTCGCGGTGGCTTCGGTCAGTACATGTATCAATCAGCGTTGGAAGATTATGCTGAACATCCGGAGCGAAACAATCCATTCACGGCAGAATACATCCAGAGTTACTCAGAGGCTGCGCAAGCGATTGACGGTCTGCCAAATGAATTACTGCGTTATAACGATCCTGTTAAGTTCCCAGTGACAGGATTGAATAGCTCAAACGTGGTCAATAGCAACTCTACTACCGCAATCCTTCCCGGCTTCAGCCTTTACAGCGTGTCGCCATACTGGAGGCCTGTGGAGGTCAACCAAACCAACTTCACGATTGAACAGCCGCTTCCCGGCCGTTCAGCTCTGAGAGTGACGTATCTTTATATTCATACGTCGGATCTTGACATACAAGACAGCTACAATCATCATCCATCCGACTACCAGTACGAGATGGCGTATGGACAAATTCCTCCCACCGGTGGACTGAGCGTGATTGGGACGCCGGCACAGGACACCTACTCCACCACCGCAACCGGGCCTTATAACCAGACGACTTACGGAGGAAACACGTTCGAGACGAAGGATGGCTGGGCCAACTACAACGCCATCCAGGTGAATTACCAGCGTCTATATCATCGCGGAATCGCCTATCAGATATCTTATGTCTACGGCAAGTCGATGCATGTAGGTGGAGACGTAGGAGGCACAGGCACCAATGGGGTCGTGGATCCGGATGCGAACTACCCAGGCGTGCTCGGTACGATCGGCCAAATGTCGGAGCTTCCCGGTTCCTCAATTCCATACGCAGGTGTCGCCCCTCCGGCGCGGCCAACAGGGGCGCCGGTCTGGGAGGACTACCGTGCGATGGACAGGTATCAGCTATACCAGCTCGATGGCAATATTCCGAAGCTGGATATCAAATTCAACGGTATCCTTGATCTTCCTTTCGGGCGCGGGAAGTGGTTGTTGTCCAACAGCCCGCGTTGGCTCAACGAGATCGTTGGAGGGTTCCAGATCGCCGGCCTTGGGTCGGTGGTGTCTCAAGTCTTCCAGCCGGACTCAGGCAACTGGGGGCCTATAGCGCCGATTCACCTGTATAAACATAAGATCCCGGTTACCGATTGCCGCAGCGGCACTTGCGTCCCTGGGTATCTATGGTTCAACGGCTATCTCTCGCCTCTCGTCATCGGAAGCCATTGTGCGAGTGCGCCGGCCTGTGTTTCGGGAGTGCCGAGCACATACCAGCCTTATCAGACGCCGGTGAATAACGATCCATCCGACCCGACATATTTCGACACGAACGATGTCAACGTGCAACTGGTTGGCAGGAGCAAACCCATTACGGAAGCCTATGACGCCGGCCCTATAGCTGCGAATTACACCTCGAAGACCTATCTGAATGGTCCGATCAACTGGAATGCAGATCTGTCGCTCTTCAAGGTCTTCCCGATAAAGGGCAAGATGGTCCTGCGCTTGAACTTCGATGCCTTCAACGCGTTCAACCACCAGGGCAATCCCAATCCAGGCACGACGGATGGCATAGCCAAAACGTTGACTTCCGTGAATACCGCGCGAGAGCTGCAGATCACGGCGCGCTTCACGTTTTAAGTTGCGGCGGTTGGGCAAAATCGGGCTGCGAACTTCCTCGCAAATGACGCAGATAGTGGCGGGCGAGGCGGCGAATCGCGGGTCAGAGGGTGAGATCTCTCCACGGCTATCCGGCCTCTGAAGATGTTACGGGCAGACAGATCTCAGGCGCGCATCCTAGCGCTTCGTGCGGGGTCTCAGACGCCAGTCTGTTGCTTGGCGTAACGCCTTTTGACGTACTCGTTGAGGATGACCTGGAACTCTTCGACGATATGGTCGCCCTTGAGCGTGGTGAAAAGGTGACCGTCGACGTAGACGGGGGCCTTTGGTTCTTCAAAGGTTCCGGGCAGGGAGATGCCGATGTTGGCATGTTTGCTCTCGCCTGGCCCATTGACGACGCAGCCCATGACGGCGAGTTTGAGCTCTTCGACGCCGGGGTAGATCTGCTTCCATTGCGGCATGGACTCCACCAGATAGTGCTGAATGCGCTCGGCGAGCTCCTGGAAGTAGGTGCTGGTGGTGCGGCCGCAGCCGGGACAACTGGTGACCTGGGGCATGAAGCTGCGAATGGAGAGGGATTGCAGAATCTGCTGGGAGCAGCGGACCTCTTCGGAGCGGTCGCCGCCGGGGGTGGGAGTGAGCGAGGTGCGAATAGTATCGCCGATGCCGGCCAGGAGAAGCGGCGAGAGACCGGCGGTGGAGGCGACGATGCCTTTCATGCCCATGCCGGCTTCGGTAAGGCCGAGGTGAAGAGCGTAGTCGCAGCGGCCGGCCAACTCGGTGTAGACGTCGATCAGATCGCGGACGCCGGAGACCTTCGCGGAGAGGATGATCTGATCGCGGCGCAGGCCATAGCGCTCGGCGGTGGCGGCATTGTCCAGCGCGGAGACGACCATGGCTTCCATCATGACATCGCGCGCGTCGAGCGGCTCGGGGAGCCGGGAGTTCTCATCCATCATTTTGGTGAGCAGGGCCTGGTCCAGCGAGCCCCAGTTGACGCCGATGCGCACGGGCTTTTGATGTTTGACGGCGACTTCGACCATGGTGCGGAAGTTGTCATCGTCCTTGCGGCCGATGGAGCAGTTGCCGGGATTGATGCGGTACTTGTCAAGGGCCTCCGCTGTAGCCGGGTATTTGGAGAGGAGCAGGTGGCCGTTGTAGTGGAAGTCGCCGATGATGGGCGTGTTCCAACCCTTGGCGCGGATGCCGTCGACGATGTAGGGAACGGCCCTGGCGGCATCGTCGGTGTTCACGGTGATGCGCACCATCTCCGAACCGGCGCGAGCCAGGGCGGCGATCTGCTGGACGGTGGACTCGACATCGGCAGTGTCCGTGTTGGTCATCGATTGGACGACGACGGGTGCGTCCCCGCCGACGCGAACGTTGCCAATGGTGACCGGAATCGATTTCCTTCGGCGAATAACCGGCATAGCCCCTTATTTTACCAGTTCAGAGTGTTGTGGCCGAGCTTTCCGGGTGTGTGACGAGCGGTGACGGGACGTTTCGAGCTCGTCTTCGGCTTGGAGTATGCAGTGGACCCGGCTCAGCGGAAGCAGGTTGCCATCCATTGCCAATTCAACCTCGAAATTGTTGTTTGGCGTGTAGATGGCACGGGCTATGCCTATACGGAAAAGCCGTCAGTGGAAAAGCGTTACGGCCGGGGACGATCTCGTGCCTGCTCCCGGTTTCTCCATGCGTCGCGACGCCGGCAAGGTTGACCGTGCCGGAAACGTTGCGATCAATAAGCTGCGGAAGCTGAAGAGAAGATGTCTGCCGACGTTGGATCTTCGGCGGCGGAGTCAGACGCGGATCGAGCGGCGATTTTCCAGGTTCTGTAGCCGCCGGCCAGATTGCGCACGCGGAATCCGTGGTGTGTGAGGACTCGGAAGGCGAAGTAGGAGCGCTGGCCGGTCTGGCAGGTGAGGATAATCTCGCGGTCGCGGGGAAGCTCGAAGATGCGAAAGCGGAGTTCATTCAGCGGAATGTGAATCGAGCCGGGGATGAAGCCGCGGGCTCGCTCATCGGCCCGGCGGACATCCAGCAGCAGGGACTTTGCGGGATCGAGCCCGGCGAGGTCGTTCCAATGCAGGAGGTGTACGTCGCCGGCGAGCACGCTTTGCGCAGCCATTCCTGCCATGTTCACGGGATCCTTGGCGGCGCCGAACGGAGGCGCATAGGCGAGTTCAAGGTCGACGATTTCGTCGATGGTCAGGCCGCCCTTGAGGGCGGTAGCGAAGACATCAATGCGCTTGTCGACGCCGGAGCGGCCAACGGCTTGCGCGCCCAGAAGCTTCCCGCTGCCCGGTGAGAAGAGGATCTTGATGGCGATCGGCTCGGGACCGGGGTAGTATCCGGCGTGCGAGTTGGAGTGCAGGTGGGTCTGGTGGAATGGGATTTTTGCTTTGCGCAGTGTTTTCTCGTTGGCTCCGGTGCAGCCGGCGGAGAGACGGAAGAGACGCAGGATGGATGTGCCCCAGGAGCCGTCGTAGGTGGTCGCGCGGCCGCAGATGTTGTCCGCGGCGACCCGGCCCTGGCGATTGGCGGGGCCGGCCAGAGGGAGAAAGCCCCACGCGCCGGTGACGAGATCACGGACTTCAATAACGTCCCCCACGGCCCATATCCTGGGATCGCTGGTTTGGAGATGTTGGTTGACGCGAATTCCGCCGAGCGTGCCAATCTCCAAACCGGCTTCCCTGGCCAGATGCGACTCTGGACGGACGCCCAGGCCAAGGACAACCACATCGGCTTCGATGCGGCGACCGCTCTTGAGGACGACGATGGAGGCCAGAGCGGTCTCACCGGGTCGAGGCTCTTCGAAGGCGGCGACGGGATCGTTGAGGTAGAGATCGATCGCATTCTCCCGGAGCTCATCGTGAAGCCACGCAGCCATCTCCGGGTCCAGGGGCGCCATGACCTGCGGCAGGCCCTCGACGACGGCGACCTGAAGACCCCGGCGCTCGAACTGCTCGGCGATCTCAAGACCGACGTAGCCGCCGCCAACGACGACGGCGCGGCAGTACCAGCAGTCCTTGATCCAGGCCTCGAGGTGTTCAGTGTCGGGAATGGTTCGCAGCGTGAAGTGGCCAGGGCGGCCGATTCCAGGAATGGAGGGGCGGACAGGCGCGGCGCCGGTGGCGAGAATGAGGGCATCGTAGGGCAGCTCATACTCGCGGCCGGTGTCGAGTTCGGTGACGGTGACAATCTGATCCTTGCGGCGGATGCAGCGGACTTCAGAGCGAATGCGGACGTCGAGGTTCAGTTGCGCGCGCAGCGAGGCAGGCGAGTGGAGAAGGAGGGACTCCTGATCCTCGATCTCTCCACCTATCAGGTAGGGAAGGCCGCAGTTGGCGAAGGAGACGTGGGGCCCGCGTTCCAGGATGATGATCTCGCAATGCTCGCAGAGTCGGCGAAGGCGAGCGGCAGCGCCGGCGCCGCCGGCTACACCTCCAACGATCACGATTCGCTTTTGGTCCAACGTCGTCATCTCTACTCCATGGCGCAGACTGGCCGTTACCGCCCTTGGATAGTGGGCAACTGAGGAAGCCGTCGACGCGCCGGCGCCGCCCAATGGCGCTGCCGCGCGTCCCAGCGAAGTAGGCGCGGCAGCACCATGTCATTAGAGGAAGAAAGACTGTTTCGCCTCGCCGATGAGCTGGATGAAGGTTCCCACGCCGACGAAGTCCAGGTTCGGGTAGTCGATCATCTCTCCCTCTTTGAGGCCCATGACGCCCATGGACATCTCGCAGATGTGGATGCGGATGCCGTTTTCTCCGGCCTCTTTCATCAACTGCTCAAGCGACTTGACGCCATGCTTCTTCATAACGGAGCGAATCATCTTGGGGCCCATGCCGCACATCTGCATCTTGGAGAGAGGGAGCTTCATGGAGCCGCCAGGCAGCATCCATCCGAACATCTTCTCCATGAAGTTCTTCTTCACAGCTTTGCGGGGGTCGCGAAGAGCGGCGACTGCCCAAAAGGTGAAGAACATATCCACCTCGATATCGTAGGCAGTGGCGCCGAGGGCGATAATGAAGGCGGCGATGGTGGTGTCCAGGTTCCCGGACATGACGCCGAGAGCAAGGCGGTTGTCGCCGGCGTTGTGCTCGATTGTTTCCAGGCGGGCGTTGATCTGCTCGATTGCCTGTTGCATTTCAAGGAGCGTAGGGGTTTCAGACATGATGACCTTCCTTTCCGGGTCAGAGTTTGCTTATGAATGGGTTGCCACTGCGGCAGCGGTCTCTGGAGCCTGCGCCTTGGCCCACTCGTGGAGGGCAAGGGCGAGGGTGCGATAGACCACGTGGGCAAACTTGGTGAGTGGCAGAAGAACGATGAGGTCCATGGCCAGCACGATGTGGCTCATGAAGGTGAAGTAACCGAAGGCGGTGGGATGCGGCATGTAGACCACGACCAGGGTGACCAGACCGGTGATCACGGTAAAGGTGAGCAGCAGGAGGAAGAACCAGTCTCCGAAGGAGCTCTTGTCATAGGGTGTTTCTGTGGCGCTGATTCTGCGGCCTATGGCGATGCTGAGCCCATAGAGGCAGACCAGGCCGCCGAGCAAGCCCATGATCCGCATGGGATACCAGGGCGGCACAGGGGAACCGATGGGCTTGAAGAGATAGTCCAGCGTAGTGGCAAGCAGCATGGCGAGAAAGCCCCACATGATCGTGCCGTGTATGAACCAGGAACGCAGATGCAGTGGCTTCGCTTCCGGAGCTTCGTCTTCGCCGCACTGGCGGAAGCGGTTATGGTTGAGCGCGTCCATGACCGCGGAGTAGATGGAAGGAATGAGAGCGGAGATGGGGAAGGGGCGGCGTTCGCCAGCCTGGTTCTTTTTGCCCATGACGCGAGCGGTCATGGAGACGAAGCCGAAGGCTAGGGTCAGGCCGACGACGATGAAGAGAGCGATGCCGATGGAGTGGACCCACTCGCCGGGAATAAAGCGGAAGAGCTGGGTAGAGCCATAGCCGCTGAAGAGGCCGCCGTTGCTCGCCAGGCCGCGCTGGCCCTGATGCCAGAGCAGAAGGACGGAGAAGAAGCCGGAGAGGACGAGGAAGACGAGGATATTGAAGGCTGGAGAGCGGTACATCAACCCGGAGAGGCCGGTGGGGTCATAGCGGGAGATGGCGTAGCTGCGGGCGGCTGCCATGAACTGCATGGGATCGGCCTCTCTGGGGCAGGTCTTGGTACACTCGCCACAGGCGTAGCAGCGCCAGAGGTCTTCCTGCGCGAGCAGTTCCTTCTCCATGCCCAGTTGAGCCATACGAATGACGCGGCGAGGGAAGCCTGCCGAATCCTCCGCGAGCGGACAGACGGCAACGCAGTTGCCGCAGTTGAAGCACGCACTTACATCCAGCGTTCCGCCGGCTCCGTGCTTTTTGATCTTCTCCATCATTTCGACATCGATCGCGTGTGCCATGACCATTCCTCGGAGTTCTTGTTAGTGACCGGCGGTGGACTCTTCACCCTGGACGAGAGTGTAGAGGAGGTAGTCGCCGTCTTCCCCTGCTTCGGTGACAAACCCGTATTTGCGCATGCCTGTGAGGTGCCACAGGGTCTCGTCGGTGGGGAGATGGAGCGCTGCGGCGAGCTGGGGGACGCTGGCGGGGGCTTCAGAGAGCATCTTGCGGATCGCCTTGCGCGCTGCGACGAGCTGCTTCTGGTGCTCTTTTTTGGGTTCGCTGATGCCGCCCATGCGTTCCCGCATGGTCATCAGCGCCTGTTTCTGTTCCGGTGTGAGTGATTTTCTTGCCATGATCGTATCTCCCGTAAGGTGTCCGGATCAGCCCAGATTCACCAGTTGAGGCTCGCAGTCAGCGTGGGGGGTTTCTGCCATGAGGCCATCCACCATCGCTTCAAACTGATCCAGGCGCCAGCCATTGAGTTCCATGGCGCGATGGGGGCAGACGGCCACGCAGGCGCCACAACCGACGCAGAGGCCGGCGTTGACTTCGGCACGCTGCACCATTTGCCCGTCGACCTCCTTCTCCACCAACTGCAGGGCGCCTTCGTAGTCGCATTGGGTGACGCAGAGTCCCTCGCCGCAGCAAAGAGAGGCGTCCACCGAGGCGACGAACGGGTTGAGCTCGACCATCTCATGGGCGAACATCGCCGCTGCTTTGACGGCAGCCGCACCGGCGGCGTTGAGGGTCTCCTGGATGTTCATCGGAGCTTGGGCGGTTCCGGCGATCAAGACGCCGTTGACGGAAACCTCAACGGGTCGCAGTTTGGGGTGGACCTCCTGCAGGAAGTGGTCTTCTCCGGTGGGCAGCTTAATGCTTTCCACCAGATCTTCGATATGGGAGGGCATCATGCCGACGCCGAGGACGACCATGTCCACGGGAACGGCGATCTCTTCGCCCCAGGTGAGCATGTCCTTGACGGTGATGGTGATGGGGCCTTGTTTGCGGCTGTTTGATTGCCTTGCAGAGGCTCCGGGGGTGCGCTCGACCTGGAGAGGTTCTTCGCCGTTGTAGCGGAAGAAGACGACGCCTGCTTTGCTGGCCTCGGTGTAATACTCCTCCTCGCCGCGCCCATAGGTGCGAATGTCGCGGTGGAAGTCGTAGACCTGAACCTGCGGGAAGCGCTTGCGCAGAGCCACAGCCTGGTGAAGGATGGTGCTGCAGCAGGTTCGAGAGCAGTACGTATTAAGCGTTCCATCGGGCTGCGGTTCATGAATGCCGTCGAGTTGCCGGCTGCCGACGCAGTGCAGGAAGGCGACGCTGCGGATGGTGCGGCCGTTGTACTCCAGATGCTTTGCCTTGGGATCCATGGACTGCATCATCTGGATGTACTCTGGCGTGGTTACGACGCAACGGTCCTGACGATAGAGAAATTCGCCATCACGAGGAACATACGGACGGTAGCCTGTGGCCATGATGATGGCGCCGACCACGATGTCGCGCTTGTCAAAGCCGCCACCGGGACCGAAAGGGCCTTCAATGACGGTCTTGAAGTTGCCGATGAAGCCGTCGACCGCGGTGACCTTGCTGTTAAGCAGGATGTCGATCTTGGGGTTGTTGCGAACCTGCCGTACAAGGTCGTTCACCAGATCGCCGGCCAGGGTCTCGGAGGGATAGATGCGGCCAAGGTCATTGAGGCGTCCGCCGAGGCGTTCGGAGTTTTCGACCAGAATGACCTGGATGCCGCGCGCCGCCAACTCAGCCGCGGCTTTCATGCCGGCGATGCCGCCGCCAATCACCAGGGCTTTGCGGTGATTGGGTAGCTTGATCAGCTCCAGCGGCTGCGCATTGTGGAGCTTGCCCACAGCCGCCGTGATCATCTGGATGGCCAGCTTGGTAGCTCCCTCGGGATCATGCTTGTGCGCCCACGAGCCCTGCTCGCGGATGTTGACATGCTCGTAGAGGTAGGGGTTGAGGTTGCCGCGCGAGACAGCGCCGCGGAAGGTCTGCTCGTGGAGAAAGGGAGAGCAGGAGGCGACCACAACGCGGTCCAGGCCCTGCTCCAGAATGTCGTTGCTGATGGTGTGTTGACCAGGGTCGGAGCACATGAAGGTGTGGACCTTGGAGACGGTGACGCCGGGAACCATGCCGACGACCTGGGCCACGCGCTCGACGTCGACGACGTCGGAGATGTTGCCGCCGCAGCGGCAGATGTAGACGCCGACCTTGGGCTCAGGCGGTACTCCGGCCCGTTCCCGATCCTCGGCCTGCTGCCGCTTCAGGGTCTCATGCTGTTGCCTGTACTCGGCATCATCTTTTAGCACGGCTTCTTCGTGATCTTCCTTGCCGGGCTGTCCTGTGGAATGTGTGTTGTCGCTCATAGGGATCCTCTCGAGGTTCTTCCATCGTTCCTGTTCAGTTCATTCCACTCATCCGACCAGGGCCGGGCCGAGCGCGTACTCGGGTGTGGCTGCGGCGCGCTTCTGATAGAGGTATCGGCTGACCTGCATCGCGGCGGCTCCTGCCTCCGCGATGGTGTCAACGATGTCCTTTGGCCCGGAGGCGACGCCGGCGACGAAGATGCCGTCTGCGCTTGTCGATGTGGGGGCCGTCAGCGAGGGAGTGGCTACAAAGCCGTCGGAGGCCACCGCGACCGGGGTGGAAATGGATGGGTTCCACTCCGGAACCATACCCTGGGCCAGCACCACCAGATCGTGCCGATGTTCCTGCAGGATGTTCTCCGCCTCTTCGGTGGACTCGACGTGCAGGGAGAGATCGCCGTCTTCAATGGGATCGATGCGTGCGACCTTGCCGCGCACGAAGTTGATGCCCATGGCCTTGGCGTTCTGATAGAACTGCTCATAGCCTTTGCCGAAGGCGCGGATATCCATGTAGTAGATCGTTATGTCAGCGATGGGAAGGGCGCCGGAGAGGAGCATGGCTTGCTTGATGGCATACATGCAGCAGACGCGTGAGCAGTAGGGAACGCCGATGGATGCATCGCGAGAGCCTGCACAGAGCACGAAGGCGACCGAGGAGGGAACCTTGCCGTCGGAGGGACGGAGCACGCGGCCGTAGGGCCCGTGCGGCGCCAGGAGGCGTTCCATGGTCAGCGCGGTCATGATGTTCTTGTTCTGCAGCGCGTGGTATTGCGATTTGACGCCGAGGGAGTTGAGGGCGAAGCCGGAGGCGACGACGACGGCGTCCGTTTCGATCTCAACCTCTTCCGACTGCTGGTCATACTCGATGGCATCGGTGGGGCAGACGCGGGCGCAGCTTCCGCAGGTGGTGCAGAGTTCGGGATCGAGGACGGCTTTTTGCGGAATGGCGTTGGTGAAGGGAACCGAGATGGCGCGTTTGGCGCCGAGACCCATCTCGAAGGGGTCCGGATACTCGCTGTCGCAGGCGTACTCGCAGAGGCGGCAGCCGATGCACTTGTCAAAGTTGACGTAGGTAGCCTTCTTGAACAGCTTGACGAAGTGGGAGCCCCTGACGGACCGGATGCCCCGCACCTCGGTATTGACCATGATCCGGATGTTGTCATGGTGCGCGGAGGCGGACATCTTCGGCGCGGTGATACAACTGGCGCAGTCGAGCGTGGGGTAGACCTTGGCCAGCGAGATCATGTGGCCGCCGATGCTGGAATCCTTCTCTACAAGGAGCACCTGCAGTCCCTGGTCAGCCAGATCGAGGGCCGACTGCATGCCGGCGATGCCCGCGCCCACGATGATAGCGTCGGGACGATACGTATTGTTGCCGTTCGCACTGGTTGTCATAATGCGACCCTTTCTGCCGTTGCTGCGTTGCCCGTCAAACCGTAGCGTCCGGAGAACTCCAGCCGCTGGCGCGACTCCTGGCGCAGTTTTTCGGCCAGGGCGCGATCGACCGGACCGAGCTTGATGAGGTTCTCTTCCATCTCGGCGATCTCTTTCAGAAACGCCTTGATGCAGACGGTGCAGATCGCGGTGAGACGCATCCGCTCGATCTCCAGGCCACCGTCCTTCATGTGGATCGTCAGATCGTCGATCCGCTTCGCCAGCCGCTCATAGGCTCCGTGGTAAGGACAATCCGAACCGCAGGACGCAATGATGATGCCGTCGATTCCCTTGCTATAGGCCCGCAGGTAATAGTCTTCCGGGAACAGGACGGGAGAGAGGACGCGCAGGATAAACACCTCGGAGGGGTACTCCAGGTGGGCTTTGCCTACGGCGTCTGCGCCAGGGTAGGCGCACTTCTCGGTAGCCAGCACAAGTATCTTTGGTGTGAATCCATCAGCCATGCCGCACCTCGGGGGCGAGCGCGGAGTGCATCGCCGCGCTCGCCATGTTTCCTTTCCGCTGCGATGGTCGCCGCCGGGCGGCAACCGTTTGGATCTTCTACTTCTTGCGCGCCACGAAGAGGCGGTCGTGTCCGTCGGCCTCGACGATGCCGAGAAACTCATGACCCACCTTGGACGACCAGGTGGCGAGATCTTTGCGCGAGCCCTTGTCGTTTGACTTGACTTCGATGATCTGGCCGACTTTGACGGCGCCGATGCCTTTTTTAGCCTCAAGCAGCGGGCCGGGGCAGGCAGTGCCGCGGGCGTCGATGACTTTGTCTGGAGTGATGGTGGCAAGCTGTTCGGTGGTCATGGTGTGCTCCTTGTGGGTTAGGTGAGAAACGTGATTGATTTTGCGGTTGAAATCAGTCTCGAGGTGGATTTAGCGGCCTCATTCTGGAGGGTGCAAGCCGGAGGATCTTCGAGATTGTGACCCTGGTCATAGCCGCGATCGTCGAGGGCGTCCCGGATAAGAGCGGCGGCTTCGAAAAATCGTGGGTCTGCGATGGTGTAGAGGACGGTCTGCCCACGCCGCTCGGAGACAACCGCGCCCCGGTCGCGCATGAGGCGGAGATGCTGCGAAGCGTTGGAGACGGAGATCTCCGCCTCCTCGGCGATTCGTGTCACGGTCTTTCCACCATTCTGCAGGGCGCAGAAGATACGCATGCGAGTGGCGTGGGCGAAGATCATGAAGAAGTCACCCATGCGCACGCAGTCCAGGTGGCGTTCGAGATCTGTCATTTTTGTGATCATCCTTCCTCCCTTCGGAGATTCCCTGTGCGCAGTTCTTTATTTGCGAAGCTCTGCAACTTTCGGGCAGAGTGAAGAGTGGCATCTTCACTCGCCCCTCTTCTTTGCTCTTTTCTGCCGTTGCATGGCCCACCGTGGTTGGCGGGGTTGAAGGCTAGAAGTAATAGCCGATCTGGATGCCGATGGAGTTCTCGGACATGGAGGCCTTCAGCGGCTGAATGGGCATGTCAAAGAGGGTTCCATCGGTGACGTCGTTCTTGAAGGTGTGCATGAGTGCTTCGGTCAGGCTCCAGCGCATGGGCAGCTTCTGCGTTGCCCCGAAGGTGACGGCGGTGGTCACGATGGCCGGCATGATCAGATTGGCCTGGAGATCGGAGGTGTGGATCGGATTGCCGCCGTAGGTAAAGCCAGCCCGAACCTGCCAGGTCTTGTTCACGTCATACTGCGTACCGAAGTTGGCGACCCACTCGTTTTGCCAGTTCAGGGGCAGAGTAACCTCGTTGACCCCGTTCCAGGGACCAAAGACCTTGAACTGACTCATCGTGCTGTGCCAGTTGAGCCACTGGCCTTCCACACTGATCAGCCACTTGGGAACGGGATAGATGGCTGCGCCGAAGGCGACCTGTTGGGGATAGTTGAGATGGGCGCTGTAAGAACCTTCGCCTCCGCTGATGCCTGTGGGTCCGGTGGCGGTGACGCCGGTGGGAACGAACTCGTTATTTTCCTGCCAGAAGAGGTTGGTGAACTTCATGACGGATTTATAAGAGGCGCCCAGGGTGAGCTTGTTGTTGTACTTGTACATGCCGCCGACGGTTGCTCCGATGCCATAGGCCCAGGAGGGGCTGGTGAGATTGAAGCCCTGGCCCCCAAAGGTCTCGTCGAAGGAGACTTGCTCGGCGGCGACGTCGAGTGCGACCCCAAGGCTGAACTTGTCATCCATCTTGAAGGCGACGGCCGGCGCCATCTGCATGAAGTCGATACTGCTGAAGGCCTGGATGGTGCCCATGGGCGTATTGGGCTGCAGATAGTTGACGCCGAGGCCGGATGTGCCGTAGATGCCGCCGCCGAAGTAAAGATTGGGACGGAATGCAGGGGCCGACCAGCCAAGAGCTGGGATGGCGTAGACGTTGGTGTGGCTGCCGACGTCGCCGAAGCCGAAGTTGGTGCTTCGCTCGGGGTTGAAGATCTCGCCGGAGAAGGCGGTTTGCGAGGGTAGCCACGCCATGCCCGCGGGATTGCTGATGGCGGTCATGGGATCGCAAGGTGCGGCCACGACCGCGCCTCCCATTCCCATGGAGCACTGGCCGACGCCGATCAACTGGTATCCGTTGGTGGCCCAGGCTGCTGTGCTGAAGGACAGCAGCGCAAGGGCTGAAAGGGCTGCCTGGATCACTCTGCGGGCTACCCCGGAGGGCTTTGTTTCTCTGCCGGAGGCCGTCTTCGGATTTGGATCGCTATGCAT
>JAKAQS010000335.1 GCA_021819585.1 Acidobacteriota bacterium
CGCCCGCTATGCCTGGACGGGCCGCTCGGGCGCAGGAAGCGACTACCACGATGTGCTGCTGGCGCGGTTGCGCGGGCTGGAGACGGAGTTGAAGCAACGCTTTGCGGAGCAAGGGGCCGGAGGCCAGATGCAGACCCGATGTTACGTTGATACCGGGCCGCTGCCGGAGAGGGCCTATGCTGTCCGCGCCGGCGTCGGCTGGATCGGAAAGAACACCTGCGTCATCAACCAGCAGCAGGGTTCATGGCTGCTGCTGGGTGTGATTGTCACCTCGCTGGAGTTCGCCTCCTGGAGCCTTCCCGCGCCGGATCGCTGTGGAAGCTGCACACGTTGTATCGATGCCTGCCCCACTGGCGCGATCCTCACGCCGGAGGCCGCGCCCGATGCCACGCGCTCCATCGATGCCGCGCGCTGCATCGCCTATCTCACCATCGAGAAGAAGGGAAGCATCGCCGAGGAGTTGAGGCCGTTGCTGGGCCGCCAGGTCTTTGGCTGCGACATCTGCCAGGAGGTCTGCCCCTGGAACCGTAAGGCTCCTGTCGCCAAGTTGGATCTCCTGCCGGCGCGCAGGGAACTGATCAACCCGGCGCTGGAGTGGCTGGCCGGCATGGATGGCCGGGCCTTCAACCAAACCTTTCGCGGCTCGCCGCTGGAGCGCACCCGCCGTAGCCGGATGCTGCGCAACGTGGCTCTGGCCATGGGCAACAGCGGCCAGACGGAGTTTCTCCCGCAGCTCGATCGCTGGGCCGCGGGCGAGGATCCGGTGCTCTCTGAGGCCGCAACCTGGGCTGCGGCACGCCTGCGGAGGGCGTTACACAGCAGTGAGCCGGCGCTGTGCAACGGCGAACTGCCGCCGCAGGACTCCATCTCGGGCGGGCGGCGCCGGTAAACTGGAGCTATGTCCTTTGGCAGATTCAGCATCGTTCCGGAGAGACGCACGGCAAAGACGAAGCAAAACGACAGCGCAAAAGATCCCCGCGAAAGCCCGGCAAGCGCCTCCAGAAAAGATCGAAACAAGCTCCCGGGAAGGGAACCGGAGACGGATGTGGACCGGGGAACTTCGTCTGCTCGTCCGTCCCAGCAGGATGCGGGGGGTGATGGGGTTCAGGCCGGCGAGGAGAAGCTGGAGCAGACGCTGGCGGCCCGGCCTTCCGTTCCGGTGGCCCGCAGTGGGACGTTGCAGCAGTTGGCGGCCCTGGTCCATTACATGACCAGAACGGAGGTTCACACCTATGCTTTCAGCGTCGCCGCGCAGGTCATCCTCTCTTTGTTCCCTTTCATTGTGCTGCAACTCACCTTGGCGCAGCGGGTCTTCCACTCCACCCGGATGGTGGACGTCGTGGTGCAGATGATGAGCAACTTCCTGCCCAGCAATCAGTACTTCGTGATGCGCAACATGCGCCTACTGGCCCTGGCGCACACACAAACCAGGATCCTCTCTGTGGTCATGCTGCTGGTTACCTCCACCGGGGTCTTTCTACCTCTGGAGGTTGCGCTCAACAGCGTGTGGGGGGTGCGCACCAATCGCAACTATCTGCATAACCAGATCATCTCCCTGATGCTGGCCTGCGGCGTTGGCGCGCTGGCCATGGCTTCCATCGCGCTCAGTACGGCCCAGCAGGCAGTTCTGGAATTTCTCTTCTTCGGGCATATCCACAACATCGTCTTCACCTTCCTGGCGGACAGCTTTCTGCGCGGCTGTGCTCTGCTGTCCAGCATCGGGCTCTTTTTTCTCATCTACTGGGTGCTGCCCAACCGCAAGATTCCGGCGCGCGCCGTGCTACCCACCGCCGTGGTCATGGGCGTGCTTTGGGAGATAGCCAAGTATCTCTACATCCTGGCGTTGCCGCGCCTGGATCTGCCCTCAGCCTACGGTCCGTTTTCCGTCTCGGTGGGTCTGATTCTTTGGGCCTTTCTCAGCGGCTTGCTTTTGCTGGCTGGAGCCTACGTCACGGCGACCCGCCAGGCGCTGCGCGAAGCTCGCCTGGCCGACCAGCAGCGCGCAGAGGAAGCCGCTCAAGCTTAGCGGCAAAGCGCTGGCCGGCTGCCTGCGTGGACGGGCAAGAACTTCGGGCTGGTTGCAGGTGACCCGATCGCATTTCAATCGAGAGGGCCCAAGGACGTCCAGACGCCGCGTGGCGCTTTCGCGGCAGAGCGCTCGAATGCTATCGCGGAGAGAGTGGCGCCCTGGAACGGCAGCCGGTCATGCGGCGCAACCAGCGGAGGTGCGAGCTTGCACGAAGCTCCAAATGGCCCAGGCGGCCCATGAATTGCCGCAGCTATCGCGTGCTGAGCAGCGACAATAGCTTCGCCTGGATCTTTCCAAGATCTGTAACGCCCTGATATTCAGCGCGTATCGTGCCCTTGCGGTCGATCAGGAAGGTGACCGGCAAGCCGTAGATTCCACCGTAGGTCTCGCCCAGCCTGGCATCTCCCATGGCTACGGGATAGTTCACCCGCAGTCTGCGATAAAGATTGCGCACTGGGCCCGGATCATCGTCCATGGAGATTCCAATCACTTGCAGGCCGCGTGCGCCATACTCCTTTTGCCATTCGACGAAGTGCGGCATCTCCACCTGACAGGGGGCGCACCAGGTGGCCCAGAAGTCCAGGAGAACAACCTTACCGCGGAAGGTGCGCAGATCAAGCCGCTTGTGGTTCAGGTCCGTCAAGGAGAACTCGGGAGCTGGGTGGTTCAGCGCAGGCCCAGAGACTGCGGAGGCAAAGGCGCAGGGAGCGTAGCCTGCCAGCAGAAAGATAGCTTGGGCGAGAAGCATCCTCAGTGGCCCGCGTCCCAGCGGCCGCCGAAGAGGTTCGCCAGGCTTCCTGCCTGCTGAACGCACCGAATCTGGATAGACCGGTTGACGCAACCGGCTGGATTGAAAACGATTATTCAACCGGATATCCCCGGCTCACCCAGTCGGTTCCAAAGTTGTTGGGTA
>JAKAQS010000086.1 GCA_021819585.1 Acidobacteriota bacterium
GACAACGACAAGCTCTCCGCTCTGCTGCTCAAGCACATCGGGGCGGACCTGCTGGTGCTGCTCTCCGATGTGGATGGGCTGTATGATCGCCACCCGGGCGAGCCGGGAGCGACGTTGATTCGGCGCGTGGAGGCGGTGGATGAGAAGATTCTGTCCTTGGCCAATGGGAGCAACGGACGCGGGCGCGGAGGGATGGTCTCCAAGCTTGAGTCGGCGCGCATTGTGCTGCATGCGGGCAAGCAGGTGATGATCGCCAACGGGCGCACCCCGCATGTGCTGGAACGGATCGTCTCTGGAGAGCGGGTGGGCACGCTGTTTGCTTCGGCGCAGCCCAGGGCGGCAGCGATGAGGGAAGAGAGTTGAACCCGGATCGGAATCCGGATCGGAATCCAGACCGGAGCCCAGGCTGGCTCTCGGCCGGGGGTTCGGCCGGGTTTGCCCAGGATGCCGCGGCGGGCGAGCGCCCGGGAACGCGCGCCGTGGCGGAGGCTGCCAGACGGGCATCGCGGGTGCTGGCCACTCTGGATGACGCAACGCGCAACCGGGCGCTGGAGGCGATGGCGGCGGCTCTGGAGCCGGCAACAGCGCAGTTGCTGCAGGCCAACGCCGAGGATCTGCGCGAGGCTGGAGAAAGTTTGAGCCCGGCCACGCTGGCCCGGCTGCAGTTGACCACGGCCAAGCTGGCGGAGATGGCCGAACAGGTGCGCTCCGTTGCCGCTTTGCCGGACCCGCTGGGGCGGGTGCTGGATGCGATCGAGCTGGATGAAGGGCTGCGTCTCACCCGGGTGAGCGTTCCGCTGGGCGTGGTGGGGGTGATCTTTGAGGCGCGGCCGGATGCGGTGACGCAGATTGCGGCCCTGGCCGTGAAGTCCGGCAATGCGGCGATCCTGAAGGCGGGGCGAGAGGTGGAAGGAACGGCGAGCGCGCTCGTGCAGGCGCTGCGCTCGGCGCTGGAGAGCTGCGGCCTGCCCGCTGACGCGGTGTCCCTGTTGCGGGGCAGAGAGCGCGCCCAGGAGCTGCTGGCGATGCACGACCTGGTGGATCTGATGATTCCGCGCGGCTCCAAGGCGCTGGTCGAGTATGTGCAGGCGAACACGCGCATACCGGTGCTGGGCCATGCCGAGGGAATCTGCCACATCTATGTGGACCAGCGCGTGGATGAGGCGCTGGCTCTGCGGGTAATTGCGGACGCCAAGATGGACTACCCGGCGGCCTGTAACGCCGTGGAGACGGTGCTGGTGCATCAGGCGATCGCGGCCGAGTTTCTGCCCCGGCTGGCCGAGCATCTGCGCGCGCGTGGGGTCGTGCTGCACGGAGATGAGACCGTGCGGGCGCTGTTGCGCGGCTTTGAGGTGGAAGCGGTAACGGATTGGCACACCGAGTACGGCGAGCCGGCCATCTCTCTGGGGGTGGTGGCCTCGCTGGAGGACGCGATAGGGCACATTCATGCGCATGGCTCAGCCCATACGGAGAGCATCCTGACCGACGATCCGGAGGCGGCGGAGAAGTTTCTGCGCGAGGTGGACGCCTCCAGCGTGATGCACAATGCATCCACGCGCTTTGCCGACGGCTTCCGCTACGGGTTTGGCGCCGAGGTAGGCATCAGCACCAGCAAGCTGCATGCGCGCGGACCGGTGGGCCTGGAGGGGTTGACGACTTACAAGTACTTGCTGCGTGGCAGCGGTCAGGTGGCCGGCGACTATCGGGCCGGCAAGGACACCGGCAGGGCGGCGCGGGCTTTTACCCACCGGCGGGAGCGCGGATGAAAAGCGTGCTGGTGGTGGGAACCGGGTTGATGGGCGCCTCCATAGGATTGGCGCTCAAGGCCGGCGGTTTTGCAGGCGAGGTCATCGGCTGGGATGCCCGCGCGGAAGAGTTGGCTGAAGCGCGGCGGCGGGGAGCGATCGACCGGGCGCTGGCCGGCCGCGAAGCCGTGCTAACCACGGATGCGGATGTGGTGGTGCTGGCCACGCCGGTGCTGCCGATTCTGGACTGGATGGAGCGGCTGGCTCCGGCGCTGAAAGCGCACCAACTGGTGACCGACGTGGGCAGCACCAAGGCCGAGATCGCCGCGCAAGCCCAGAGGCTGTTCGGCCGGTCGGGACGAGCGGCGTTTCTCCCCGGGCATCCCATGGCGGGCAAGGAGTCCGGCGGCGCGGCGCTGGCCGAGGCGGCGCTGTTCCACAACGCCGTGTGGCTGTTTACGCCGCCGGCAGGGGAGCTAAAGGGCGGCGAGCGAAAGGCTGCGGAGCCGGAGTCAGCCGGAGCCTGGAGAGAGACCGTGAAGAGCTTTGGAGCGAGGGTGCGGGAGATGGATCCCAAGCGGCACGACGAGGTCTGCGCCTGGGTGAGCCATCTGCCGCAGATGCTCTCCACGGCCATCAGCGCGCTGCTGGAAGACCGGTTCGCCGGCGATGCCGAGGGCATGGCCGCAGTGCAGGCGATTGGGGGACGGGCGCTGCGCGAGATCACCCGCCTGGGCAGCAGCCCCTACAGCATGTGGCGGGATATCGCCCTGACCAACAGCGAGGCCATCGCCGCATCGCTCTGGGCGCTGGAGCAGCGCCTGGCCCATGTGCGGGAGAATCTGCGCACGCCGGAGCTGCGCGAGGAGTTCAGCCGGGCCAACCGCTTCCGCGCGGCTCCGCGAAGCTGAGCCTGGGCGGAAGCGGCTTCGGCAGGAAGGCATTCCGGCGCAGGTGAGCCCAGGCAGAGCGGAATCGGGGAACAGCGTTCACTCGCCCATTCCGCGATAACCGTGTTTGCCGTTCCTGTAAAACGTGATGGTGAACATGGGCGTCTTGGTGCGGGTGTAGCCGGACTCCTTCGCCGTCAGCGTGACGCCCCCGCCCCAGGTGATGGCGAAGCTCTTGTTATTCGGCCAGGTGTACTCGGCTTCGGGAGAAAGATCGAAGTAAGTCCAGCTTGGCGCATTGGCGTGACCGAAGAAGAGGTTGGTTTTACTCTGCGACTCGCCGTTGTATTCCAGCAGGTACCCCAGCCCGCGCTTGCTGTTCAGCACATCTTCAAAGGCGCCTGAAAAGTAAAGAAGATTTCCATTGACCGCGCGCAGATTTTCGCCGTTCGGAACGATGGTGAACCCATTGTCGTAGGTGTATCCGCTGCCCACATGGTTGGGGTCTTCGACGATATCGCCGAACTGGAAGTATCCTTCGAAGGGCTTGAACTCCTTGCGCGCCAGCAGATTCAATCCCTCGTTATAGGTTCCGTTGCCGCGCTGGTCCGCGCCGAAGAGCGCCGGGTTGAGGTTCTGATACTTGCCCGTCGGAATGAACTGGATGTAGGTGAGCGCCAGGGATGGCCTGGACCAGAAGTGAAAGTTGTCCGCATCCTTCATGAACTGCTTCTTCAGTTCAAAGTGAAGATTTCCTACCCCGGTGGCGGTCTCGATCTGGCCATCCGGAGTGCTGGGCGGCCCGATGCGGTTGTAATCGATGGGGACGTAGAAGTCGATCTCCAGGTTGTTCACGATGCCGTAACTGAGCCTCTGCGGCATATAGAGATTGGTTTGTCCCAGCGAATGGGTCAAGGAATCGAAGATAAACGGTTCCACATAGCCCGATCCTGGAGGATCGGCGTCGGCGGTCCCGGTATAAAACGGCCCGCTGGTCAACGGACTCCAGGTATGTTTCGCTTGCCCCGCGCAGCAAATCGGCGCCAACGCCAGCATCGTCATTCCAAGGACACAGGCAGGGGCTCGGTGCAAAAGATTCATGTGATTCTCCAACGCTGGGTTTCGTCCTTTTCAGGGAGCCTTCCATGGGAGCGTGGACGGGCTCCCTGGAATGATCTTCGGTACGATCTTCGCGGCTGCCTGCGCTTGGGCGCCGGGTGTGGGCGTGGCCGCCGGCCGGTTTGGATCGGCGGAAGGGCCGCGCTGGTTTGCGCGCAAACTTCTCCTGCCCCGGCAGCGCTTCCGCCAGGCAAGGATGCATCTTGTCGTGCTTCAAGGCATCGCGGCGGCGCTTCTCGACGCCTCTTGCTTGAGATGCCTCTTTGTTGATCCGCGTTTCGTGGCGTTCCAGGGTCAGGGAAGCGGCCGTTTCACAATGCATCCCGTTCTCATCAGCATATCATATCCCCCTAGGATATGCATCCGTTACCGAACCGCCCTCTTTTTTCAGCGTTTTAGCGGGAGGTGGCATAGCATGAAGGCAGGACGGCTCCGACAGGCGCCGCCGGCGGAGTGAAGAGCCTATGCGGATTCTGGTGATCGGAGCCGGTGCGGTAGGGGGATACTTTGGCGGACGGCTGGGGGCGGCGGGACGGAATGTCACCTTCCTGGTGCGGGAGGGACGAGCGGCGCAGTTGAGGCGGACCGGGCTGCGAATCTTCGACGCGGCGTATGGTGACATGACGTTGGCGCCCCGGCAACTGAAGTTGCTGACCGCCAAGCAACTGAGGGATCAGCCGGAAGAATTCGATCTGGTCCTGGTGAGCACCAAGGCCTACTCTCTGGATGCCGCCATGGAGGATTTTGCTCCAGCGATGGGGCTGGAGACGGTGGTTCTGCCGCTGCTGAACGGGATGCGGCATTTGGATGCGTTGCAGGCCCGATTCGGGAGCCATGCGGTGCTGGGCGGAACGACCTATCTTGTAGCGGACCTGGATGCGGAGGGCGCGGTGCGCTCGATGACGGCGCTGCATGACCTGAACTTTGGCGAACGCGACAAACAGGTGACGGCGCGAATCAGGGCGATCGAGGCGGCCCTGACCGGAGCGGGCTTCGATGCGCGGTTGCGCCCGGATGTTCTGGCCACAATGTGGCAGAAGTGGACGATGCTGGCTTCGGCTGGAGCGATCAACTGCCTGATGCGGGCTCCGATTGGAGCCGCGGTCTCGGCGCCGGGAGGCCGGGAGACGGCCCGCCAGGTAATGACGGAGTGCGAGACGATTGCAGCGGCGAATGGTTACCCCGCGGAGGATTTGGAGCAGCGGGTGGCCACCGAGCAGCGCCTGTTGAATCCGGCCTCTACCCTGACCACCTCGATGTACCGGGACATGCAGCGGGGTTTGCCGGTGGAGGCCGACCACATCCTGGGCGACATGGTGGAACGCGGACACCGGCATGGGGTGGAGGCTCCTCTGCTGCGGACGGCCTATGCCCAACTGAGCGCGTACTCTACGGAACTGGCGAAGGAACTGGCGAAGGCACAGGAAGCCGCGGGGCCGCGCAGAGAAACTCCAATCATCGGGCGGAGTTGATTCGCGCGGGAAGCGCATGGGCCGTTTGCGCGATAATCAAATATGCCTTCTCTTTGGACCCCCTCTTGTTGGCCTGAACGTCTTGCGGAACTTGAAGCCCGAACCAGCCCCGCCAAGGAGGCTCCATTACGGCG
This sequence comes from Acidobacteriota bacterium, assembly GCA_021819585.1. Classification (GTDB taxonomy): domain Bacteria; phylum Acidobacteriota; class Terriglobia; order Terriglobales; family Acidobacteriaceae; genus Granulicella. The sequence continues at coordinate 5,361 of JAKAQS010000086.1, forward strand.
CGACGTGCGGTCTTTGGGCTCGCTGCTGGGACAGGTGTTGCGGGAGCAGCCTGGAAATGCGCTATATGGAGCCGTGGAGAGCCTGCGGCGGATCGCCATTGCGCGCCGCCAGGCCGATGCCAAGGGCGATGCGGAGGCGGCGGGAAGCCACATGGAACAGGCGCAGTCGCTGATCCATGAGATCGCTCTGGATGCCCGGACAGCCTTCTTTCTGGCGCGGGCGTTCGCGTTCTACTTTGAGCTGATCAACCTGGCGGAGACCAACCATCGCAAGCGCCGGCGGCGATCGGCTCTGCTGGACGCGCGGGCCGAGCCGCAGCGCGGCAGCCTGCGCGGAACACTGCGCCGGCTACGCACAGCCGGGTTCTCGCGCGAGATGGTGATGACGCTGCTGGAGCGGATCTGCATTATTCCGGTGTTTACGGCACATCCCACAGAGGTGGCCCGGCGCAGCGTGATGTTCAAGCGGCGCAGCATCTCCGACCTGCTGGAAAAGCTGGACTCCATCCCTCTTCCGGTAACGGACCTGGAAGCTCTGGAGACGGCGCTGCTGGCCGAGATCACGGCCCTGTGGCAGACCGATGAGGTGCGCCATGAACGGCCAACGGTGCGCGATGAGGTGAATATGGCGCTGGATTACTACGAGGCGTCCTTGTTTGCCACCATTCCTGTGCTGTATGCGGAGATCGCCAGCGCCCTGGACGCGGAGTTTCCCGCAACCGAGCCGACCCAGTTGGCCGATCTGCCGATTCTGGTGCGATTCGGCTCCTGGATTGGCGGCGACCGCGATGGCAATCCGTTTGTGACGGCGAAGGCGACCCGGGAGTCACTGGCGCTGTCACGCGAACTGGCGCACGACTACTATGTGACGAAGTTGACCGAGCTGTTCAATCAGTTGGCTTCTTCCACCCGTCAGGCGCCCATCTCCGTGGCTCTGCGCCGGCGCCTGGCCGAGTATACGGAGATCCTGCGGGCCAACGGAGATGCGACGCCGTTCGACCGCTTCCCCAACGAGGCCGCGCGGATGCAGATTGCCTGCATGAAGCTGCGCCTGGGTGGGCTGCAGGCTGTGTCCATGCATCGTGGCCTGGCGCTGCCGCTCGAGTCCGGCCTGCCGCGCTACCAGAAGGCCGAAGAGTTGATCGAGGATCTGACGTTGCTGCGAGAGTCCCTGGTCCAGAACCGGGGCCGGCGGCTGGCGGAGCACTTTGTGGATCCGCTGCTGCTGGCCGTGCGGACCTTCGGCCTCCACCTGCAGACGCTGGATATCCGTCAACATGCGCGCGTGCATCAGGCGGCGCTGGCGGAGTTGAAGGCGGCTTCACAGGTGGCGGCTGCGAATGGCGTTCCGAACGACCAAAACCGCGCAGCGGAGATCCGCGCCGGTCAAGCCGGAGAGAACGGAGCCACGGATGGAAAGCAATCCGCGGAGATGAGCGCGCAGACTCAGGAGGTTCTGGCCACCTTTCGCACTCTGGCCGAGCTGAAGCAGAGCCTGCCGGCCACCATCACCCAATATGTCGTCTCCGGCGCGGCGTGCGCGAAGGATGCGCTGACGGTGTTGGATCTGGCACGCCTGGGCGGGGTGGTCGTGGAGGGCGGAGCCTGCGCCAACGGAGAGCGGGATCCTGGACTGCAGCCGGTGCTGCTCTTCGAGTCCATTGAAGACCTGCGCCGGGCGCCGGAGGTTTGCCGAGAGCTTTGGACCTCAGAGGTCTACAAGCCGCTGCTCAAAGCCTGGGGAGGACGCCAGGAGATGATGCTGGGCTACTCGGATTCCAACAAAGACGGAGGCATGATCACCAGCACCTGGGAGATCTGGAAGGCGCATCGGGCGCTGCATGTTGTCGCTCGGGAGTGTGGCGTGAACCTGCGCCTGTTCCACGGCCGCGGCGGCACCGTGGGACGCGGAGGAGGCCCTACCCATGGAGCCATCTTCGCTCAGCCTCTGGACAGCTTCAACGGCGAGCTGCGCATCACCGAGCAGGGCGAGGTATTGAACTGGAAGTACAGCGATGTGGTGCTGGCGGAACGGAACCTGGAGCTAATGATCGCCGCGGCGCTGGAGGCGCTGGCCCGGCCTGATATCCGGCCTCGACCGGCTGAGGAGGGTGAAGCCGACTGCAAGGCCCGAAAGCCGCGGCTCAGCGGCGAGATCCTGCCCGAGTGGGAGGCGGCGATGGAGGAGATCTCCGCCCTGTCGCTGGCGTTCTATACCGAGCACTTGCTGGAGAATCCCGATGTCTACGCCTACTTCGAGCAGGCGACGCCGGTAGCCGAGCTGGAGCACGCCAGGATCGGTTCGCGGCCGGCCAAACGCATGGATGCGAGCGCCGCAGGCGCATCGGCCAAGCAGCGCCGCCTGGCGGACCTGCGCGCGATTCCCTGGGTGTTTGGGTGGATGCAGTCGCGGCACGTGGTGCCGGCGTACTTCGGAGTAGGCCACGCCCTGGAGGAGTTTGCGCGGAAGCATGAGAACGGGATGGAGCTGCTGCAAGAGATGGCGCGAGGGCTGCCCCTGTTTCTGGAAATTCTGCAGAATGTGGAGATCGCCATGGCCAAGGCGGACATGGGAATCGCCAGGCAGTACTCCATGCTGGTGACCGATGAGGCGCTGCGGGAGCGCGTGTTCAGCCTGCTGGAAGCGGAGTTCGAACGCACCCGGCGGATGGTGCTGGCGGTGGCGCAGCAGACCGAATTGCTGGAGAACAACCAGATGCTGGCTCACTCCATACGGCTGCGGAATCCGTATGTGGACCCGTTGAGCCTGCTGCAACTGGAGCTGCTCAGACGCAAGCGCGCCGGGGAGAAGAGTGAGGATCTGGATCGCGCCATTACGGCCACGATCAATGGAATCAGCGCGGGGCTGAGAAACACCGGGTGAGAACCTTGGGGTGAAAACCAGGCCCGGACGAAGGGCCTCGGAAGATGTGCGGCGCGAACCTCAACCGGGTTGCGGGCAACTTCGGCTGAGGGGCGTTGCGCTCCAGCCCAGTGCGCGGGATCGCCGTCTGGACTGGAGCAAAGTGCTTGCAGGCTGCGGCTGTGCTATTTGGATGACGGCGCCGCGGTCTGGCCGGCCGTGGGCAGGGGCGTAATCGTCACGGCCTTGTCATTGACAAAGACGATTCGAATCGGATGGCCGTTGTTGTCAAAGAGCACCGTGCGGTTGCCGAGGTTGTTCGAGTCCGGGGTGGTCACCTCGCCCAGCGACATCATGGCCTGATTCTCGCTCATGCCCAGCACCGCTTGGTGCTTGTCGATGGCGGACCACATTGCCGGGCCCCAAAAACTGTACAGCTTGTGCGGGTCGTCATAGAAGAAGACATCGTCGTTGACGAAGTTGTAGCTGCCGTTCTGGAAGTCGCCCACCGGGGTCGCATAGAGGGTTTTAGGATCAGAGGATGCGGGCAGGGTGAAGGCCAGCAACACCTGGCGCTCACCAGCCGGGATGCGGAAGACCGCGGGTCCGGAGGCAGGAGCCTTCTTTTCGAAGACGCCTTTGATGAGTAGAGGAGTGGCGCCCAAAAGATTGCCCACCGGCTTGGCGTAGTCGACATGGTTGCCCCTGTCGGCGTAGTAGGCCAGTTGCCCGCCGGCGCTCACCCAGACAGTCTGGCCGATCAGGGAGCGCTGGTCGGCCAGCGAGTCAGGATACTTCTTGCGCAGGAAGACGTTATCGTCAGGATCGACAGGAACATCAGCGTAGGGATTCTTGCGGACCGGCCCGGCCTCATGATTCGCCCGGTAGATCAAGCCAACGCGTACGCCTACCATCAGCACCATCACGGCGGTGACTGCGATGGCAATCTTCGGCCCCTTTTGCATGAAGAATCCTCCCCTTCTTGTAAGAGACTAACGTAGAACGCGAAAAGGTTGCCGGGGTGGGCCAGGGGAGCTTCCGGCCGACCTCTGAACATCGATAAAGGAAAAACCTGTCAAACTGAGACTCGTTGGTCCCGCATGCTTTCCGGTCGATCGGATTCAGATATCCGCCCCGTTTCCAGGTGTCGAAGGCTATTCCTGTCAGAATTCGAAACGCTTTGGTCTACGCGAAGCTACGATGCCGAGCCAGACAAACGAAGTGACCCGCGCAGGTCCGAGATTTTGACGGAACGAAGGATGGCTGAGAGGGCTTCGCGCGGATGACTCCTCCGGGGCGTCGAAGCTGAAGGGTGCGGGCTAGAGCAGTTGCAAAGGCCGCGTCGTCGCGGCAACGAAAGGGTGCATTAGTGGTCATACGGAATAAAAGTTGGCTTGGCGAGGCGGAGCGACCTTGTACGACTTCCTGGAATTGAGCCTGAAGTGGATCATTGAGCACTCACGCCGATTGCATATATAGCACCTGTATGTATTATAGTGGATATAGCACTTGTAGCACATTATGGAGGACATAATGGCTGCGAAAGAGGAAGTGGCTGGCGTCTCGATTTCAGAGCAGGACCAGAAGGACATCCTCGATCTGTACACCAAGATTCGGGCTGCAGAAGCAAAGCTCATTGGGCCGGACGGGAAGACGCAACTCCTGCCGCCTAATCTCTATTCCTTCTTGTACCAGCTCTTAGGGGATTTGAAGGCGGGCAAATCCGTTACGATTCTTCAAAGCAATGCAGATCTGACAACGGTAGAAGCAGCGAAGCTGCTGGCTGTATCCCGTCAGTTCCTTGTCCAGCTTTTGGAAAAGAACGAGATTCCCTATCACATGGTCGGTACCCACCGGCGGCTCTATGCGCGTGACGTTCTGGCCTTCAAAGGTCGGCGTGACTCCGCCCATCGCAAGACGCTCGATGACATGGCGCGCACCGAGTTTCAACAAGGAACCTACGACCGGGCGCCTCTGGATTGATCCTGACGGTCGATAACGAATATGCGGCGGTGCTGGACGCCTGTGTCCTTGTGCCCATGCCTTTTGCGACACTCTGCTCCGCTGTGCGGAAGATCCGGCACTCTTCCAGGCACAGTCACTCCTGCGCTAAGGCCGAGGGTGGCGACTGTGTAGGCGGTGGCGCCTGATCGATGCAAGTGGGATTGGCTTCGGCTTCCTTGTTGCGGGCGTTTCGTTCCGCCCGCTCCCAGCTTCTCGTGCCGCCAGACTCGCGGATAGCGCCTCCATTGGGCAAAACTCCGCGGAACCATTTTTGGCAGCGGCAGCGCCTCCACTGCGCGTTATCAGCGTGATCGCAATCGGCGGAATGACGGGTGTAGACGCGAAGCATAGGGCCAACCTCCGTACAGAGAGGCTAACTCTGGTGGCGGTACAAAGTTGGTACAGTTCGCCTTCGTGGTTCGCAAGTCTATGATTTATAGGTAAACAAGGTGGTGGCCAGAGACGCTACCGAACACGCGTCTGAATTCGAGAGAACTATGGATAATTAGCAATTTTCTGCCCAAGCGTCCAGCTGAGTTGCCCCCAAAGGTGCCCCCAACAAATTATCTTAGAAAAGCTCTTCGATAACTGCCGCATCCCCTTGATCTACGGGCTTGCGGCGGCGATGCTGGTTTCTATTGCTCACCATTCGGGTGACCTCTGAGAATCGGTTCGCGAAGCTCCGAACTCCGCGTCCCTACTGTTGTAAAACAGGATTCTCAGGGGTTCCAAATGGCTCCAGTGCATTATTCAGGTAGCAAACAGTAGCGAATAGGTTTCGTGCTCCCCAAACGTCCGCAGACATTTATCATGCGTTCGGAGCGCATTGGCTCACCTGAGATCAAAGATTGAGTGCAGCTACCTCCATCTCGAATGTGCAGTTGGTTTACTGATTCCTTCGTGTGTATACTCATGTAAGAGGTAAACCAGAATGAGCCGGGCACTTGCTTTGAAGAGCATTGGTACCGAACACACGATCTTTCAGCGCCGCGCTACTCGCGCAGTTGAGAATCTGATTGCAACTCTTGACCCCACATCGTTGCAGGAAGCTGCCTCTGCACCAACTGATATCGGAGTCCTTTTTCTGGCGCTGCAACAGCCTGGAGTGCTTGGTTCGGTGCTCGAACAAGACCCGCTTGCAGAGGCGAAGCTGCGCGGACAGATTCGGCGTAAAGAACTGCTCGAAACGGAAGGTGGTGTGATCGGGCCGGAAGAGCTTGGGGGCTTGCTCGGGATCACGCGGCAGTCCGTCGATAAGCGCCGGAAGGCCGGTACACTGCTGGCGCTTGAAATCGGCACCCGGTTTGTCTATCCGGTGTGGCAGGTTGAAGGCAACAAGACGCTCGATCATCTTGAACAGGTGTTAGCTGCCCTCAAGGACCATGATGCTTGGAGAAAGTTGTCCTTCTTCGTGCATGGCAACATTCGGCTGGGGGGCCTTTCTCCTTTGCAAGCCCTGCGGGCTGGCGAATATGAGGATGTACTCAGGGCTGCACGGACCCTCGGAGAACATGGCGCAGCGTGACCGACGTGCGAAACAAACCCGGTGACCTGCCCCTCCCCACTCAGGCATTGAACCGCCACAAGCCTATCATTGCCGAACTGACTGGGCCATTCTTTCGTATCTATCGTGCGGTCCAAAAGTCACCGATATTCTTCGGAAAGACATTGGACTATCGCTTCGATTCAGTGGCTTGGGCCTGCGGTGTCCTCTACGCTTCACCTCAGTTGGAAGGCGCATTCGTCGAGACCTTCATGCAGGAGCTAGGTCGCACGAGCGTATCTATCCCAGAGCTACGCGACAGGCCCGTTGCAAAAATCTATACGAATCGGCCCCTTCGCTTCATTGATCTTTGTGCGAAGGGCGGCCAGATGCGCCTCGGACCGGACTCGATGGGAGAATCTGCACAGGCTCCTACGCTGTTGCGCAGGCGTGGTCGGATGCACTGCGAATACATCCCACACAACCGGACGGGATCTTGTTCCCTTCCCGGCACGATTTGAACTTCCCATCCTGCGCGATCTTCGAGACCGCAGAGGCAGAGCTTTCGTGGCAAAATTGGGGTTCGCTGGCCGAGCCAGGTCATACAGAAGATTTGCGAAGGCTGCTCGACCTCGGCGATTTGGGTCTAGACCCCTAGATTGCGGCTGCGCATTTGCATGAATCGGAGCAGACCAAGGCGAAAACCGGTTCTTCCGCAGAATTTGTGGGTAGCTGAAGGCGGAAAAAGGAGTATGGAGGCGGCTTCGCCGCGTCAAATTGCATGAGTGTTCTTAGGTATGGCGATCTATCCATCCGGTGAGGATGTTTAGGCCGGGGACTCAGCGTCTGCTTGCTCGGTCCCCGGCTGCTCACCGTGTCGATGAGTCGCAACCGGTTATTGCTTCGCGGGTCGATCTCCACCGTTGCCTGCGTCCCCTGCGGGAAATAATGGGACTGCACGGGCTTTCACTCATCAAGGAGAATGAGGAGTATCGCATTCAGCTTTTTAGAGAATCCCGAGTGAACGCGGATTTTGAAAAGAGTCGCCGGTCTGTCTGATAGTTTCCGTCCGTATCCAGCCAACCAAAATCTGGACGGTGAGAATAAACGTAGCTGGAAGCCGTAAACATCATAAAGGTATTGTGGCGTGCGACATCGTTTGCGGTCATAGGGGGAATGACCACGGGGATTCTGGTGCCATACAGCACAAGGTGGCGGCTGACGGGATAGATGACTACCCCGGCGTTTTCAAACCCCATTGTTTGTCTAGGCGCTCCATCCATCACGACTGGATTATCAGAAGCGATGAAATCTCCCGCATCACTAATCGCTACTCCCCAATGTCGTTTTTCCAAAGACTCGATAACGGTTATCGCTGCGGTGAAGCCCTCCTTCAGATACCAATCGTTTCCAACGTTTAGCGAAAATTCTCCGGACTGGAAGAACTTCCGCATCTTTTGATAGTCGCTGCCTTCAGTGTCAGCCGGGATTCCGGCCAGTAGCAAAGTCCGCTCCCAGGACTCTTCACTCCTGAGTGCATCAGAGAGGTTGGCGCGCATATAAAAATTTGTGAAATCGAAAAGAAACGGACGGAACGCAGGCACACGAATCCACTGGATAGCCATGAAGACGATTAGGCTTCCAAGCTCATCCTCATTTGGCAGCCGACGCTCTTTGTCGAGGAGTTGCAGGATGGGCGCAATGGCCCCTTCGATCTCGGCCAGCTTACCCTCAATCAACAGAGGGTCTTTGCGCGAGTCCGAGATGCGGTAGAAATCGCGCTGATGGCCAGCGTTGAGGGGATTGGAAGGCCACTGGTTGCCGGTGTTGATGTCGGTCTGCCAAAAACGGCCGTCCTTTTCGCCTGATTCCGTAAATCCGGCCAGCCAGCACTTCGGAACGTAATGATGTGCTCTCGCGTTGGAACCCATAGAAGGCCTCGGTAGAGATTCTTCCCCCAAACAAAACTATGTGATATATTATCACATAGACGAATGGTGCCACGGCTCAGCAGATCGGACGCTCTTAAACTGCTGCGGGAGTGTCTTAAGAACGGCATCGTGGAATATCATCCGCATTTCGCGCAGCGGTGTAGCGAGCGCAATGTTGATCCAGCGGATGCGCAGTTTGTGCTTCGCAGGGGGATCATCTATGACGAACCGGAGTTGGATGTTCGCTTCCAGGAGTGGCGCTACAAAGTTGAGGGTAAGCCTCCGGATAGCGAAAAGAGATTAAAAGTAGTGATTACGTTCCTGGAACGAAACGAAGTGCTGGTTATTACAGTGATGCTCGACAAACGATAATACCGACGGCGAGGGGAAAGCCATGAAAGGAAAGCAGAGAGTGTGCCGGGAGTGCGGCGGAAACGCCAAAATGGTGCGAAGGGACTATCGGTTTACCGAAAGCGGATTGAACAATGTCTTTCTCAAGGACATTGAAGTTGTCGTCTGTGCGAAGTGCAAGAGCGAGTCGCCGAGGATTCTGAACCACGATGACTTGATGCGAACGATTGCCGTGGCGCTAATTGATAAACCGTTTGAATTGGCCGGTGATGAGGTCCGATTTCTCCGAAAATAT
>JAKAQS010000087.1:0-10936 GCA_021819585.1 Acidobacteriota bacterium
CTATTGCATGGCCCGATTCGCTGGGTGGGCTTGATCGGAGTCGTTCCGCTTCTGACTGCCTTTGTCGCCTTCTGTCCCTTGTATGGCATCCTCGGCGTGCGAACTTGTAAATAATGCAGGTCCGCATGGACCGTGGCTTGCGGAGACAGGACACAAAGGGGTTCAGGGGTGACCCAGGCGGCCGGTTGCGTCCGCCGGAGACGATGCTGCGCCCTGCAGCCGTGGTGCGGGCGAGTGCGAGGTGCTGAGCGAGTAGATACCGTGCCGTCGCGCCGGGCGCTGACGATGGTTGGATGCGGCTTATTGTGTAGGCGTAAAGTCCACCTTCGAAAATAGCCGCCAATCGGTCTGGCAGTGACCAGCGGAGTCAAGCCAGAGAAAGTCTGGCCGGTGAGAGAATACCCGCTCATCAGCCGTCAGCATTGCAAATGTATTGTGCCTCGCGATGAGCTTCATTGTGAGATGAGGTGGTTCGATGACGTCCTTCGTCCCGTAAAGCAAGAGGTGACGATTCACTGGATAGCTCACCCAGGGCGCATTGCCGATGCCAATCGGCTCATCCGGCGGACCGTCGAGAGCTACGGGGTTATCTGACCCGATGACTTGACCTGATTCACTGATCTGCCAGCCCCAGTCCCGCTTCATTAAGGACTGCGTTTCATCGACATCTTCGAGCACTCCCGCGGCCTGCCTCAGATAGAATTGTGGCTCCGCGGTAAACTTCATCTCCCCCGTCGCGAGCCCTTCGAGAACCCTCGCGTAGTCTGTGCCAGGATCGCCCAGCGAAGCTCCGACTCGACGCAATGCCCTCTCCCATGCCTCTGGGCTGCTTAAAATCTCCTTGCGAAAATGGGATTCAAGGGCTCCCCGCACGACAGCCCGGAAGCTCGGCACTCTGACCAATTGAATTGCCAAATATTCAACGAGTATTCCGAGTTCGAACCCGTCCTTCGGCCCTCTCTTTTCCCTCGTGAGGCGCCTGAACACAGGTGCTATATCACTCTCGATGCTAGAAAACAGCTTCTCGATCACTAAGGGATCTAGCGTGCCGGCACCATTGACCCGGTTGAAGTCGCGTTGGTGGCCGGCCTTCGAAGGTTTGCACCGCCACTGCCTCTTCCTTTTCAGGTCAGTGACGTAGAGCATTCCGTTTGGCTCTCCGGTGTCAGTGAACCCCGCCAGCCAGCATTTCGGAACGAAATGGTGCGCCCTAGGTTCTGCCGGTTGCCGTGTCTTCATTTGCCCGGCGCTCCTCTCAAAATCAATCGCGCCAGCGTCATATTGTCATGCGCGACATTAAGATTGCTTATTATCTCGGGCCCGCGTCGAACGCCTAAAACGTTCTAATTCACATAGTAGGCAGATTCCGATCAAATTCTTTTGACCCATAGGCCCATTTCATCAAGCCGGTGTCCTGATCTCGTGCGTTACGAATCGATCGATCAATAATATTCATCTTCGTGCTGCTCGAAGTGGTCTGCTATCTCGCGAAAAAACTTCTCGACGCCCACCGCATATTGTTCGAGGATCTCTTCGGTGATAAACAGACCTTCACCGGCGAGCGGTGCAGAGACCGGGCGGTTTACGAGATAATTCCTGATGTCCACGGCCCGGTCGATTTCTGCAAACATTGGATCGCAGAACAGCCCAGGCCGCAGGTTTCTTAGTTCACCACTGGACTTCCCCTCGGCGTGCTTCGCCGTATTTGCAACCAGACGCAGTTCATGGATGAGAGGCCACTCCGAAAGCTGTTTTAGATCCAACTTAAGTACAGAACTGTACCACTTCACCATCTCATCTAGAGCTGCCTCTTTGGGGCGACGATTGTCAAAGCCAGCGTCGTCCCCGAGCTGCGCGAGCTGTTGCTCTGTCAGGTGAAACAGTCCTGCCGCCAACAGATTGAGCATTGTCTGCCGCAGAGACCGCATCATTTCGTACCAGCTCAGCGCGTGATCGTGGGCGTCTTCGGCGAATCCAGAGAGATCACCGTCACAGTCTTCTCCTGCTGGCTGATTGATCGCAGCCTCGAAAAATTCATTACCGATCTGGTCGGCTCGCTCATTTAGCCTGCCGAATTGCGGCACGACGTCCCGGAAGATGTATTCGCGAAATGCGATGATCGGACGTATACGCCATTGACGAATTTGAGATGCAAGGTAGCCTCCGGTCATCGGCGCTCCTCAAGATTCCCATGACGCAGGTATGTCGCTTTTTTAAGGTTGGCTATCGACTCACCTGCCAGAACTTATCACTCCCCAGTTCAAGAGAGCAGTAGTTCGCATGGTCGTACAGTGGAGGAAATATCTGATTGGTGAAGATCACGTCTTCGCTCTCCAGCGCCACCGAATTAATTCCCCAAATTTGGTCAATGCTATCCAACAGACCGTGAATGCGGGGCTCGTCGGGTAACTGATCGAACTGCGCTTCGATTGTGCCAGCAACAGCATCCTTTTCAAGCAGCAGAATCTTCTTGTCAGCAGACGCGGCCGCGAGCTTCGGAACTTTCTTTTCAAGTGCTGCGATGATGAGTTCAGGTCCGGGATCACCAGGATAGACACGCGCCGTGAAGAACCTACCGGGGTCACCCGGAACAGTTCTCCTCTTACTCACATTGAGGTCCAGTGACCACCGAGGGCCAGTCACGGTTACCGTGTGCAGACCCTCTGGTAGGCCAGGCAGAACCGCTTCAAGCTGCGAAATCATCATCTGGGGCATGTCAACCCACTTAATACCGCGAGGGACGGCTCCCACAGGCTGAGAGGCGATCAGCATATAGCCCTGCTGCTTCAGAAGCGGATGATCTTCGAGCGCTCCGAGAGTCTTGAGGAACGGATCGGTATCCGCTTTGCTGCCCGCATACGGCTCGATGAGGGTATGTTCGACTGCCAGAGTCCGACCACTCCCATTGCGGCAAAGTGCATCGATGTTTTTCTTCGAGGAGTCATCGTCCGGCCACGATTCAACATTATAGTTCTCTCCTTCGAGGCGGTTGTAGAGCCGCAGCCAAAAGCCGATTCTGTCCTTATCGTTGTATGTCGCCATTTCATTCGCCAACCTCTCCTGTGACCTAGACGACAGCCACAGGCTCAAATCCCGCAGCTACCAAATCCGGAATTTGAAAGACTCTCTGACCGGCTCTTCCGCCTATCTCTACCTCTTGCGTTTGCTGAAGGTTATTGCGAATCGCTGTAATTTGCGACTCGGCGAGATGGAGCGCCTTCATCGCTTTCACGACCCCTGACCATTTGACCGGTCGTGTCGAGAGAGCGCCGCCCTGGTGCTGAAAGGGCCGCGCTTGTAATTGAAAGGCGTCATTCCTTTCGGTCCGGACCACGACGATGTACGGTTGCTCCTCATAGTCTCCGAAGCGGTTGATAACCACTGCGCCACCTTCCGGAAACACCGCTTGGATTTGGAGCACTCCCCCCATCGCCTGAACGTAGTTGCGCAAAGTGCTCAGATACATGTCAGTTCGCTGTTCGATACGTGAGATTGAACTTTGCGGCACATCCAACAGTTCCGCCATATCCGCCTGCGTGAGTTGTTTCGCGCTCCTCAACTCGTCGAGTGCCATGCGCTGCAACTCTTCGCGTACACGCTGCCGGTTCTCGGCAACGTCCGCAGGGTTCATCTTTGCTTGAAGTTCCTTGTAGTTCCTCGCCATAACCGTCTCTCCCTCCCGATACAGAGAACTGGTTCTCGTTCCTTTCTTATTCGTCTTCCAGCTCTTTAAGGTGCTGGTCGTAGATGTCATCTCCCTGGGGTACGTATTCTTCGTACCATCGGTCGTTGCCGGTTTTGTCCCCGCCGATCAGCAATATCGCCGTGCGCCGTGGATTGAACGCATAAAGGACTCGGTATGGGCGTCCGTCATGCTGGATTCGGAGTTCGCGCATGTGTTTATGCCGCGAGGATTCGACTCCGGAGGAATGGGGCATCTTGAGTGTCGGCCCGGCTGCGGAAAGAAGACTGACGGAAAAGTCGACGCTTTTTTGCTCCGCAGCGTCGAGCCCATCCCACCACTCCCCGAATTCATCCGAGAACTCGACTTCCCATGCCATCTACAGTAATATGTCATAGACGGCATTATGCCGTCAACGGCATTCATTATTATCATTATAATGAAGCACTTAGCATGATTAATGCGGCTAGATGGTCGCGGATCGGCAGAATGGGCGACATGTCTTGTTCCTCTCCGCCAACACGTGCAGGTCAATCGCAAGACAGAAGAGGAACGAGCCAGGTCCTCACGCGGGCTGGTTGCCAATATGCCGTAGACTTTGCGGCATAATGGCACGAGAGGAGCTCGGGCGCATGGCAGCTCAGATACAACAGATTGCAGAGTGGCTGGGAGAGAAGTTTGGAAGCGAGTTCGATTTGGCCCATATCGTCCGCAAGGGCCTTCCGCTCACGGTGCAAGCGGCGTTTCTCTCGCATGGCATGACCAAGGACGAGTTCCACTTGATCGTGATTCCCCACCGTACCTTCCGCCACCGTACAGAGCGGCGCAACAGAGGGATCGAGGAGGTTCTGACGCCGGACGAGTCGGATAAGGCGGTCCGAGCAGCGCGTGTACTGGCGCTGGCCGAAGGTATCTGCGCCGATCGAGACAAAGCCTTCTCATGGATGCGAAAGGCCAAAAAGCGTTTCCAGGGCGAGACGCCGATGGAGATGCTGCAAACCGAGGCAGGCGCGAGGCTGGTTGAGCAGATGCTGATCCAAGTGGATGAAGGCATGTTCGCCTGATGATCCTGTGGCGGATCAGTAACTATGCGGATCTGCTGGGAGTTGGCGGCCTCTGCGCTTCGGCACGCTGGCATACCGCCGGTCAGCCGGTGGTCTATTTAGCGGAAAGCCCCTCATCCGCCCTTCTGGAAGTCCTCGTTCAGCTCGAAATCGATGAGGACCATCGTCCGGATCGCTATCAGCTTCTGAAGATCGAAGCGGGCGACAACCCGCCCTTCGAGACGGTTGAGCCTGCTTCACTGTCCCCCAGCTGGATCGGCAATGAGCTCGAAGCTCAGTCACGTGGAGATGCGTGGCTGGCCGGAAGACGAACGCCCCTGCTTCGCGTACCCTCCGCGATCATGCCCGAGACCTGGAATTGGGTTTTGAATCCTCGACATCCCGATGCCCGCAAGCTGCGCATCCTCCGCTCGAAAAGACACTCGTATGACACTCGTCTCTTCCGCCTGTCTGCCGCACGATAAGAGCGAGATCGAGGTCCGGACCGGAAGCTCGCTCTGTCCGAGGGTGGCCAGAACAACCGCTGAACTGGGCCACTTCAGAACGCCGGAGTCACTCTGCCCTTGCGGAGCCTTTCTTCAGCGCTCTGGAGTGGCCTGCGATTCCAGGGCGGCGTTGACGTCGCGCACCAGGTTGCGGATGTAGCTGCGGCGGTTGAGCAGGGCTACCATGGCTTGGGTGCTGGCTTGCTGGTTCGCCCGGTCGGCGGCGTCAAAGGAGCTGTCCCAAGCTGTCCAGAGGGCCTCCAAATCCTGCTGGGTCTCGCTGAGCATGGCGGTAAACCGGGTGCGGAAGGACTCGAGCTGGGCGCGAGCGTCAGGATCGTCGCCGCTCATCTTGAGCTCTTCCAGCGCCATGTTGAGCTCAAAGGCCTCTTCGAGAAGGTCGGGCGGGGCGACCTGCTTCTTCTCCGTGCCGGAAGCGCGAGCGGCGTCAGTGGCGGCGCGGGACTGCTCCTGAAGCTGGATGCCCTGCAGGGAAAGAAGGTACTCGGTGCGAAGAATGGGATCGCGCAGGGTACGGTAGGCGTCGTTGAGGCGGGAGCTGGCGGCGAGCGCAGCCTGCTGCTCCTCCGGAGGGCGCGAGGCAAAGCGGTCCGGATGGAGCTTGCGGGATTGCGCGTAGAAGGTCTTTTCCAGGGCCGCGAGATCGATGTGCAGGTGCTGCGGGAGGGAGAAGAGGGTGAAGTAATCCAGATCGCTCATGGCGACTTTAGATTAATCGTCTTCGTGGGTCTACGCCAAACGCTCGAAACCGGCTACCCGGGAGACGGGACTCTGCCTGCTCAAACGGCAGAGAGCGCGCCGGGAGAGCGAGCGTTCGGCGCGGGTGATATTCTTAGCCTCGCTATGAGCCATTCCACACTGACGACCCCGGACAAGCCGGCCGAGGCGAACGGTTCCCCCGCATCTCCCTCCGATTTGAGCCAGGAATCGGGAGCTGAGCGGACGGAAAAGACGTCCCTGGACATCGTCGAGATCATGTCCATCCTGCCCCATCGCTATCCGATGCTGCTGATCGATCGCGTGCTGGAGATGGAGCGCAAGAAGCGGATCGTTGCGATCAAGAATGTGACTGCCAATGAGCCGCACTTTACCGGCCACTTCCCGGACTATCCGATCATGCCCGGCGTCTTGATCGTGGAGGCCATTGCGCAGGCGGGCGGGGCGCTGCTGTTGACCGAGATTCCCGACCGCGACAACAAGCTGATGGTCTTTACCGGCATCGAAGCGGCCAAGTTTCGCCGCGCGGTGGTGCCGGGCGACCAGCTTCGCATCGAGGTGACGGTGCTGAACTGGCGGCGAACCGCGGTGAAGTTGAGCGGCAAGGCCACGGTGGACGGAGCGGTTGCCTGCGAGGCGACCATTATGTGCATGCTGGTGCCGCGTGGCAACCAGAAGTCGGCTGCGGAGGCGGCCGCTGAGGTGGAAGCAAGGTGAGTATTCATCCGACCGCGATCGTCTCCCCAGGCGCTGTGATCCCGGAAAGTTGCACGGTGGGGCCATACTGCACGGTAGGCCCGCACGTGGTGCTGGGGGAGGCGTGCGAGCTGGTTTCGCACGTGGTGCTGGACGGCTACACGACCTTTGGGGCGCGCAACAAGATCTATCCCTTCGCCTGCCTGGGGGTTGCCCCGCAGGATCTGAAGTACGCCGGCGAGCCCACCGGAGCCGCCTTCGGCGACGACAACACCATCCG
Source organism: Acidobacteriota bacterium (assembly GCA_021819585.1). Classification (GTDB taxonomy): domain Bacteria; phylum Acidobacteriota; class Terriglobia; order Terriglobales; family Acidobacteriaceae; genus Granulicella. The sequence goes on from JAKAQS010000087.1 coordinate 6,946, forward strand.
CGAGTATGTGACGATCTCCCGGGGTACCGCTGCCGGCAGCGGCATCACCCGGATGGGCTCCGGTTGTCTCATCATGGCCTACGTGCATGTGGGCCATGACTCGTCGATTGGGAACGGCTGCATTCTGGCCAATGCGGCGACTTTAGCCGGCCACGTGGTTGTGGAGGACTATGCCACTGTGGGCGCGCTCTGCCCGGTGCATCAGTTCTGCCGTATTGGCAGATACAGCTTCATCGGCGGAGGCACCACCATCACCCAGGACGTTCTGCCGTACTCGTTGACCTGCGCGGAGCGGAACAATCATGCGTATGGGTTGAACAAGGTGGGTCTGCAGCGGCGGGGCTTTACCCCGGAGCAGTTGCGCGAACTGGGCACGGCCATGCGGGCGCTGATCGGGGGCAAGCGGAACACCACCCAGGCGCTGGAGGTCATCCACGAGATGCTGGCCCAGGGCGGCGGAGAGCATGTGCGCTATCTGGCGGAGTTCGTCGAAGCCAGTGAGCGCGGAGCGATCCGGTAATGCTGCCGGGCGCCGGTGAGCCGCTGGGGCTGATTGCAGGCAACGGACGTTTCCCGTTTCTTCTGCTGGAGGCGGCGCGGGCGCACGGGCTGCGGGTGGTGGTGGCGGCGATCAAGGAAGAGACGGATCCGGAGATGAACCAGCGCGCCGCGCGCGAGCCGGAGGCCGTGCGCGTACACTGGCTCTCGCTGGGAGAACTCTCCCGGCTGATCGAGACCTTCCATCGTGAGGGCGTGCGCCGCGCCGTGATGGCCGGGCAGGTGAAGCACAAGCAGATCTTCTCCAGCATCCGGCCGGACTGGCGGCTGGCCAAACTGCTGCTGCATCTGCGCGCACGCAACACGGACATGCTGCTGGGCGCGGTGGCCAAGGTGCTGGAAGACGAGGGAATCCATCTCCTCTCCTCCACCGCTTATCTGGAACCCATGCTGGCCACCCCGGGAGTACTGACCAAACGCGCTCCCACTCAATCCGAACGGGCCGATATCGCCTACGGGCTTACGGTGGCTCGCGCCGTGGCGGGGTTTGACCTGGGACAGACCGTGGTGATCGCCGCCGGAGCCTGCGTCGCAGTGGAGGCCATGGAGGGTACCGACGCCACCATCTCCCGGGCGGGAGAGATCCTTCGCAGCCTGAGCGAATCGGACAAGTCCAGTCCACCAGCCCAGGAGAGCACCGCAACGGAGCCGGCTGAAAGCGGGCAGGACGCGACCACGCTCGACCGGCGGCTCACCGTGGTCAAGGTGGCCAAGCCGAACCAGGATATGCGCTTCGATGTGCCGGTGGTGGGCGTGCCCACGATCGCCGCGATGCGCTCCGCAGGAGCGACGTGCCTGTGCGTGGAAGCGGGACGAACCCTGATCTTCGACCGGGAGGCCATGGTGGCCGCAGCCGACGCCGCCGGAATCGCCATCATCGCCGAGCGGCAGGCGGACAGCGCGGGCTGATCCGCCGGGCAGCCTGCCTCACCCTGCTCCTCCGAGCGCGTGGCGCTACTATACTGGATTCAGATGAACAACGAAACCTTCCCCAGCACCGACGGTGAGCGCGAAGGAGCTCTCTCGCTGGCTGCGGCGGCGACAGGGCCGGCTGGAACGGAAGGAATCGGGGCGCGGGGCCGGACGGGTTTCCTCAGCGACCGGGTGTGGGTCTACTTCGGGCCGGCCTTCGTAGCCTCCGTGGCGTACATCGATCCGGGCAACTTCTCCACCAACATCCTGGGCGGCAGCCAGTTTGGCTATCGGCTGCTTTGGGTGCTGTTGTGGTCCAATGTGATGGCGATTCTGGTCCAGTACCTGTCGGCCAAGCTGGGGATTGTGACCGGACGGACGCTGCCGCAGAACATCCGCAGGCACTTTTCGCGGCCCGTCAACCTGTTCCTTTGGATCTGCGCGGAGATCTCCGCCGTGGCCACCGACCTGGCCGAGTTCCTGGGCGCCGCGCTCGGCCTGGATCTGTTGATTGGACCGGCGCTGATGGCGCGCGGGTTGTCGCTCACCGGATCCATGTTTGCGTCGGCGCTCGTGGCCACCGTGGCGGTCTTTGCCATCCTGGCGCTGGACCTGCTTGGATTCCAGTGGCTGGAGCGCGGCATCATGTTCTTCGTTGGCGCGATTGGGCTGTGCTACGGATTTGAGGTCTTCCTGGTGCATCCGGCCTGGCATCGGGCGTTTGTATCCGCGATTCTGCCCACGTTCGATATGCACAGCCAGGCCGCGCTGCGGGGCAGCGTCTTTGCGGCGGTGGGCATGCTGGGCGCCACGGTGATGCCGCATGTGATCTATCTGCACTCGGCGCTGGTGCAGCCGCGGCTGCAGGAGGTGCAGCCGGCAGGCAAGCGCGTGCGCAAAGGTATCCTGCGCAAGTTTCTGAAGTTCGAGCTGATCGATGTCTTTGTGGCCATGAACGGGGCGTGGCTGATCAACTCCGCCATGATCGTGATGGCCGCGGTGGTGATGTTTCGTGGACCCGAGTACTATCCGACGATTCAGGATGCGTTTCACACCCTGGGGCCGCTGCTGGGGCCTGGCGCGGCCGTGGTCTTCGCCGTGGCGCTGCTCTGTTCCGGGCTCTCCAGCTCCACGGTGGGCGTGATGGCCGGCCAGGTGATCATCGAAGGCTTTCTCGACATCCGGTTTCCCATCTTTCTGCGACGGTTCATCACCGTCATTCCGGCACTGATCGTGATGGGCGTGGGCAGCGATCCGTTGAAGATCCTGAATGACTCACAGGTATTGCTCAGCTTTACGCTGCCGGCGGCGATGATTCCGCTGCTGCTGCTGACCAGCCGGGCGGAGGTGATGGGTGAGTTCAAGAGCGTGCCGGGATTGAGGTTCGCCGGCTGGACGGTCGCCGGAATCATTCTGGCCCTGAATGCGGTGCTGCTGGCGCAGATGGCGTTGAGTTGAGCAAGCAGAAGTGGAAGCCGGCTCAGCGCGGGCGCCCTGCGGAAGCACGGGGCGCCGGCGCGGAACGGAACGCCATGCGCGGGGCCTGCGCCCGTTGCGGTTGAGCGCGGCTGGAGAAAGCGCTGCGAGGCTGCTGACCGGCGCGCGCCGCGGATCCCGCGCGATATCCGCTGAGCTGGGAGAAGTTGCCGCGTTGTCCCCCGGAGCGGCCGTAGCTGGACTGGGTCGAAGCTGAACCGCGTTGCCCGGCGTTGAAGGGGGACGAGCGAGTGTTGAAGCTCTGCCCGGCCGTGTTGCGCCCCTGGCCACGCTGCTGCTGACCGGCAGACCCGATGCCTCCCCGCTGCTGGGAGAAGCTCTGCTGCTGCCGGCGAACGCTGCCTGGTGCGGAGCCAAGGGTTGGGCGAGACTGGGCGGTGCGGGAGAGCGCAGCCTCAGCCGGACGGCCGCCATTGCTGGAGTAGAGCTGCCCGGAGTTGCGGGCGGCGAAGTTCTGCGCCTGGCGCTGCGCGGGCACAGCCCCGCTGCGGGCAAAGCGCGCTGCGGCCATCTCGGCGGGACGTGGGCGCGCGTTAATGCCTCCGGGGCCGCCGTTATAGCTCACCCGGTTCAAGGGCTGCGCGGCGTACTGCCTGCCGTTGTAAAACACGGCGCGACGGTAGCTGTAGCCGCCCCGGCCCACATTGGTCACCTCGCTGTTGTAGAAAAAGCGATTGCCGTGCCAATAGCCGCCGAAGAAACCGATGCCGATGTAGCCGAAGCCGTAGTCGATGCCGCCATAGAAGCCCACATAAGGCCCCCAGTAGCCCGGGAAGAAGCCATAGAAGCCATTCATGAAGCCCCAGTACGGAGGGGTCCAGAGAGCTCCGTAGTAAGGAGGCATCACCCACTCGCCCGGAACCCAGTAGTAGCCGTACGGTCCCCAGGCCCAGTAGCCGGGCGTCCAAAGATAGTTCGGACCTGGGCAGGGTGGTTGGTCGTAGACCGGCAGCGGCGGCGGAGGCTGATCGGTTTGTGCCGCAGGCTCTTCGCCCGGCTGCTCCTGACCGCCGTAGCCTGGACC
>JAKAQS010000087.1:11036-14148 GCA_021819585.1 Acidobacteriota bacterium
GGCCGTTGTAGCCTGGGCCACCGTAGCCTGGACCACTGTAGCTCGGCCCGTTGTACCCCTGGCCGTTGTAGCCTGGACCGCCGTAATCCTGGACGATGGGCGCGGGGGATTGGCTAGGGTAACTTTCGCTCTCCTGCTGCGGAGTGTAGGAGGAGCTAGCGCCCATCACCTGCGTAGGGCCTTGGGCCACGCCTGAGGCTGGGGCCAGGTTGGCCAGCGCCGGGTCACTACCGTTGTGAACACCGTTGTCGATCTGCTCCGTGGTGGCGTAGTTGTCAGAGTGGCTCTTGCAGCCGGCGAGCCCGAAGGCCAACAGGGCAACCAGGACGGCACAGCCCCGGGAGCCTGCCCAGGGGTTCCCCTTGGGTGGAGCCAGCAGAGGAGTTTGAGCGCCGGGGTGGGACGTCATCGTCTTTCCTTTCTCTCTCTTGCGCGCATCAGACAGTGAAACGATCAGATGCCGGAGGGTGGAGGACAGTTGTCCTGGGCGGCGCCTCCGCCTACATGCAGGCTTGGGCTGGAAGAGTCAGGAGCCGGCCTGGAATCGAGATTGTTGCTACAGTGCGATTAGCGACTGGCATCCGGATCGAGCGCCCTGCGGGACCGGGTAGAGTTGGAGGAAAAAATTCCCGGCAAAGGGGGCCATCTGACCACGCCAAACCTTGTTGGGTAAAGGTAGAATTTCAAGCATGCAACAGCAGTGTGTCCCCCCGATGCGGTCCCTTCGGTCCACCCGGTTCTCTACCCGGTTGCGCAAGGTGAAGCGCTTTCTACGGGGACGCCACGACCGCGGACGCTCCTGCTGACTCCGCGCGCGGACGTTCCCTGTCAACGATCGCGTCGCTCTCCCGACCCTTTTGAAGACCTTCAATCGCGCGCAAGACTGCGTCGCGGCGCTACGTCACCGGAATCACTCATCGCTCATACAGGAGAAGATACGCCATGCCGAAGACGAACCACCCCAACACCTTCAACGCCTCCGCCACACTGGAGAGCGGCGGAAGAAAGGTGAACTACTTTCAGTTAAGCGCGATCCAGGGCGTGAACCTGGCGCGCCTTCCCTATTCGTTGCGGATCCTGCTGGAGAACCTGCTGCGCTGCGAAGATGGCAAGACCGTCACCGCCGACGATATTCGTTTTCTGGCCCACTGGGACGCCAAGGCGGAGCCCTCGCGCGAGATTGCCTACATGCCGGCGCGCGTGCTGATGCAGGACTTTACCGGCGTGCCCGCGGTGGTGGACCTGGCGGCGATGCGCGACGCCATGAAGGCGCTGGGCGGAGATCCGGAGAAGATCAATCCCCTGCAGCCGGCAGAGCTGGTCATCGACCACAGCGTGCAGGTGGACGAGTATGGCAGCGCCCATGCCTATGACCTGAATGCAGCCCTGGAGTTCACCCGCAATCGCGAGCGTTACGCCTTTCTCAAGTGGGGACAGACAGCCTTCAACAACTTCTCTGCCGTGCCGCCGGGGATGGGCATCTGCCACCAGGTAAATCTGGAGCACCTGGCCCGGGTGTGCTTCACCAAAACCGAGGCCGACGGTTCGGTGACGGCGTATCCGGACACCCTGGTGGGAACCGACTCGCATACGACGATGGTCAATGGCCTGGGCGTGCTGGGATGGGGCGTGGGCGGCATTGAGGCCGAGGCCGCCATGCTGGGCCAGCCGGTGAGCATGCTGGTGCCCCAGGTGGTCGGCTTCAAACTGGAGGGCAAGCTGCGGGAGGGCGCTACGGCGACCGACCTGGTGCTGACCGTAACCCAGATGCTGCGCAAACTCGGCGTGGTCGGCAAGTTTGTCGAGTTCTACGGGCCGGGCGTAAGCGAGTTGCCTCTGGCCGACCGCGCCACCATCGCCAACATGGCTCCGGAGTATGGAGCGACCTGCGGCATCTTCCCAGTGGACGCCGAGACGCTGAAGTATCTGCGCCTGACTGGCCGCAGCGCCGAGCAAGTAGCCTTGGTGGAGGCCTACTACCGAGCTCAGGGTCTGTTCCATACCGCCCAGGCGGCGGAGGCCGAATACAGCGCGACGCTGCAACTGGACCTGAGTACCGTCCAGCCCAGCGTGGCCGGACCCAAGCGGCCCCAGGATCGGGTGCTGCTCTCGCAGACGCCGGAAAGCTTTGCCTCCAAGCTGCCCGAGCTGCAGGGCCCCAATGCAAAACAGGGTGTGAAAAGGCCCGTGGTGCGCTGGGACGGAGCCGGCAACGGCAAGCCGGCGAACCCGGCCGGCGCGGTGAGCCAGGAGATCCCGACAAGCTCAGTACAAGCGCGCTTTGGAGCCGATCCGGACAAGTACCTCTCGGATGGCTCGATTGTGATTGCGGCGATCACGAGCTGCACCAACACCAGCAATCCCTATGTGATGGTGGCGGCGGGTCTGCTGGCCAAGAAGGCAGTGGAGGCCGGCCTCAGCACTCCGCCCTGGGTGAAGACCTCGCTGGCTCCGGGCTCGCGGGTGGTCACCGACTACTACAAGCGCGCTGGGCTCCTTCCATATCTGGACGCGTTGCGCTTCAACGTAGTGGGTTATGGATGCACCACCTGCATCGGCAACTCCGGCCCTCTTCCGGCCGATGTGTCCAAGTCCATTGAAGAGCATGGCCTGGTAGCGGTGAGCGTGCTGAGCGGCAACCGGAACTTCGAGGGGCGTATCTCTCCGGAGGTTCGGGCGAACTATCTGATGAGCCCTCCGCTGGTGGTGGCCTATGCGCTGGCCGGGCACATCTCCCAGAACTTCGAAAAGGATCCGCTGGGCCAGGGCAAGGATGGCAAGCCGGTTTATCTGCGCGATATCTGGCCGTCGCAGAAGGAGGTCTCCGATACGGTGAACGCCTGCATCGACTCGGCGATGTTCCAGAAGACCTACGCGACGGTGAGCGACGGCGACGCCAACTGGCAAAACCTGAAGTTCCCGCTGGGTGAGACCTATGGCTGGGAACCGGATTCCACCTACATTCGCAAGGCGCCGTACTTTGACGGCATGCCGGCCACGCCGAAGCCGGTGAGCGACATCGTCGATGCGCGCGTGCTGGCGGTGCTGGGAGACTCAGTGACCACCGATCACATCTCGCCGGCGGGTTCGATCAAGCTGAATGGACCCGCGG
>JAKAQS010000336.1 GCA_021819585.1 Acidobacteriota bacterium
TGATTTTCGGCCTGCATTCAACGCTTATACTTCCTCTTTAGTACTCAAGTTATCACTTGCCGGCAGGGTGGATTGTGGCTGGGGAGAGAGTTATCCACAAGCTTGCAGGACGGAGTCCTTCGCGGCCTGACGGGCTACACGGTTTCGATGGCTGACGGAGATAGACCTTACACAGGCCGGTCGCGTCCCGAACCAGAAAGGAAGCAGTTTGCGTCTCGACGCTCGATCGCAGCCCCCATCGCTCCCAGTGCTGGATCAGGTAGCCCAGCAGATCGCCGCCTGCACTCTTTGTCCTCGTCTGATCGAGTACTGCCGCGGGATCGGCCAGACCCGGCGCAGGAAGTATCGCGATCAGCAATACTGGGCCAAGCCCGTCCCCGGCTTCGGGGATCCCAATGCCCGCATTCTCATCCTTGGTCTGGCGCCCGGCGCCCACGGAGCCAACCGCACCGGCCGCCCGTTCACCGGCGATGACTCCGGCGACTTCATGTATCCGGTGCTGTTTGAGCTGGGTCTGGCCGGCAAGCCGGTGGCCATCAACCGCTCCGACGGCATGAAGCTGCGCAAGCTATGGATCAGCTCGGTGGTTCGCTGCGCGCCTCCCGGCGATAAGCCTGCCCCGCAGGAGATCCGCAACTGTTCGTCCCACTTGGCAGCGGAGTTGGCCGCGCTGTCGAGGGTCCAAGTGGTTGTCTGCCTAGGCAAGATCGCATGGGACGGTTATATGGCCCATTTGCTCGCCCAGGGCATCATCCAGCGCCGCGCGGAGTTCGTCTTCCGCCATGGAGCGGAGTACTTGCTTCCCCACGGCATCAAGCTGCTCGGCAGCTACCATCCCTCGCGGCGCAATACCAACACTGGCCGTCTTGACCGTCCGATGTTCGCTCGAATCTTCCTGCGCGCTTTGGAGGTTCTGGAGGAGACCAAGGAGAAGAACAGCCGGGCGAGATCTCCCCGTCACGGTTGATTGCAACTCCAGCCGCGTGCGCGGAATCCTATTCGAGGAAACATGTTGCCGAATCTGCCGGGCGTTGAGCTGCGGAGCCTGGACAGCGGTGGGAGTTCTTGCCAAGAGAGAGAGACCGCCCAAGGGTCACTTCGGAGAGCATCCGGCCGGTGGATTCGCCTGAAGAGGAGGAGTTATGCGTTCTTCGAAGGAGTTTTGGATTGCTTTGGGGATCGGTGCGGCGATCGGTGGCGCGGTGGCGCTACTCTATGCGCCGCAGTCCGGCGCCGCCACTCGCCGGCGCCTGAGACGAGGCCTGGAGGACTTGGGCGACAATCTCGAAGAAGCCGGCGACTACCTGAAGGATCAGGCCGAGCATCTGGGCAAGGAGGCGCAAAGGCTCATTGACGCCAGCAAGGATCGCTTCGAGAACGCTATCGATGCGGCCACCGATGCTGTGAAGTCTGCGAACAAGGCGGCGCGCTCAGTCACCAAGCTGGTGTGAGCCAAGTCAGTACAGTAGCGTCTGCCGGCGAGCGCCGTTGAGTGTTTTGAGGGGTAGGAGAGTTGTATGCAAAGATCGCCGCCAGCGGCTGAAAGAGGGCAGGGATAATGACAGTGCGTTTCAAACCTCCGACAGCCGGAGGAAGCAACGCACGGTCTTTTTTGCCAACACGGTCGCCGCTGGAAGCTGCAGGGCTCAGATTAAACCGAGGTCAGCGCGAGGCCTGCCGCTTTTTCTTCTCCCTCCGCCGCAACCGGCCGGTAGTGAAGTTGATTGTTCTCCAGATAGACCTCCAGGAACGCAGGCCGGTCGGGAATCTGACCGGCGATCAGCGCTTCGGAGAGGGGATCTTCGACGAACCTTTGCAGAGCGCGCCGTAGCGGTCGAGCGCCATAGCTCCGGTCGCCGAGCGTCTTGTCCAGGATCCAGCGTTGGGCATCGTCGCGCACGGTAAGCGTAATGGCCTTATGCACCAGGTTCTTGTTGAGGTTTTGTACCAGCAGATCCATGATCTGCATCAGATCGGCGTCGGAGAGCGCGGTGAAGACGATCACCTCGTCGAGACGATTGAGAAATTCAGGGTTGAAGGTTCTCTTCACCTCGCTCATCACCATCTCTTGCATCTTCTCGATGACGATCTCATCCTTGCTGGACTGGAAACCCAAGCCCTCGCGCTTCATCAGGTGCTTGGCGCCGATGTTGGAGGTCATGATGATGATGGTGTTCTTGAAGTCCACCGTATTGCCCAAACCATCGGTCAACTGTCCATCCTCAAAGACCTGCAAAAGCAGGTTGAAGACGTCCGGATGGGCCTTTTCCACCTCATCGAGCAGAACCACTGAGTAAGGGGACCGTTTGACCCGCTCGGTGAGCTGGCCACCCTCCTCGTAGCCCACATAGCCCGGAGGCGAGCCGATCAGCTTGCTCACCGAGTGCTTCTCCATGAACTCCGACATGTCGAAGCGGATCAGCGACTTTTCACTTCCGAAGAGGAACTGGGCCAAGGTGCGCGCCATCTCGGTCTTGCCCACCCCGGTCGGGCCCAGGAAGAGAAAGCTTCCGATCGGCCGCGAGGGGTTCTTCAACCCGGCCCGGGAGCGCCTGATGGCCCGCGCCAGCGCCGAGATGGCCTTGCCCTGCGCGATTACGCGCTTGTGCAGCTCCTCCTCGACGCGGAGCAGCTTCTGCGTCTCCTCTTCCTTGATGGAGGTGATGGGCACACCCGTCCAGCGTGAGACCACATCTTCGATGTCCTCGCGAGTCACAATTCCCGAGCTGGACTCATCCAGGTGATATTTGTCGCGCAGCGCCCGCAGATTCTCCCGTTCCTTGCGCTCCTCATCGGAGTAAAAGCGCGCTTTCTCGAACTCATGGTTCGCAATCGCGTTTTCCATCCGATGCACGATGAATTTGATCCGTTTCTGCACTTCGGTCAGTTCCTCG
>JAKAQS010000088.1 GCA_021819585.1 Acidobacteriota bacterium
CCTGGAGACGCCCCTTCCAACCGCAAACCGCAACACCATTGCGGGTGACTCCATAACTTCCTTCAAGGGGACATTTCTAATGAGCGCAAGACGGGGACATTTCTAATGTGCTATGACATTCGCACCGCGCTCACTTGACATTGAAGGTTACCACATGCACTTTCGCTCTGGGATAGGATCCACGGTATCGATCATCCTGCTGACCATCGTGTGCATCATTTCGTCGCGCAGCGACTTCGATGTCGAAACGTCCCACAGATTCACGGTCTCAGTCGGATCCTTCTCAAGATCATAGAGCTCCCCAATCTGTAACTTGTTGTAGAACACGGCCTTGAAGCGATCATTCCGGACGCAGGTTGCCATAGGAGGCGGATTATAGAGTGCAAGAGAGTCAAAATATTCGCAGTAAATGGTGTCGCGATGCTTTGCGGTCTGACCCGTAAGCAGCGGCGTAAGCGATTTTCCCTGCACACCTACAGGAATCGGCATGCCGGCAGCCTCCATGAGGGTAGGAGCCAAATCGACCATTTCCACCAGTGCGTCACTGCGGAGTCCAGCCTTGTACTTTCCCGGCCAGCGAAGGATCATAGGGACTCGAATTGCCCCTTCGTAGAAATACGGACCTTTAAGAAAGATTCCGTGATCGCCAAGCATCTCTCCATGATCGCTCATGTAGATAACGATCGTGTTATCCGCCTGCCCTGTCTCCTCGAGAACATGGAGCATCCTGCCTACTTCGGTGTCAACTTGCTCAATCATGGCGTAGTAGGCGGCCTTTATCTTCCGGTGGTCGTAATCACTGGTGCGAGTGAAGGAAACTCCGTAACCCCCGCTTGCCGCCTGATGATCCACCTGCTGGTAAATAGGCTTATTCGCCAGCTCGCCTTTCTGGTAATTCGGGGATGGGATCTTGTTGGGATCATAGTGGCTGAGATATTCTTCTGTAGGCCAATAGGGCGCATGAGGCTGATAGATGTTCACCGACATCAGCCATGGGTTGAATTGTCTTTGCCCACGCATGAACTCGATCGCCATGTCAGAGCACCAGGCCGTTTGCGTGTACTTGGGATCGATCGGCACCCCCCAAGCGCGGCCCTCCAACCCTTGGGGTGCTTCCGGCCAGGTCTGGCCATGCTCCCGCAGCCAGACGCGCCACATATTATGCGTAGGCCAGGTATTGCTCAGGTCGTGGCTCCACTTGAAGACACTGTATCCGTCGTCGATGCGGTCTTCCAGGCGTCCGCCAAAGGTGGGTGACAGATGAAGCTTGCCTGCTAGTCCGCAAGCATACCCTTTATCTGAAAGCATCCTGGTTACCAAACGCTCATCCGGGCGAATTCGCTGACCCAGAGCACGCAGACCCGTCGTATGTGGATAGCGCCCGGTCAAAAAACTGGCTCGGGATGGCGAACAGACGGGATTCTGTACATAGGTATGGGTGAGGGTGACAGATTCGCTCATTAGCTTGCGCAGGTTGGGCGTGTGAATATAGTCATTGTTCAAGCCCTCAATTGTGTCGAACCGTTGCATATCCGCACAGATCCAAAGAATGTTGGGCATCCTCCCGCCATTCAACTCCTTGGGGATGTTTGGCCAGATATGAGCCCCGACGGGTGGAACTTGCACAGGCCCCTGAGCATCCACAGGACCAGTAGCGATTGCACTCGCGGTCAAGAAAGAAGACTTAATCATGTCGCGGCGATTCATAAAATAGACTCCTTGAAAACTGTGCTGGTGGTTGGCTCGGTCTCCGCTGCTATGTTGGGTTTGAAAAGGCTCCGGATGTGGCGACCGCCTTCGCGGCCGAATCCTCGCTGCTCGGTTGGAGAGCGCTCATGCTGACGGTGCAAATTAGACACGCCCACGAGTAAATTGTCAAAAGATGAACTTGACTGCAAATTGAATCTGGCGCGGCGGCGGTGAAGGAAGGACAGAAGTAATCTGGCCGAAGGCTACATTTGAAACTCCAGTGTCCGGCAAGCCAAAGTGAGTTGTGTTCGTGAGATTGAACGCTTCTGCCCGAAACTCCATCTGCAAACGGCTCATTAGCTGCGTATCCTTCAGCAACGCGAAGTCGAGGTTGTGTATGGATGGTCCGCGGGCTACGTCCTCTGCGCGCGGAACATCTCCGAATGTAAACGGTGGCGGAAGCGCGAATGCACCAGTATTGAACCATTCTTGCTCCTTCGCCGAGTTGGAGCGGGAGCCGGACAGTTTCGGGTTGACGCCGGAAACGTAATTGGGACGATTGCCGCCGTCAACAATTGGCGCGCTAAACACCAAAGGGAGTCCACTTTGCTCGGTCAGGATTCCAGAAGCGACCCAGCCGCCAACAAGTTTCGCAATGATGCCGCCAACATTGCCAAGAAGCGCCTTACCAGGACCAAACGGGAGCTGGGCGACCACATTGACGATCAGGGATTGTGGAGTATCGGCCTCTGATATGGATTTTTCAGCAGCCAGGTCGTAATAATTTTGCGTTGTGGACGTTTGGCCAGGCCCGGTGACGGACTCATTCTCGTTCACGTTCGAGAGCCATTTTTCAACAGTATAAGCCGCGAGCAGGCTAACTCCATGGGTCGTCTGCTTCTCGACCTTCAATTGCATCGACTGGTAATTTGATCCGCCCCAGGTAGAATTTACTACCGTGACGTCTGTAAACTGGGGGTACGGGAGGAGCAACTGTTGTTGTCTGACAGTTGGTTCAGATAGGGCGCCAATAGACACATAAGGTTGGAAAGGATTTGAAACGTCCTTCTGTAAACCTGTCCCAAGGCTAAGATAGGAAGGGTTCAGTTGATTCAGGTCGAAGTTGCTGGTTAGATGAAGTCCCCGGTTGGCTACATAGGCGATATCGATCAAGGTGTTGGAAGGAAGTTGTTGCTGGATCCCGAAGTTCCACTGGTAGGATGCGGGAGTCTGCGGCTTGTTGTCCCAAACGCTGATGTTTTGCCCTAGCAGGGTGCCGGCTCCCAGAGAACTGCCGGTGGGCTTTACCAGCCCCTGAGGAAAAGGATTGCTGAGCAGGTCGTAAGGGGTCAATCCGCCGTTCAGTGACGTAATCCAGGACGTGGACGAACTAAAGCCGCCGCTCGGACTAAAGCCAACGGCGTTGTTGCTGATCTCCAACGGGGCATAGACGGTTCCGAAACCTCCGCGGACGACAGTGTTGCGAAATAGACTGTATGCGAAGCCGACGCGGGGATCGAACTGGAGCCGATTCCAGCGGTAGACGCTTCTTGGGTTCCCATTGACGCCGGCAAAAACCAGGCCACCTTGCAGATTCGGAAATGCACTGTTCGCCGCGGGACTGGCAACGGTGGGGTCAAAGTAGTTCAGTTCATTGTGGCGGTCAGTATATGGGCTCTCCGTCTCATATCGAAACCCAAAGTTCGCGGTGAGTTTCTCCGTTAATCTCACATCATCCTGGGCGTACCCGGCGTAATACCAGTCTGTCATCTCGACCCCTGAACCGATCGGCATCGAGCCGCTGCTGCCATCACCTAAAAGGAAGCTGGCAAAGCCGTTGCCGGTGGTTGCGGTTGCGACATTCGGGTTCGGGCCCTGGGTCTGCGCGATAGCGAAGCTATATGCGCCTCCGCTATTGGCTACGTTAAAGTAATTTATGAGGTGCAACTGGAGATCTACGCCAAACCTTAAGGTGTGTCGTCCGTGGATCTTGGTCAGTGATGTTTCCATGCTATGCGTGTCATTGCCGTTGAGAAGATAGCTTTGACCGGCTGTGCCGCTATAGCCTCCGCCGATGTTTACGTTTGGGAACATTGGGATGGTGATGCTGTTGACAACGGAGGTCGGAAAGCCAAGGCTGGCGTTGTTGAAGCCGTAGCTCAACGTCTGGCGCAACTGGTACCAACGTGCCCAGCCGTAGTCGACGGTCAACAGGAGGGTGGGGTTGAATGCGACGGTGTTGTCCATGGCAAAGGACCAGTTGTGAAAGTATGTTGTTCCCACTGCGCCTGGCCCCGTGGTGGCAACATCGCCGTATGTGTTCGGCTGGGTCAAGGTAGTGAGGCTCCATCCGAACCGTCCGAACAGGTGATAGATCGAGTTAACATTCTGATCGATGCGTGCGCTGCCCTCATTTTGATCCACGACCATGGATGCATTACTTAAGTAATTGTCTGCGTTGGTATTCGGGGCCCCGGTGGTGTTTGGTTGGGGAAGGTAGCTCATGATTTTTAGGGCGACGGGGTTGAGCATGCTCTGCGGAATGATATTGCCAGGGAAGGGATCGCGAATATATTGCCCGGGCGCCGCCGGATTAGGGTGTGTTGAAAAAGGATTATAGATGGTGACAAGTTGCCCCTTGGCGTTGTACGTGCTGCTAAAATCTCCCTGGCGCTGTTGGTCGGTCGGGAGTGTGGCTAGATAGGTGGTGCCCTGATTTCGCCGGGTCTCTTGAAGATCGACAAAAAAGAATGTCTTGCCGTGACCGTTATATAGTTTCGGCAAAATGACCGGACCGCCAAGCGCGAAGCCGAACTGATTCATCTTGAACGGCGGTATGGGGACGCCGTGTTGCTTGTCGATGAAGTCGTTGGCGTCAAGGGCCGAGTTCCGAAGAAATTCGAAAACGGTGCCGTGGAGATGTTCCGTACCGGATTTGCTGGTGACATTGACGACGCCGCCAGAATACCGGCCATATTCGGCAGACATATTGTTGCTCTGGACTTTGAACTCCTCCGTATCGTCGATGGAAGGAATGGTTGTGATTTGGTCGAAGAAGCCGGCCGTGCTAGGAACTCCATCGATGAGGATGGCGTTGCTTTGAGATCGTCCACCATTGACGGAGAAGCTGGAGTCCCACGTGGTGTTTACAGGTACGTCTCCAAATTGTCCGTACGCGCCTTGGTTGAACGTGACGCCTGGGGTGAGCTGGATAAGCCGAAAGGAGCTTCGCCCGTTTAAGGGTAGGTTGACAATGGTCCGCGCAGGAATGACTTGGCCAACCGACGATGTCTGCGTATCCAAAAGAGGCGGCGCACCCGTGATGGTGACGCTTTGAGCCACCGATCCGACCGGAAGAACAAGATTGACCTGAGCGATCTGAGCTACCTGTAGGGTGATGCCTTTCCGGACGACAAGCTTAAAGCCTTGCTTCGCTGCAGACAGTTGATAGTTTGAAGCTGGAGGCAGGAGCGGTGCGACATAATGGCCCAGATGGTCGGAGCTGACGACCATCTTGATGGCATGATCTGGGTTGAGGATGGTTACCGTTGCTCCCGCCACCGCGGCGCCGCTTGAATCCGAGATTGTCCCGGTGAATTCGCCAGTCTGCTGCTGTGCGAGCGCCAGGGATGAGAGTCCAAATAAGATCCCTACAACAATGCAATGTAGCCGTGTAAATGTCATGATATGCCTCCTGAATGTACGGTTCTTCTTTGCGTGCAATCTAAGCGGATAAGAGTCATTAGAGGGATGGTAGCGTTTCCATTGGTTTCGCTGAAATCTCCGGCTTCTCATTGCGTTGATCCCGAGATCAGAGAACGATTAGCTCGGTTTATGCGCGTTCAGATGCGGGAGGCGCTTATGTAAAGTGTGACTATCGACCTTCGGAACTCGCTGACTCAAACCGCTTGGTTAAAAGTTCATGGTTCTCCTGTAAAGGGGCCTACTGTTACAGGCCCAAGAATCAGAATTTGACCACTCCGAGGCTCCGGACTGCCGATGGCGTGCTTTGCCGCAAATCAGGAGACCTAGCCTCCTCACGCTCCGGCTCCGGCCCATGTCCGTTGCTTGTACGCGGTTTCATTCCGCTTCTAGGTAAACCTCCATGCTATTGGAGCGCGTCCGAATGCGATACTTTTGCGGGACCAGCCCAGAACTAGAAACTACGTTTCGGCGCCTAACAGGAAGTCTCACGTTCAGCAAAACGACATTACAGCACAATCGAAACTGGTGTCAAGGGCGATTTGGCAGGGCTCTATCCATTTTTCTGTATCGCCTGGTATATCCATGTCAAACAAATGACTTATGGGCTTCAGCAAGTGGACAAGCCTTGAATTCCAAACTCTCTGTTGAAGTCACCGATGTTCTGGCGTTTTGAACCGAACGGCCCATGAGATAGCCCGGCTCCGACAGGAGGCTTCCCCGGAGTGTCCTGAGTTTTTGCATATTGCCGATGCGTGGAAACAGAGCTGCGCTCCCGGACGAACCGGTAAGCCGCGGCTATTTTGCCGTAGACGCCTGAAAATGGGGAAATTCCCGAGGGAGATACCTTGGCGAAACATCCTCTATCGATGCTTCAGGGCTTCCGCCAGGCTCATGGCGGAATCAATTTCTTCAAGCCGCACGGGGCGTCTTTCATCGTGCGATCTGCGTGCTGCAAGCGCCATCACGGCCGGCATTCGGCCGTCCACTCCGCTCACGAGAGTTGGACGGTTCTCCCGCACCGCATCCACGAAAGATCGCATTTCTTCTATATAGCTCTCAGCATAACGATCCATGAAAAAGTTAAATGGGAGATCCTTGTACACAGATGTGGCGCTACTGATCACTGCGTTGGTGGGGTAGCGATTGCTTGTTTCGATCTTTCCGGCGCTTCCCAGAATCTCTACGCGTTGATCATAACCATAGGGGGCCCTTCTGCTGTTATCGATGCTCCCTATGACCCCGTTGCGGAAGCGCAGAAGAATGACAGCGGTATCCAAATCGCCTACCGTTTTGATCTCAGGATCAACCATCACCGCGCCGGAGACATAGATTTCCTCCACCTCATCTCCAATGAGATATCGCGCCATATCGAAGTCATGGATTGTCATATCCATGAAGATGCCTCCGGAGACGCGGATATAACTCAGGGGCGGCGGCGCTGGATCCCGGCTGACGATATGCAGTCTCATTGGATCACCGATCTCTCCAGTCGTCACGGCCTGGCGCACACGTGCAAAGTTCGCATCGAAGCGGCGGTTAAAGCCGATTTGCAGCTTTACTCCAGCGTTATGGACAGCATCAAGCGCCCGGTCAATCTGCTCCAAGTTAAAGGCGATGGGCTTCTCACAGAAGATGTGCTTTCCACTGTTCGCAGCCTGCTCAATCAAGCTCGCGTGGGTATCGGTCGGGGAGCAAATCAGCACTGCATCCATGTCAGGCTGTGCGAGTAACTGAGCGCTGGAGTCCGCCACGATGGGGATGCCGCACCGTTCCGCTACCTGTCTTGCGGCCTGAGTATTCACGTCTGAAATGGCGAGCAGTTTCACGCCGGGAAGCCGAAACGCAAGTGTCTCCGCATGCACTCTGCCGATGCGCCCCGCACCCAGGATTCCGACTTTCAAGACTCGTTGACTCACGCTTTCCTCTTTCTATCTATCCAATGATATTTGCTTCGATTGAACGCAGGTAACGTAGGTTGCGCGCCGCGCTCTCCTTCGGGCTTTCCATGCCGGGCAGTATGTCCTGTTCAACCAGAACGTACCCCTGATAGCCGTTCGCGCCGAGCCACCGCAGCACACCAGGGAAATCAACAGCTCCATTGCCCAGTTCGCAGAAAACCCCATGGCGCAGCGCCGTGAAGTAGTCCCACTTCTCCTGACGCGCACGGTCTGCAATCCGGGGACTGCAATCTTTGCAATGGACGTACCAAATACGATCCTTGAATTGTTCCAAGGCCGAGACGATTTCCACCTGCTTCGCTCCGGATCCATAGAAGAAGTGCCCCGTGTCAAACACGAGTCCGAGCCATCTCGGATCGGTCAATTCGAGGAGCGTGGCTATCTCGTCGGGCGTTTCGACATAACCGGCGCAATGGTGGTGGAAGACCGTCCTTAACCCTGTCTCCTCCCAAACAGCTTGCGCAATCCGGTTGGCTCCCGCGGCAAAGGTCTTCCATTCCCCAGGGAGCAGGCCGGCTTCTTTTGGCGCCCGTCCAGCCAATTGCGTGCGAATTGGTTCCCGGCCGTTTTCGTCCGCCAGAACAAGGTACGGCGCGGGATGGCCCGCAACAGCTTTAAGAAGCCGAGCCGTCTTCAACGCGGCGTCTGTTCCTTGGCGATGTTCCGTGCTGTATTTGAGCGCAACCGGTACAAACGCCCCCAGCATCACCAGGCCGCGCTTGGCAAGCTCAGTGCGAAGCGCGGATGGGTCCGTAGGCATATAGCCCCAGTCGCCAAGCTCAGTGCCTGTGTAGCCGCACTCCTTGAGCTCGTCCAACATACGATCAAAGGGAACTTGATCCCCTTTGGTCGATTCGAACTCGAGAGTGCCCCAGGAACACGGGGCATTGCCAATCAACAGCTTCTTCATCGCACTCTCTCAGAACTTTCTGCTCCAGGTCTTGGGCCAGCGTTCCACCACGACCTTGGTTTGCGTGTAAAATTCCACCGCGTGATGCGCCTGCGCATGCAAATCTCCAAAGAAGCTTTCGCCCCAGCCGCTGAAGGGGAAATTTGCGATTGGAGCTGCGACGCCGACGTTGATGCCAACGTTACCGGAATTCACCTCATACCGGAAGCGGCGAGCATGTGCGCCGCTGGAAGTGAAAATGCAAGCCATGTTGCCGTAGCTACGGTCGTTGACCAAAGCAATGGCCTCATCGATTGTGCCGGCATGCATGAGACTTAGAACGGGGCCAAATATCTCGGTCCTTGCAATCTCCGCGTCAGGCCGTACCTCATCCAGCACGGTGGGAAACACGAAATAGCCCTCCTCCAACCCCGCCACTTTCCGATTACGGCCATCCACCAGCACGCGAGCACCCTGGCTTTCGCCTTTCGCAATCAATCCTTCGACCCGCGCCTTGCTTTGCGCGGAGATGACAGGCCCCATCTCTACTTCAGGGTTTCCACCATATCCCACTTTGCGGCTGTGCGCCGCAGCCATAATCTGATCTGTCAGGGCTGGACGCGCATCGCTTACGGTTATCGCCACAGACGCCGCAAGGCACCGCTGGCCGGCGCAGCCGAAGGCCGAGTCCGCCAGAATCCGCGTCGCCATTTCCATATCGGCATCCGGCATCACGACCACCGGATTCTTCGCTCCTCCCTGACACTGAGCCCTCTTTCCGTTCCCAGCGGCCCGGCTATACACGTACTTCGCCGTGGGCGTTGAGCCGACAAAGCTGATAGCGCGAATCCGGGGATGGTCAAGAATGGCATTTACGGCTTCTTTGCCGCCGTGAACGAGTTGGATCACGCCGGGGGGAAATCCCGCGGCTCGAATAAGGTCAAAGATTTTTGCTGAAGTGATGGGCACACGCTCAGATGGTTTCAGCAGGAAGCAATTACCCGTCGCCACGGCATATGGTAGAAACCAGAAAGGGATCATGCCAGGGAAATTGAAGGGTGTGATCGCCGCTACCACTCCCAGCGGTTGGCGGATCATGAACTCATCGATGCCTCGCGCGATGTCCTCGGCATTGACGCCCTGCATCATCGTCGGCATGCCGCAGGCTGTTTCCACATTCTCAATGGCCCTGCGGAGTTCACCTTTGCTTTCAGACAGTGTCTTTCCGCATTCATCGGTGATGGTCAGCGCGAGATCGTCAAGATGCTTTTCAAGCAGAGCCTTCAACGCGAACAGCGGCTGGATGCGTTCACCCGCCGGCGTTTGGCGCCACTCCACAAAGGCCCGTACCGCCGCCTCTACCGCCTGGTTCACGTCCGGCGCCGACGAGAGAGGAACCTGGACAAGCACCTCGCTTGTAGCAGGGTTGACCACGTCGAGTGCCTGATCGGCCCGGGACGGACGCCAGTTACCGTCAATGAAGTTCTGCAAACGATCGACCATGAGCACGAGATCTCTTTCTTTATGGTTGTTGGTTAGAAGTGGCGCCGCTCGTGGAGACGCGCTGCGTCGTAGCGTTGCCTGGCCTCGCGGACACTTTCCATCTCCGAGATCTCGGCAGGTGGGACATCCCACCAGGACTCGTAGCCCGGAACCGCAAAGGACGGATCCGTTTCGACAACGATGACCGTGGTGCGATCCGCGCCTTTGGCCTGTTCCAGCGCCTGTCTGAGTTCCGCAAGAGAATCCGCTTTGAACGTGAGTGCGCCGAGACTCTTGGCATTGGCCACGAGATCCACGCCTATCGGCTCCTCAAGGCGGCCCGAGCTTTCCGATCGGCGAACGAAGCTTGTTCCAAATCCCTGTTGTCCCAGGGATCGGCTCAGGTTCCCGATGCTGCCAAAGCCCTTGTTATCCACTAGAACGATAGTGATCTTCACGTTCTCCTGGACTGCCGTCGTGATCTCGCTTGGCATCATCAGGTAAGTGCCGTCGCCGACAAAGGCGTAGACCTCGCGGTTGGGGTCCGCCATCTTCGCCCCGATGGCGGCAGGAATCTCGTAAGTCATGCAGGAGTACCCATACTCCATGTGGTAACCATTGGGCGTCCTCGGCCGCCAAAGCTTGTGCAGATCGCCGGGATGACTTCCGGCCGCGGATACCAGCACGTCATTTGGACCCGAAGCCCGCCAGATCGCGCCAATCACCTCGCTCTGCGCAGGCCGCCCAATCGTGTTGAGATCGAAGAGCCGCTCCACCTCCGCATCCCAAAGGGATTTAAGCTCACCGATCTCTCTTGCGTACTCTTTGTCAACCCGGGAGCCGGATAATGCCTCCTTCAATTGCTCCAGCGCAACTTTGGCGTCTGCGACAACCGGGATCGCGCTCATCTTGTACGCATCGAACTCGGCGGTATTGATGTTTACAAATCGCACATCGGGCAATTGGAAAGCCGTCATCGATGCTGTTGTAAAGTCCGAATAGCGCGTGCCGATGCCAATGACGAGATCGGCGAGCTTTGCAAGGCGATTCGCTGCGAGGGAGCCTGTGGCGCCAAGGGCTCCCACGCACTGTGCGTGGTTCCAGGGCAAGGCGCCCTTTCCAGCCTGCGTCTCGGCTACGGGAATTCCTGTACGCTCGACGAATTCCGCCAAGGCGGAGGAAGCCTCACTCATCAGCACTCCGCCCCCGGCCACAATCAACGGCCGACGGCACTTCCTGATAGCCTCAACCGCCCTGGCGGAAGACTCTCGATCCGGTTGACCACGCCTGATTGTCCAGGTACGCTCGTCAAACATCTCGACGGGGAAGCCGAAGGCCTCAGCCTGCACATCCTGGGGCAAAGCCAAGGTGACGGCGCCACAGTCCGATGGCGACGTAAGCACGCGCATCACCTCCGGCAAAGCTGTGATGAGCTGTTCAGGACGATAAATGCGATCCCAGTAGCGCGACACGGGTTTGAAGCAATCGTTCACGCTGACATCCTGGCTTGCCGTGGACTCCAACTGTTGCAGGACCGGAGCCAGATTGCGCCGAGCGAAGATGTCACCGGGCAGAAGGAGAACAGGCAGACGATTGATGGTGGCGAGAGCCGCCCCTGTGATCATGTTGGTCGCGCCTGGCCCAATGGAAGACGTGCAGGCCATGGCTCGCATTCGATTGCTCGCCTTCGCGAATCCCGTTGCTTGGTGTACCGCGGACTGCTCATGACGAACGGGGATATAAGTGAAGTCGGGATTTTGTTGCAGTGCCTGGCCGATACCGGCCACGTTTCCATGGCCGAAGATTCCAAGCATGCCTGCAAAGAAGGCATGCCGCTTTCCATCTCGCTCCACGTGCTGCATTTTGAGAAAGCGGATGAGAGCCTGAGCAGTTGTCATTCGACGCGTAACCATCGTCTTCTCTCCCTACACGCTCCGCAGCGCTTGCAAGCGATCAAGACCGCGCCCACGGCACGCATCGATGGCCCTGACAGCATCGTCGGCACTCCAGCCTTCATGCACAATGCCTCCTGCCGCTGTTGCGATGGCCAGCGGATCCTCATCGCCCGGAAAGAGCACATTTCTGCCGACCAGGGCTCCGCGTACGTTTGATCCGGCTCGCATGGCTGACTCCAATTGCTGCAAAAACGGCTTTGGACTCCCAGCGGATTCTCCGCCCAGCAAGAGAATAGGCAAAGTTGTGGAGCGCGCAACCGTCTCATATCCGTCGCAGTAGGGTAGTTTCAGCCAGAGGAAGCGGCTGCTGTCACCCAAGGCGGCGGCTACGCCGGCAAGACGAGCAAGGGCATCCGGCGTCTTGAGCACCGCGTATCCCTTGGCGTTGCGCTTCACCGGCAAGGGCTCAAGAAACATGGGGAGCCGATGCGCATTGCACTCGCTAATGGCCGCGGCGCAGGCCAGCATCGTCTTCAGGGAGGCGGGCTCGCTTTCATCCACTCTGAGCAGCACCTTGGCGCCGTCCAGGCGCCACGCCACGCAGGCCGCGGCCGTAGCACCGGTCATCGGATCATCCAGCTCCCAGGCGCTGCCCGCAAGCCCACCGCGATTCATACTGGCAATGAGTACGCGGTCATCGAGGAACGTGGGCAGGGCCTGATCCCGGAGTAGCGCATCCACAATCAGAAGATCTTCCAGGATGTCCATCGTCGCCATGATGCCGTCCACTGGCTCGCTCGAGAGCACACGCAGAATCCGCGCAAGGTAGTCTCTTCGGTCGGCAAGGGCAAGAGCATCATCGCCCACTTTGGTTACCATGCGGGCCGGATGGTCCGCCGCAATGATGTTTAGCTTGCCGTTGGGAGCAAGCCTTTCCCTCCGTCGTCTGACTTGAGCTGCTTTCCACGCAAAGTCGGGGTCATCGACCCGCAAACGGGTAATGCTCGCGAGGAGGGCATCCGGCAGAAAGGAGCGAGACGAAAAACTACTCATGGACTTTCTCCCGCTCCGTCACGCGGCCGATCATCTCTTCCACTTCATGCAACCGCGGCATCGCCTCGGAGCAGCTCAGGCGGCTGACCACGATAGCCGCCGATGCGTTCCCATAGTGCAGGCTTTTGAGGATTGGAAAGCCTTGTAACAAGCCGTACAGGAATCCCGATGCGAAGCCATCGCCGGCCCCAATTGTGCTTGTCACATTCACTCCGTAAGGTTGCAGGTAGACTTCCTCGTCTCTTGTGAGCACGCGCGTCCCCAGTTCACCGAGCTTGGAGACGAGGACGGACACGCTGGACGATCTCAGCTTTGCGATGGCCAGGTGAAGGTCATCCACCCCCGCGGCGAGCATCAGCTCCAGTTGATTGCCAATCAGCACATCTACGAATGGAAGTGCGAGGCGAATGGCGAGGCCGGCCTGTTCCTTGCTCTTCCATGACATCGCGCGATAATCAACGTCCAGCACAACACGGCACCCTTCGGACTTGGCATGTTCCATGGCCATGTACGCAGATTCGCGCGAGGGCGATGCGCAAAGCGAAGTGCCGTTGGTCACAAACATCCGGCCGGAAGCCGCAAACTCACAATCCTCCCTGTCGACATCAAGGCGGGTATCGACAGCCTCGTGCCGATAGAAGACCTGAGGGAAACGATCAGGAGGCGTTATCTCTGTCAGGCAAAGCGAAGGAAGATAGCCGGGCGCCTTCTGTACGCGTTGCGTGTCCACGCCTTCGTTTTGAAGGAAGTCCAACAGGAAACCGCTGAGCGCATCATCCCCCAGGCAACTGATCATGCCCACCTTGGCGCCGAGGCGCGACAGCCCCACTGCCATGTTTGCGCTGGATCCACCCAGATAACGGGAAAAGCGCCTCACCTGCGGCAACGGCACATTCACTTCGTCGGAGTACAGATCGTACCCAATCCGCCCCAACACAACTACATCCATACGTTCTTACCTCTTCACCAAGGGGACCCGCGGATCCTTGTCCACCCACTTTTCTCGCACCCACGCATAATCCGGATCGTCGGAAGCAGCCAATGAGCGCGCACTGCCCGCCAGCGCGTTCAGGTAATAGACGTTGTATCCATGCGCGGCCACAACCGGATGGTAGCCTTCAGGGATCAGCACCAGTTCGCCATCCCGAACCGTCAGAGTTTCGTCAATCCTGCGATCCGCCGTATAGACTTTCTGGATTGCGTACCCTTCCTTGCCCTGGATGCGATAATAGTAAATCTCCTCGAGATCCACTTCAGCGGGAGGATGATGCACATCATGCTTGTGAGGCGGATAACTGGACCAGTTGCCCGCGGGCGTGAAGACCTCCACCACCAGCAGCCGATGAGCGGGAAACTCAGGCGGGATCATGCTGTTGATCTGCCGGGTTGCGTTGCCGCCGCCT
>JAKAQS010000089.1 GCA_021819585.1 Acidobacteriota bacterium
CATCCGAAGAGCTGGTGATGATGACGCGGGCGCCGTGCGCCTTGGCGATGAGCAGAGCGAAGATGGAGACGCCGCCGGTGCCCTGCAGAAGGACGGTCTGGCCGGCGTGGAGGCGTCCCTTTTCGACCAGGGCGTTCCAGGCGGTGAGGGCGGAGCAGGGAAGGGTGGCAGCCTCGCTGTGGGTGTAGCCCTCCGGAGCGCGGATCAGGCCGGTCTCTGGAAAGACGTGCGCGGTGGAGAAGACGCCGTCGATGGAGCCGCCGAGGGCGGACTTGCCGGTGGTGGGCTGGATGGGGCCGTCGAGCCAGTCCTGAAAGAAGAGGCTGGTGACGTGGTCGCCGACCTGGAAAAGCGTGACCTGTGAGCCGATGGCGGTGACCACGCCGGAGGCATCGGAGCCGGGGATGCGGGGCAGGGCCATCTTTGGGTTGTAGGTTCCAAGGACGGTCATGAGGTCGCGGTAGTTGAGGCTGGCCGCGTGGAGTTCGACGAGGACGTCCAAGGGGCCGAGCTCGGGCAGAGTGACGGTCTCCAGCTTGAGGTTGTCGATGCCGAAGGTATGGATGCGGAGGGCGGTAGCGGTCATGGGTGGTTCTCTCTCCTTCGACTGTTTTGGATGCGTCAGAGGGAGCAGCGAACCGTAAGGGATGGCAGGTTGAGCAAAGATCGCCCGTGGAAAGGTGGAAGGAAAAAAGAAAAGCCCCAGTTCCGGCTGGCCAGAACTGGGGCTTTGGCGATCTTGCGGGAGAGGCCGGGATCAGGCCTTGACGACGGCTCCGTTGACGATCTTCACGGGGTCCAGGAAGGGCATTCCGGCGCGTAGTTCAGCGCCCACCTTTTCGATGGGGTGGTGACGCTCCAGGGCGCGGAAGGCCTCGAACTGCTTGCGGCCGCTATTCTGATCCTCGATGAAGCGCTTGGCGAAGGCGCCGGACTGGATGTCGGCCAGCAGGCCCTTCATGGCTTGCTTGACGGCCGGGGTGACGATGCGGGGGCCGGCGATGTAGTCGCCCCACTCGGCGGTGTCGGAGATCGAGTAGCGCATGTACTCCAGGCCGCCGCGGTACATCAGGTCCACGATGAGCTTGAGTTCATGCAGCACCTCGAAGTAGGCCAGTTCGGGCTGGTAGCCGGCCTCAGTGAGCACCTCAAAGCCGGCCTTGACCAGGGCTGCCGTGCCTCCGCACAGGACGGCCTGCTCGCCGAAGAGGTCGGTCTCGGTCTCTTCAGTAAAGGTGGTCTGGAGGACGCCGGCGCGGGTGCAGCCGATGCCCTTGGCGTAGGAGAGCGCCAGGGCGAGGGCCGTGCCGCTGGCATCCTGCTCGACGGCGACCAGAGCGGGGACGCCGCCGCCTTCGGCGAAGATCTCACGGACGCGGTGGCCGGGGGCCTTGGGAGCGACCAGCGATACATCGGCGGTGGGGGGCGGGGTGATGGTGCGGAAGCGGATGTTGAAGCCGTGGGCAAACATCAGGGTGACGTTCGGCTTCATGTTGGGCGTGATCTCGTCGTGATAGACCTTGGCCGCGGTCTGGTCAGGAACCAGATTCATGATGACGTCAGCCCATTTGGAGACTTCGGCGACGGATTGGACCATCAGGCCGGCCAGTTCGGCCTTCCGGACGTTGGGAGAGCCGGGGCGAAGCCCTACGCGGACGTCGACGCCGGAGTCCTTGAGGTTGAGGGCGTGGGCGTGACCCTGGGAGCCGTAGCCGATGATGGCTACCTTCTTTGCCTGGATCAGGGAGAGGTCTGCGTCTGCGTCGTGGTACGTCTTTGCCATGTGGGGATCTTCTTTCCTTCGAGTTGTGCCGAATTCGTGCCGATTTGTGGTTAGTGTAGCGAATTGGCGGTTTCGATGTTGCAGGGTGGGGGGTTGGAGGTTACTCCTCAAAGGCTCCGGGGAGTATCTCATCGCTGGGCAGGGCATCGGGGTCTTGCGTGGGGAACTCTTGCAGATCAAGGCTTTGCCGGGTGCCCAGGGCCTCGAGGACGCGGCTGGTGTGGTGGCCTCGCCGCATGGCCATCCGTCCGGTGCGGGAGACTTCCAGAATGGTGTAGCCGGACTCGCGGAGCACCTGGAGCAGACCTTCGATCTTGCTGGCCGATCCGGTCATCTCCAGCATGATGGACTCCGGCGCCAGATCGACGACGCGGGCGCGGAAGACCTGCGAGAGCTCGAAGATCTGGGAGCGGGAGTGGAGGCCGTGGGGATGGCTGGGGCCGGCCGCAACCTTGATCAGGCAAAGCTCGCGGACCACGGCATCCGTGCGGTTGACCTCATCGACGCTGATGGTGGTCTCCAGCTTGTAGAGCGAGGCGCGGATGCGATCCGCCGCGTTCTCGTGGGCGTCGCAGACGATGGTCATGCGCGAGGTCTCCGCGCGTTCACTCTCGCCGACGGTCAACGACACAATGTTGATGTTGAGGCGGCGAAAGAGGCTGGCGACGCGGGTCAGCACGCCGGGTCTGTCTTGAACCAGAGCAATGAAGGTGTGGAGCATAAAGAACCTCAGAGAGCGGAGTGAAGACGGCTGGATGGCAAAGGGTCGGGAAGGCCAAGGTGGGTGCGGGCCAGAGCTTTGCGCTCCGGCTGCTTGCTTCTCTAAGGCTCCTCAGGAAGCTCGATCAGGGGGTCGTGCTGCGGGCGGCGAAGCATCTCATGGAGAGCGCTTCCGGGAGTGATCATCGGGTAGACTCCGTCCTCTTTTTCCACCTGGAATTCAATCAGGAAGGGCTTGCCGCTGGTGCGGGCGAGCCTGGCGTTGGGGATGACGTCGGCGCGTTGTTTGACGGTGGCTCCGGCGATGCCGTGAGCCGCGGCCAGAAGGACGAAGTTGGGCGAAAGGATGGGGCTGGAGGCGTAGTTCTTTTCGTAGATGGTCTCCTGCCACTGCCGGACCATGCCCAGAAATCCGTTGTTGATCACGGCGATGTTGATGGCCAGCCCCTCCTGCACGATGGTGGAGAGCTCGGCAGCAGTCATTTGGAAGCCGCCATCGCCGGCGATCACCCAGACGTCTTTTTCCGGGCAGGCCACCTTGGCGCCGATGGCTGCTGGAAGCGCGAAGCCCATGGTTCCAAGGCCGCCGGAGGTGATCAGAGAGCGAGGGGCGTGGTGCTTGAAGTACTGGGCCTCCCACATCTGGTGCTGGCCCACGTCGGTGACGATGATGGTCTGCTCCAGGCGGCCTGCGGCGGCAGCCTCATGCCAGATGTCGTTGATGACATGCGCGGCGTAGAGATGGCCGTTGTCGGGCAGGTTGATGATGTCTCGCACCGAGGCGTTGCCTTTGCCGGCGTTGATCTGCTTGAGCCACTCCGAGCCATGCGATTCGAGTGGCCGGGGGTGGGTCTCCAGCAGAGGCATCAGCAGGCTGAGCACCTCTTTGAGGTCGCCGATGAGGGCAACATCCACCCGGACGTTCTTGTTGATCTCCGAAGGGTCAATCTCCACGTGAATCTTCTTCGAGTTGGGGGAGTACTTGGTGAGGTTGCCGGTGACCCGGTCATCGAAGCGCATGCCGAAGGCCAACAGAAGGTCGGCCTGCTGGATGGCGTTGTTGACCCAGGACTCGCCGTGCATCCCCATCATGCCCAGGCAGAGAGGATGCTCGGCGGGGACGGCATCGAGACCGAGCAGCGTGCTGGCGATGGGAATCCGGTGCGCCTCGGCCAGGGCCAGCACCTGTCTTTCGGCGCCGGACTCGACGACTCCATGGCCGGCCAGGATGATCGGCCTTTTGGCCTGCCGGATGAGAGTCACGGCCTCCTGCATGGAGGACGACTCGGCGCGGAGCATGGGGTGCGGCCGATAGGGACGGGGCTTGGCGGCTTCAAAGTCGAACGCCGCCGCGGCCTGTTGCGCGTCCTTGGTGATATCCACCAGCACCGGGCCGGGGCGGCCGGAGCGAGCGATCTGAAACGCCTCGCGCAGGACGGGGGCGATCTCTTCGGCGCGCGTCACCAGGAAGTTGTGCTTGGTGATGGGCAGGGTGATGCCGGTGATGTCGATCTCCTGGAAGGCGTCCGTTCCCAGAACCTTGGAGGAGACCTGGCCGGTGATGGCGACGATGGGAATGCTGTCGATCATGGCCGTGGCCAGGCCGGTGACCAGGTTGGTGGCGCCTGGTCCAGAGGTGGCCATGCAGACGCCGACGCGCCCTGTGGCGCGGGCGTAGCCGTCCGCCATGTGAGCTGCGGACTGCTCATGCCGAACCAGGACGTGATGCAGGTTAGGGAACTTGCGCAGAACATCATAGACAGGGAGGATGGCGCCGCCGGGGTAACCGAAGACGGTGGTGACGCCCTCGCCGGCCAGGGTGGCCAAGAGAATCTCTGCGCCGGTCAAGGTGGGGTTTGGGGTGATGCTGTCAGCCATGGCGTTCTCTCCTGTTTCTCGATCGAGTCCATCCGAGGATGCCCGACCGTGGATGGTGCCCGTTGCGGATCGTCTTGCGGTCTTTGCGATGCTGGTTGGGTGATGCTGGCTTCGGTTTTAGCGGTTAGGGCTCCTGATCGACGGCGCGGCGGGGTTGGCCGGCCGCTTCGCTTTCGGGGCCAGAACAAACTCACGTGGTGACGGCGCCCTGGCTGGCGCTGCGCACGGAGTGGGCGTATTTGGCGAAGATGCCTCGCTGGTAGCGGAGGGCCGGCGGCTGGATGTCCTGCAAGCGCGCGGCGATCTCTTCGTCAGAGATGTTCAGGTTCAGCTTGCGGTTGGGAATGTCAAAGGTGATCGTGTCCCCCTCACGCACGGCAGCGATGGGTCCGCCGAGTTGTGCTTCCGGGCTGACGTGGCCGGCCATGAGGCCGTGGGTGGCGCCGGAGAAGCGGCCGTCGGTGAGCAGGGCGACGGTCTTGGAGAGCTCTGGGATGCCTTTGATGGCTGCGGTGACGGCCAGCATCTCGCGCATTCCGGGGCCGCCGCGAGGGCCCTCGTAGCGGATGACAAGGACGTCGTTGGGCTGGATCCGGCCGGCTTCCACAGCCTGAAAACAGGCATCCTCGCTGTCAAAGACGCGGGCCGTTCCGGTGTGATGCAGGCGCTCATGGCCGGCCACCTTGACCACGCAACCCTCGGGGGCGAGATTGCCCTTGAGAATGACCAGCCCACCGGTGCTCTTGAGCGGGTTGGACCAGTCGTGAATCACCTGCTGGCCGGGCGTCTCCTGAGCGCGGGCAGCTTCTGCGCGCAGGGTTTGGCCGGTGACAGTGGGGGTTTCGCCGTGCAGCAGGCCCTTGTCGAGCAGCCGTTTGGCCAGCAGGCGGCTGCCGCCTGCGTCCTGATAGTCTTTGGCCACATACTTTCCGCCAGGGGTCATATCGCAGATGAGAGGCGTACGCAGGGAGATGCGGTCGAAGTCGTCGACGCTGAGCGGGATGTTGCATTCGTTGGCGATGGCGATCAGATGCAGGACGGCGTTGGTGCTGCCGCCGGAGGCGCAGACCGCGGCGACGGCATCTTCCAAAGACTCCCGGGTGATGATCTGGGAGGGTTTCAGGCCCTTGCGCACCAGATCCATGACCAGGCTGCCGGCCTGCCGGGAAGCCTCCTTCTTCTCCGGGCTCATGGCCGGGACGCCGGTGAGCTGGATGGGCGAGATTCCCAGGAACTCCCCTGCCATGGCCATGGTGTTGGCGGTGAACTGGCCGCCGCAGGCTCCGGGTCCGGGACAGGCGGAGGCCTCCACGGCCTCCAGTTGCGCATCATTGATGGTTCCGGCGGCGTGGGCGCCGATGGCCTCAAAGACAGTCTGAATGGTGATGTCGATCTGTTTGCCGACCGCGCCCGGAGATTTGCCGGACAGGGGCTTTCCGTCTTCACCGATGACGAGATGGCCGGGCTGGATGGAGCCGCCGTAGAGCATCATGCCGGGGATGTCCAGGCGGGCCAGGGCCATGATGGCTCCGGGCATGTTCTTGTCGCAGCCCGCGATGCAGACCAGGCCGTCAAAGGAGTTGCCGCGCGTGACCAGTTCAATGGAGTCGGCGATGACCTCGCGCGAGATCAGCGATGCCTTCATGCCCTCCGTGCCCATGGTGATGCCGTCGGAGATGGTGATGGTATTGAACTCCATGGGCGTTCCGCCGGCTTCGCGGATGCCCTGCTTGACGGCTTCAGCGATCTCGCGCAGGTGGAAGTTGCAGGGCCCGATTTCGGTCCAGGTGTTGGCGATGCCGACGATCGGCTTGCGCAGATCCTCCGGGGAGAAGCCGACCCCGCGCAGCATGGCTCTGGCTCCAGCGCGGTGGGGGCCTTCGGTGAGGACGTTGGAGTGGGTTTTACCGGTGGTGTTCATGTTGCCTCTGGGATGCGGTTTTTGGGGCGGTGACTCCGGGCGCTCCGGTTCGGGGCGGTGTGGGTTTGCCGGGATGGCGCCGCGACGGGCGGCAGAGCGCCATCCCGGCCGGGTTCAAGCGTTCAGCGGCTTCGGGTCGAGCCAAAATGCATTCTGGCGCTGGGACTCGTAGGCGTTGAGTTTGTCTTCATGCAGCAGGGTCAGGCCGATGTCGTCCAGGCCGTTCAGCAGGCAGTGCTTGCGGAACGGGTCCATGGGGAAGCCGGCCTGGAAGCCTTGCTCATCACTGACGGTCTGGGCCTCCAGGTTGACGGTGATGCGGTGTTTGGGGTTGGCGGTGCAGCGCTCGATGAGGGTCTGCACCTCAGCTTCAGAGAGCGCGGCCAGGATGATGCCGTTCTTGCCGGCGTTGGAGAAGAAGATATCCGCGAAGGAGGGAGCGATGACGGCGCGGAAGCCGAACTGAGCGATGGCCCAGGCGGCGTGCTCACGGGAGGATCCGCAGCCGAAGTTGCGCTCGGCGAGCAGGATCTGCGCGCCGCTGAACTCAGGCTTGTTGAGGACGAAGGTGGGGTCGGGCTTGCCGGCATCGGGCCCGTCCTGGATGCGGCGCCAGTCGTAGAAGAGGAAGTCTTCATAGCCGGTGCGCTCGATGCGCTTCAGGAACTGCTTGGGGATGATCTGGTCGGTGTCGATGTTGGGCAGCGGCAGCGGCGCGGCTATTGAGGTGAGGATGTTGATGGGTTGCATGTTCGCTCTCAGTTCTCTGTGGGTTCAAATGGGGCTTGGTGGGGTGAAGACTTGAATCCTGCGCCGGGCTTCGCCGGCGCTTCAGGATTTGAAGTTCCAGCTCCGGACATCCGTGAAGTGTCCGGTGATAGCGGCGGCGGCGGCCATGGCGGGCGAGAGCAGGTGGGTGCGCCCTCCGCGTCCCTGGCGCCCCTCGAAGTTGCGATTGGAGGTGGAGGCGCAGCGCTCTCCGGGAGACAGAATGTCGGGATTCATGCCCAGGCACATGGAGCAGCCGGGCTCGCGCCACTCGAAGCCGGCGGACTTGAAGATGCGGTCCAATCCTTCGGCCTCGGCCTGGCGCTTGACCGCCTGGGAGCCCGGGACGACCATGGCGCGGACGGCGCCGGCTACGTGATAGCCGTTGACGACCTTGGCCGCGGCGCGCAGATCTTCAATGCGGCCGTTGGTGCAGGAGCCGAGGAAGACGGCGTCCACCTTGATCTCCTGGATAGGCGTTCCGGGCCGGATGCCCATGTACTCGTAGGCGCGGGCGAAGGACTTCTGGTCCGCTTCACTGCGCGCCTGATCGAGGGTGGGAACCGAGGAATCGATGGAGGTGACCATTCCCGGGGAGGTTCCCCAGGTGACGGAGGGAGCCAGCCTGGTGGCGTCGATGTGCAGCTCGCGGCCGTAGGCGGCGCCGGGATCGGTGGCCAGTGATCGCCAATGGGCCACGGCCTGATCCCAGGCTGCGCCCTTGGGGGCATAGCGGCGGCCGTTGAGATAGGCGAAGGTGGTGTCATCGGGGGCGATCATGCCGGCGCGGGCGCCGGCCTCAATGCTCATGTTGCAGACCGTCATGCGGCCCTCCATGGAGAGAGCGCGGATGGCAGAGCCGGAGTATTCGATGACGCAGCCGGTGGCGCCGTCTGTGCCGATGCGGCCAATGATGTCCAGGATGATGTCCTTGGCTGTTACGCCTGCGGGAAGAGAGCCGTTGGGTCCGCCTTCCACCTGGATGAGGAAGGATTTGGCTTTGGATTGAGGGAGCGTCTGGGTGGCCATCACATGCTCGACCTCGCTGGTGCCAATGCCAAAGGCCAGGGCGCCAAAGGCTCCGTGGGTGCTGGTGTGGCTGTCGCCGCAGACGACCGTCATGCCCGGCTTTGTGAGGCCAAGCTCGGGTCCGATCATATGCACAATGCCCTGATCCGCATCCTGCACATCGAAGAGTTCGATGCCGAAGTCCGCGCAGTTCTTGCGCAGGGCCCCGACCTGCGCGTTGGCGATCTGGTCGGCGATCACCAGGCGGTCGGCGATGGAGGTGGTGGGGACGTTGTGGTCGACCGTGGCGACGTGGCGTTCGGGATGACGCAGGGGACGGCCGCTGAGGCGCAGCCCCTCGAAGGCCTGCGGGCTGGTGACCTCGTGGACAAGCTGGAGATCGATGTAGAGGATGGTGGGTTCGCCGGCGGGCTCGGTGACCACGTGCTGCTGCCAAACCTTCTCAAATAGGGTGCGGGGAGTCGATGTGCTCATAGTTGGTCGTTATCTGCCTGATGGGGGGGTGGGGCTCGGTTGGGAGGTGGAGGTTTCGGGTTGGGGCGCGATCACGTTGGCGCCGATCCGGTCAGGGTTTAGAGGGAAGAGTTGGCCGTCCGGTTCCACCAGGAGCGCGTGCTGGATGTGTGGGACCATGCGGTGGGAGGCGGCCAGATGGATGTTCCAGTGCGCGATGGCCTCGGTGAGCGCGAAGGGCAGGGCATCC
Source organism: Acidobacteriota bacterium (assembly GCA_021819585.1). Classification (GTDB taxonomy): domain Bacteria; phylum Acidobacteriota; class Terriglobia; order Terriglobales; family Acidobacteriaceae; genus Granulicella. The sequence continues at coordinate 8,803 of JAKAQS010000089.1, forward strand.
GGCGAGATTTGATGGGAGGTGAAGAGCCACAGGTTGTAGTTGGCCTGGGGCTGTTGGGTAGTGTGGGCGTTGGGATCCCAGTTGACCGCTGCGAAGACCGCGAGGGGGTGGGCGAGGCCGAGGTCGATCCAGAGCAGGCCGGAGGCCGCGCAGAAGTTGGGAACGCAGCCGTCCATGGCGATATAGCGGTTGTCCGCTGCTGTGACTTGGCCGTACTGGGTAAGGAAGAGCGGAATGATGGCCGCAAGCGGCTCCTGCGAGCCGGGCGGTCCCCACATGGCCTGGGGCTGGTGAAAGGCGCTTTGAAGAAAGGCCTGGAAGCGAGCGTCGACGCGCAGGTTGGCAGCCTCACCCAAGGGCGCTGGATGGGTGTATTCCCACAGCCACTGAAGCGCGCCGGAAGAGTTCTCGGCGGGGTGGATTCTCTGGTGCAGCGCTGGGTTGCGGGGCGGAGGTGCGATCAACTTGTCCGAGCTGGTAATCTGCGCAAGAATTTGGGTCGCCGGAAGAACCAGCAGAGCGACCGCGGCATGGAAGGTGAAGCGCATAGAGAAGAGAGTCGAGGTGGATCCCGGCGCGTTGGGCTCTGCGGGAGGTTTGGAACGGCCCTCAGAGCGGCAACCACCGCGGCAGGCAGACAGCGTTGAAGGGACGCCGATCCTGAAGCAGTGGCGTCCCCTCAAGGGACGAAAAATCAGACGGCGTGCAGCGACTGGCTGCGATCGATGGATTCAGCCAGAGCCGCGTGGACCAGCTTGCCCATCTGCTGGGTGCTGACGGTGGCTGCGGCGTTGCCGCCGGCGATGTCGGCGGTGCGGTGACCGGCGGCGAGGACCTGTTGGACGGCGGCTTCGACCGCGGCCGCCTCTTGTTCCAGGCCGGCGGAGTGGCGCAGAACCATGGCCGCGGTCAGGATGGCGCCCAGGGGGTTGGCCTTGCCCAGGCCGGCGATGTCGGGAGCGCTGCCGTGAACCGGCTCATAAAGATTGATGCGTCCACCGATGGTGGCCGAGGGAAGCATGCCCAGGGATCCGGTGATGATGCCGCTCTCGTCGGAGAGGATATCCCCGAAGAGGTTCTCGGTGAGCACCACGTCAAAGTTCCGGGGTACGTTCATCAGGTGCATGGCCATGGAGTCCACCAACTGATGTTCGACGGTGATGTCAGGGTACTCGGGCTTGAGCGAGTCCACTGTGGCCCGCCAGAGCTGGGAGCACTCCAGAACGTTGGCCTTGTCCACCGAGGTGAGCTTCTTGCGCCGCTTGCCGGCCAGCTCGAAGGCGATGCGGGCTACACGAACCACCTCGTCCCGGGTGTAGCGCATGGTGTTGACCGCCTCGCCGGTCTCCTTGTTCCAGAAGCGAGGCTGGCTGAAGTAAAGGCCGCCGAGAAGCTCACGGACGAAGAGGATGTCTGCTCCTTGAGTGACATTGGTGCGCAACGGCGAGTTCTCCGCCAGGGCGGGGTAGGCGACCGCAGGCCGCAGGTTGGCGAAACCGCCCAGAAGCTGGCGAATCCGCAGCAGGCCGGCCTCGGGCCGCTTGTCCGGTGTGAGGTGGTTGAACTTGTTGTCGCCCACCGCGCCGAGCAACACGGCCTCCGAGTCCAGGGCAATGTCAATCGTCTCCTGGGGCAGGGGCGTGCCCCTGGCGGTGATCGCGACGCCGCCCAGAAGAGCTTCGCTGAAGGTGAACTCATGGCCGCCGGCCTCGGCCACGGCCTGCAGGATGTTGACAGCCTCGTGAGTGACTTCGGGGCCGATGCCGTCACCAGCCAGAATTGCGATTTTAAGCTTCATGCGTGATCGATCCGTTCCGAGAGGATTTGCGTGCTTCGAGCGTGACGGCGTGGATGACGCCGGCGGGAGGCGGGCCAACCCACCTCCTCCGCAGCCTGCGGCGAGGGTTGGAGACCTTCTGTTGCTGGAAACCGCCTCCGCCGTTGCCGGCGCGCAGCCGGTCAGCAGCGGGGGCGGGTCAGGGGACGTTGGTGACCAGTTCTTCACCGGCTGAGGCTTGCAGCAGCGCGATGATGTCCTGGTCGTAGATGTTCTTCTTGCGGTCGGCGAGTTCGATGAAGCGCTCGTAGATGCCTTCAATCTCCTGCGGAGACAGCTTGTGTCCCATCTCGCTCAGGCGATATTCGAGGGCGCGGCGGCCGCTGTGTTTGCCCAGCACGATGTTCTGTCCGGTGAAACCGACCGAAGCGGGGGTCATGATCTCGTACGTGAGGGGGTTGGAGAGGACGCCGTGCTGGTGAATCCCCGACTCGTGGGCGAAGGCGTTCTTGCCCACGACAGCCTTGTTGGGAGGAGCCCCAAAGCTGATGATCTCGCCCAGCATCCGCGAGGTGGGGTAGAGCTGATTCATGGCGATGTTGGTCTTGAAAGGGTAACGGTCGTGACGGGTGGCGATGGCCGCAACAATCTCCTCCAGGGCGGCGTTGCCGGCCCGCTCCCCAATGCCGTTGATGGTGCATTCCACCTGGCGGGCTCCGCCCTCCAGGCCGGAGAGGGAGTTGGCGACGGCCAGGCCAAGATCATCGTGGCAGTGGGTGGAGAAGATGATCCGATCGCTGTCCGGGATCCGCCGGCGGACGGTCTCAAAGAGCTGTTTGTACTCGGCCGGGGTGGTGTAGCCCACCGTGTCCGGGATGTTGATGGTGGTGGCTCCGGCCTGGATGGCGACGGCGATCATCCGAATTAGAAATTCAAGGTCGGAGCGCGTGCCGTCCTCGGTGGAAAATTCAACGTCATCGGCGAAGGCGCGGGCCAGACGCACCGCCGTCCCCACGTTGTCCAAAGCCTGGGCTCGGGTGATCCGAAGCTTGGCCTCCAGATGCAGGTCTGAGCTGGCCAGAAAGACATGGATACGGTTCTTCCGGGCGTGTTGGACGGCGCGCGCCGCGGCCTCAATGTCTTCCCGCCTGCAGCGGGCTAGAGAGGCGATGCGGGGCGCTGTCTCGGCGCCGCCGACCTCGCGCGCGATGGCCTGCACCGAGTGGAAGTCGCCGTGCGAGGCGATGGCGAAGCCGGCTTCAATGATGTCCACGCCCAGACAGGCCAACTGATGGGCAAAGCGCAACTTTTCCGCGTGGTGCATGGTGCATCCGGGAGACTGCTCGCCGTCGCGCAAGGTGGTGTCGAAGATCACGATCTGAGTGTCGGTGGGCATAGGAGAGAAGCCTTTCCTGCTGGACAGAATCATAATGTACCCTTATGCTGATAGCTAGATATATTAATTATTCTAATATGTCTATCGCGGTCGCTGACAGTTGTGGGATCGGGGACACATGGATTTATTTCAACTTGAGACCTTATTGGCGGTCGCGGAGGAGAGGAGCTTCTCGCGGGCGGCGGCTCGTCTGCACCGGACCCAGTCGGCGGTGAGCCAGGTGGTTGCCAAACTGGAGGCGGAGCTGGGAGAGGTGCTGCTGGAGCGGGCCGGAGGCCAGCCGACCGATGCCGGCAAGGTGCTGCTGGAGTATGCGCAGAGAATGCTGAACTTGCGCAAGGATGCAGGCGCGGCGCTGGTGGACCTGCGCTCGCTGCATCAGGGCCGTCTGGATCTGGCCGCGAATGAGTACACCTGCCTGTATCTGTTGCCGGTGCTGGATGCCTTTCGCCAGAAGCATCCTCGGATCAAGGTGGCGGTGCAGCGGACGCTGGCCAGCCGGATCGCCGATGAGGTCCAGTTGCGCGCCGTCGAGATCGGGGTGGTGAGCTTCCGGCCGGCCGATCCGCAGGTGATTTCGACCGTGGTCTATCGCGATGAGTTGATGTGTGTAGTGAGCCCGGGGCACGCCCTGGCCCGGGCCGGCAAGGCGGCGTTGAACCGGTTGGGGAAAGAAACGTTTGTGGCCCACAATGTGCCGTCGCCTCTGCGCCAGAGAGTGATTGAGACCTTTCAGCGGCGCAACATTCCTTTGCAGATGGAGGTGGAGCTGCCTTCTCTGGAGGCGATCAAGCGATTCGTCCAGCGTGGCAATGGGGTGGCGATGGTGCCGCGGCTGACGGTGGAGGGGGAACTGGAGGCTGGAACGCTGGTCGCCGTGGAGGTTCCGGAGCTGCAGATTGAGCGCAAGTTGCGCCTGGTCCATCGCCGGGGAGCGGCGCTATCGCATGCCGCCAGAGAGTTTCTGGGCGTGGTGCAGGCCCATGCGCAAGAGCACGGCGACCCCTTCTGCTTTGTGATGGAAGGGAGAGGGTAGCGGCCTGCCGGTGGTGATGGGCGCGAGCCAGTGGCGCACAGCGGTGTCTCCGGTTGCGCAAGAGAGTGCTCCAAAAGGCTGGACAGGGCCGGACTTGGCCTTCCAGGGCCAGGGCGGGCTCGTCTCGCGCTCTGCAGCCGATGCGTCGGACAAGGCGCGGATGCGGGTAACGCCGAGGAGCTGGGGGAGAACGGAAAAAAGTGAGCCTCGGAGGTCTGGAGGCGATACCGGGATGCGTCCTGAAACGTCTATTCAGAGATTCCAACAAGAACGAGGGTCGGGAATCGAGAGGGACGCGCAGGATGGCGTCCGGTGCAGGTACAATTAGGAGAAAAGCGCGCCGCGTTTACCGGCTGGATGATCGCAGAGGTGTCTTAGCCGGCGGTGAGCATGCGAAGGGATTTCGTCAAGCATGAAGAAGATGATGTTGCTAGCTGCACTGGTGGGTTTGTGCACAGCCGCTGTGGGACACGCGCAGGAGAGCCGGCAGGACGCCAGCATTAGCTTGTTCGGGGTATACGCGCCCGCGGTCTACGGTCTGGATATTCATCCGATGACCACCACATCCACTGGGGGCATCCTGGCCAGCTACCGTTATATGTTGACGCCGCGCAGCGAAGTGGAGCTGAACTACTCCTACTTTCAGAACTCGCTGAAGTACTTTGCGATCGCCGAGCCCAACACCCGGTCGCAGGTGCGTGCCGAGGAGGCCAGCGCCGCCTACGTCTATACGCGCGCCTACAAGCGGTATAACCCGTTCATAGATGCCGGTATCGGCGTCGAGTTCTATATTCCGATTCTGAACTATGAGACCACCAATCTGGATTTCAAGATGAGCACGCAGCCAGGGTTTATCTTTGGTGGCGGATTGGCCTATGAGCTGAGCCCGAGTTGGGATCTCCGGGTCGAGTATCGCGCCTTCGCACAGCGCACTCCGACGTTGGGAAATCCGGCTGGACTTACCCAAACGAACCGTTATTATGTGCTGATGACTCCATCCCTGGGTGTGGCGTACCACTTCTAGACTGTTCTG
>JAKAQS010000337.1 GCA_021819585.1 Acidobacteriota bacterium
CATAGGCCTTGGAGAAGGTGCGCGCGACCATGAGGTTGGGCGTGGTGGCGAGGTCGGCGAGGCTGGTCTCGCCGTGGAAGTGGAAGTAGGCCTCATCGACCAGGAGCAGGGCCTGCGGAGCGGCTGCTGCGATGGCCAGCAGGTGTTCGCGGCGGATGGTGGCTCCGGTGGGGTTGTTGGGTGAGGCGAGGACGATCAGCCGCGTCCTGGGGGTAATGGCGGCGAGGAAGCGTTCGAAGGGAAAGCGGAGGGTGTCATCAGTCTGCACGCGCCGCAGTGCTGAGGTCATGAGGCTGATGGAGACGTCATACATGAAGAAGGTCGGGGTGCAGATGACGGCCTCATCGCCTTCATCCAGAAAGGCGCAGGAAATTAAATGAATGGCCTCATCGACTCCGTTGGTCAGGATGAGTTGATCGGGCTGGAGGCCAAGGTGCTCTGCGACGACGCGCTCCACCGGCTCGCGCTCCGGGTAGATGGTGAGCTCTTCGGCGGTGATCTGGCGCAGGCGGCGCAGCACGGCGGGGCTGGGGCTGAAGGTGTTCTCATTGAAGTCCAGGCGCAGGGCGCTGCGGCCGGCCAGGGGTGGGTGGTACTCCGGCATGGCCAGCACGGCGGGGCGCGGCTGCGGAGCTTTGGGCTGTTGACCAGTGGCGCTCATCGCATCCTCACCCGCACGCTCTCGGCGTGTCCCTTGAGCCCTTCGGCCTCAGCGAGCGCGATGGTGTGGGGGCCGATCTCCCGCAGCGCTTCCAGGGTGTAGTGCTGGACGGTGATGATCTTGACGAAGTCCAGAACGCTCAGTCCGCCGCGGATGCGGCCGTTACGTCCGGTGGGCAACACGTGATTGGGGCCGCTGACGTAGTCGCCCATGGACTGCGGGGTGTGATGGCCGATGAAGACCGAGCCAGCGTTCTTCACCCAGCGGAGGTCGGCCCCGGTATCGACGCTGAGATGCTCCGGAGCCAGGCGGTTGGTGAGCGCATGCGCCGCCTCGGGAGTCCTGGTGAGGAAGGCGAAGCCCTGCTGGGCGAGGGACTGAAGGGCGAGGGGGTTGTTCTGCGACTGGCGCTTGACCTCCAGCACGACCTCCTCGGCCAGGTCCGGCTGGCTGGTGATGAGGATGGCGAGGGCTTCGGGATCGTGCTCGGCCTGTGCGACAAGATCGGCGGCGATCCCGGTGGCGTCTCCGGCTTCGCTGGTGACGATGATCTCGGTGGGACCGGCGGGCATGTCGATGCCGGTGTGGTGAGAGACAGCCAGCTTGGCCGCGGTGACATAGAGATTGCCCGGACCGACGATCCTGTCCACCGGCGCGATGGTCTCTGTGCCGTAGGCAAGGGCGGCGATGGCCTGCGCCCCGCCGACGCGGTAGAACTCGATGATGCCTGCAAGATACGCTGCGGCCATGGTCTCTCGCGCCGGTTTGGGAGAACAGACGGCGATGCGTTCCACGCCGGCGACCTGAGCCGGCGTTGCGGTCATCAGCAGCGTGGAGGGAAGGGGATAGCGGCCGCCGGGGACGTAGCAGCCGACCGATTGCAGGGGGCGAACGATCTGGCCGACCTCCATGCCTTCGCTGGGGCGAAGGCTCCAACCGTGGGGGAGCTGCTTTTCCGCAAAGGCGCGAATGTTGGCCTGGGCCAGCCGCATGGCGGCGCGCAGCTCCTCGCTGGTTGTCTCCCACGCCTCTTGCATCTCCTCCCGGCTCACCAGTAAAGGCTGATCAACGCAGATGCCATCGAATTCGGCGGCAAAGGAGCGCAGCGCGGAGTCTCCCGCGCTGCGCACTTTGTCCAGAATGTTGCGTACGACCGGTTCAACCCGGGCGGTATTGACGGCGCCTCTCCGCTCAAGCTGCTGAAGGACAGCCTCCGCAGCCGATGCGCCATCGCCGAACGTCTTCAAGATCTTCATGATGTTTCCTGAACCTTCTTTCCGGGACGATGCGGGCCGAGCCGCCTGGCTATAAGACGACTTTACTGAGGGCGTACTCGACGATTCCGGTTCCACCTGCCGCCTTGAGCCTGGGGATCACGTCGCGTACCCGATGGCTCTCCAGGATGGTGTTCAGCGCGACCCATTCCTCATCGCGAAGATGCGAGATGGTAGGCGAGTTGAGCGCGGGCAGGACGCCGAGGACAGCATCCAGATGGATCTTGCGCACGTTGAGCATCAGGCCGACCTGGTTTTGCGCATCCATGGCTCCGTTGAGCATGAGCGAGAGAGTTTCGATCTTGGAGCGCTTCCAGGAGTCCTTCCAGGAGTCCTGATTGGCGATGAGCTGCGTCTCCGACTCCATGAGGGTTTCGATAATGCGGAGGCGATTGGCGCGCAGCGAGCTGCCGGTTTCGGTGACCTCCACGATGGCGTCGGCGAGGGTAGGGGGCTTGACCTCGGTGGCGCCCCAACTGAACTCCACCTGGACGGGTATGTTTCTGGAGGCGAAGTAGCGCTTGGTGTACTCCACCAGCTCGGTGGCGATGGTCTTCCCGGCGAGATCTTCCGGCTTGAAGAACGGTGAGTCCTCGGGGACGGCCAGAACCCAGCGCACCGGAACCCGGGACTGCTTGGAGTAGGTCAGCGAGGAGACGCGCTGCACCTGGGACTGATTCTCCAGGATCCAGTCATTGCCGGTGAGGCCGGCATCCAGGGCGCCGTGCTCGACGTAGCGGGCCATCTCCTGAGCGCGGACCAGCATGCACTCGATCTCTGGATCGTCGATGGAGGGAAAGTAGCTGCGGCCGCTGGCGTAGATGCGCCACCCGGCGCGCTCGAACAGGGCGACGGTTGCGTCCTGCAGGCTGCCCTTGGGTATTCCGAGCTTGAGCTTGTTCTTCTGTGACATTGCTTATTGGTTCCCTTTCCTG
>JAKAQS010000338.1 GCA_021819585.1 Acidobacteriota bacterium
AAAGCGGCGCAGGCTTGCCTGGGCCAGCTTGGTGTAGTCTGTGCGCTGTATGAGTATGGGTTTGAGGGCAAGGCGAATGGTGAGGTTTGCAGTGCTGCGGGCGGGGCTCATCGGCCTTGCCGGCGTCATGGGAGTGGCCTGGGTAGTCGGCTCTACGGCGCTGGCCCAAATCACGATTACAGAGCCGGAGGCCGCTCTGCTGCCGGCCCAGTTTGGCGGCTGGGTGCGGACCTCCGGCTCGGTCGCGGTGTTGCCTTCTGCATTGGCATCTCTGAGTCCACAGGCGCTCTCCGAGTGCGGGGAACGGCGGTCGAAGTTGGCCGATTATGTGCGCGGGGGGAACACGGTGCAGGTGGAGGCCCTGGAGTTTGGAGATCGAACTGGGGCCTACAGTGCCTTTACGCTGGTGGAAGAGGTGGAACTGGCTGCGGAGAACGGTGTGCCGGGAGGAGAGCAAGGCGGAGAGACGGGATCAGGGAAGGCAAGAGCGGCCTTGGGGTGGTGGCTGACCGGGCTGACCGTGGGCAAGGGGTTGGAGGCCTACCAGACGGCTGGAGCTGGTGCGCAGGGAGGCGCGGTGGTGCTCTCCATGGTGGGCAAGACGCTGCTGCTGGCGAGGTTCAGCCAAGGGACGCCGGAGGAGGACGCGCAGGCACTGACGCCTCTGCTGGAGGCGATGCCGAAGGTCTTTGGCAGCGCGGCGGTTGTGCCGGTGCTGCCGACGCTGCCGCCCGCCGGAGGGCTGGTTGCGGGTAGCCTGCGTTACGCGCTGGGGCCGGTGAGCTATGCCGCCGAGGGCGGCGTGTTGCCGCCGGGGTCGCTGGACTGGACGATGGAACCGGAGGTGGTGACGGTCCGATACGACGATGCGCGTGGCAAGGAGACGTTGACCCTGGTCCTGTTTCCGACGCCGACGATTGCGAAGCGCGCGGCGAAGACGATTGCGGCCGAGACGCCGGAGTTGAAGAGCAACGCCCGGCTGCGGCAGCAGGGGATGCTGGTGGCGTTGGCGACGGGAGGCTTTTCCGCAGCGGAGGCCGAGCAGATGGTGAAGGGGATTCATCTGAGTGAGCTGGCCTTCAACCAGGATGCTCATCCTCCCTTCAAGGTGGTGGCCGCACAGGCGTTTACGCTGCTGGAGAATATCGCGATCCTCTCCGGCGTGCGGGGCGCGGCGGCGGTGCTGCTGGGGCTGTTTCTGGGCTTTGGGCGGGCGGGGTACAGGGTGTTGCGGGGCAAGCCTCCGGCGGTGGAGATGGAGTTTCTGAGCCTCCACCTCGCTCCGCAGAACAAGCCTGCGATCTTCGATCCGCCGGAGCGGCGAGAAGACGCCAACAAAGGGGGCCGAGCGGAGTGTTGAATTGGGTGCCGGAAGTCTCGCGGAAGGCGATGGCTTCGCCCGCCGGCTATCCAATGCATGGCGGATGCCTGTTTGCGCTTGCAGCTTGGGCTGAACCCGGTTCCTGGGACTGGAGCGCTTCCAACCTTCTCCCCTGCAGGAGAAACAGGGGGGAGGATGAGGTGCGCCAGGGTGCCGGGTTTGGGTGGGAAAGGCGGACCGAAGAAACCCGCAGAAAAACCGGATCGCACGGTATAAAAGTCTGTAAATGATTGATTTTGCGATAGATGAGAAAAGATGGAAAACTTTCTTGACAGGGCAGAAGGTCGAACATAGTCTTGCACCAGAGAGTTCCGATGGCTTTGCCTCCGTTGGAGCTGCCTCCCATAGTAGAAAGGGTCGCCCTGTTGCCGGGCGGCCCTTTTGCGTTGTGGATAACGTGGGAGAAATTGTCTGAAAGGGTGTTCTGGGCGGACACTGAATGGCCGCCACGGAGAGATAAAGAGAGTTTCTGGAAGCGCCCCAAAGAGAGAGAATTCGGCCTGGCGGAAGAGGACGAAGATTTTGCCGTAACGATGATTGCCGATAGAATGACGAAGGAGTTGGCCGACGTAGCTCAGTTGGTAGAGCAGCTGATTCGTAATCAGCAGGTCAACGGTTCAAGTCCGTTCGTCGGCTCCACGCGTTTTGTCATTCTGCAGCGGATGAAACCGCCCCAATGGGCGAGTGAGTTTCCAAGGGTGTGACCGTTTCGACGGTCACACTTTTTCTTTGCGCACCTTACGATGCCTGCCTTTTCGGCCTGTCCTCGATGCAGACCCTCTCGGCCTGTCTTCCATGCCCGCCGGTTTGGACTGTTTTCCATGCCGGTTTTCCTGGCTGGCTTCCTTTGCCTGGATCAGGGATCAGGTTGGGCGGCAGGCGGCGACGGCTTCATCTTCGCTGGGGAAGATCGTGAAGAGATTAAGGATGCCGACCATCTTGAAGGTCTTGGTGGCGAAGGCCGACGGATTGACGAGCTTGGTGTCGCCCCCGACCTGGCGCGTGCGTCGCAGAGCGCCTACGATGGCGCCGATGCCGGAGGAGTCGATGTAGTTCATCTGTTCCAAATCGAGAATCAGATAGAGACATTGGCCGGCGATGGCTTGATCCAGGGCAGAGTCGAACTCGGAGGTATTGGAGGACTTGAACGGGCCTTTGATGCGAAGAGCACAGATGGCGCCGGTTTGCCGAATGTCGAGATCCAAGGGTTTCTCCTTGAAGAGGATGGCAGGAAGGATGACGATTCCCGGATGATTGGGACGTTGAGGGGGAGTTTCTTTCCTGAGGAACACTTGCTACACTCTCCGTTTACAGAGATTCGCCTTTCTGGGTTGTGCCCGTCAAGTATGGGGAGCGGTTTGCGCTTCTTTTGCACCGGTGACTTGAACTTTGGTCTTGACCATGTCCAGTTCCCCTTGGGTTGCACGGATGAACGCGCTGTTGAGCACGGCGGACTCTTCCGTGCGGGCGCGGCTTATTGCGGTTAGA
>JAKAQS010000001.1 GCA_021819585.1 Acidobacteriota bacterium
CAATGCGATGCACTTCCTTGTCGCTCATTCCCGTTCGCCCCATTCTGCCTCCTCCTCTTTCGGAGGCTAGTAAATGGGGACATTTCTATTGAGCGTGCCAGGGGACACTTCTAATGAGCGTCAACAGCCCCAGTCACGCGCCCTGTCACGCGCAGCCCCAGTCACGCTCAGGCCGGTCTCGAGATTGGAAAAATAGAGACCCGCCGGCAGCAGGAGGAGGAAGAAACATGCCTACCTGGAGAGGCTGGCAGGGGCGGGGCCGGGGTAGCGAATATTCCCGGAAGTTCTGACGGATACACAGATCTTGGGGGGCTATGAGCCGCGGAAACTCTCCGGGCCCCCTACCGGCCGAGGAAGTTCGCTCCCTATCCGACCGACAGTTTTCATCCAGGGATCGAGCCGGGATCCTCTACATATCTGGAGAAGATCGACAGATTCGCTCGCATCACCAGATTAGGCGCCAGCTTGGTGATGCGGGCCGGCCGGACGTTATCACGCAGATATCGCAGCAACGATTGAATCGCGATCCTCCCTTGGGTGAATGGTCGTTGGTAGAGTGAAGCCATGACGTAGCCGTTTTCCATCTCCGCGACCAACTCGGGGAACAGATCGGTGACCACGATGCGAACGGAGTCCAGCCGTCCGGCTTCCCGGATCGCACGCAGCACGGGCAGACTGTTCGCCGTACTGATGTATAGCCCTTGCATGGTTCGGTGTTCGGCCAGCATCTTCCGGGCCATAGAGTAGGCTTGAGCCGGATCATCGTGGCTTTCCACAACCGGCAAAAGACGCAGATGCGGCGCCAGCAGCGCCAGGCTTGCGGCGTATCCTCGCAATTTTTCGGAGTGGTCGAATACCCGCAGGTCACCGGTAAAGATGCCTACTGTGGCGGACGGCGGCAACGCATAACGGAGCAGCTCTGCCGCCAGCGAGCCGCTGACATAACCGTCAATGGCAATGGACGCAAGCCGCTCGCTGCGCACTGCGTCCGTGGCCACACACACCACGGCAGTACCCTCGTGCTGTAGTTGGTTGATGAGAGGCGTGGCTGCTCCGGCGTCGCTGGGTGCGCATACGATGCCGTCGTAGTGTTTCCCGATCGAGTTTTGCAGCATGGCAACATCGCCGGAACCGAAGCGGGTATAGTCCTCAAAATGCATCTCCAGACCCGTATCGGGCCAGACGGAGGCCCCGGCGCGAATCCCCTCGCGCAGCGGCTGGAAGAAGGTCGCGATCTCTGCCGGGAGGAGCACAGCGACGCGAAGAGTGCGATTCAACTTGAGAAAGCGGGCCGCTACGTTTGGACGGTAACCTAGTTTCGCGGCCATTTTCAGAACTCGGTCGCGGGTTAGGGGATTCACTCCAGGGCGCCCGTGGAGGGCCCGATCGACGGTGCCGATGGAAACGCCCAGGTTCGCGGCAATGTCTTTGATGCCAACTTGCTGTCCCGGCTTGGATCTCTGCAAGGTCTTCGCGCTTGTCATGGCAGCAATTAGAGAGTAACAGGCAGAGTGGCCGGTGGCGGGCAATCAAGACAGGAGTGCGTTAAGTGAAGCGACAGGAATCACGATGCGGGGTGGTTTGGCCCCCCCCCGCTCCGGCCGCGGAACATTGGCGGAATCTTCACCCGCCGCGGAGTTCTCCTGATATAAATAATACGTGAACGTACACGATATACGAGCTGCGAACCCACTGAGCCAGGACATGCGGCGTTTGGGGGGGGCGCGCGGAGTGAGTGGCATGAAAGACATGATGCAACCGGTCAGAGTGTGGGAAGAGACGATTACACTGCCGACATACGCAGCAGATCCTGCGGATCCGAATCCGATGTTCCTGGAAAGGAGGGTCTATCAGGGTAGCAGCGGCAAGGTTTACCCCAATGCCTTCACGGACCGGATCGCCAAGGAGAGATCGGAACGGAGCTATCGGGCCATCTATCTCGAAAATGAATATGTGCGCCTCATGATTCTCCCGGAGATTGGCGGCCGCATTCATGTTGGGCAGGACAAGACGAATGGCTACGACTTCTTCTATCGCCAGAATGTGATCAAACCGGCGCTGGTCGGGCTGCTGGGACCCTGGATCTCTGGGGGCGTGGAGTTTAACTGGCCGCAACACCACCGCCCTTCCACCTTTATGCCTGTCCACGCAGCCGTCGAACACTCCGAGGATGGCAGCGTAACCGCATGGCTCAGCGAGCATGATCCCATGCTGCGCATGAAAGGCATGGTGGGAATCTGTCTGCATCCGAACCGCTCGCTGGTGGAGGCGAAGGTGCGGCTCTATAACCGGACTCCGTTCTCCCAGACGTTTTTGTGGTGGGCCAACGTCGCGGTACGGGTACACGACCGATACCAGGCATTTTTCCCTCCCGATGTTCACTTTGTCGCCGACCATGCCAAACGTGCGGTCTCGTCCTTTCCCGTGGCCAGGAGCTTCTATTACGGGGTGGATTATACGGAGGGGGCCGATCTCCGTTGGTACAAAAACATCCCTGTACCAACTTCTTATATGGTTACAGCCTCCAACTTCGACTTTTTCGGCGGCTACGATCACGAGAAAGAGGCGGGGTTTGTCCATGTTGCCGACCGTCACATCGCTCCCGGGAAAAAGCTGTGGACCTGGGGAAGCGGTGACTTCGGCCATGCCTGGGATCGAAACCTCACGGACGAAGACGGTCCATATGTGGAGTTGATGGCGGGCGTCTATACGGATAACCAGCCGGATTTTTCATGGCTTGCACCCTATGAGACCAGGATCTTCAGCCAATTCTGGTATCCGATTCAAAAGATCGGCCCTGTGGTTTGCGCCAACCTTCATGCGGCCCTGAGCGTAGAGAAGTTGGGAGCAAACACCCGTTTGGGAGTCTGCGCCCCCGAGCGCATGGCTGAATGCAGGGTGATGGTGCTCCATTCGGAGAGGATGGTCTTTACCGCGGATATTGAAATCGTGCCCGGCAAGCCATGGATCGGAGAGTTCCACACGGAACGGAAGTTGAGCGAGCTTCGTTTTGAGCTGCGAGACACAAACGGAAATCTGTTCCTGGAGTATGCACCTGAAGAGAAAACCTCAGTCGAACTGCCAGAGGCGGCCACAGAGCCACCATCGCCGCAAGAGATCTCTTCCGTGGACGAGTTGTATCTTACCGGACTTCATCTGGAACAATACCGCCATGCGACGCGTTCTCCAGAGGCCTACTGGGAAGAGGCGCTGCGGCGGGATCCGGGGGATGCGCGGGTGAATCATGCGCTGGGCCTGATTGCGCTGCGCAGAGGAGAGTTCCGTCGCGCGGAGGAACTTTTCCGCAAGAGCATTGCGCGCCTTACCCGCCTGAATCCGAATCCCAGGGATGGAGAGCCCTTCTTCAATCTTGGGCTTGCGTTAGCCTGGCAGCAGCGCCCCGCGGAAGCCTATGACGCATTCTACAAAGCAACCTGGAATGAGGCATGGCACAACGCCGGATACTATGAACTGGCCAAGCTGGCCGCGACGAGAGCTGATTTCAAGCTGGCTCTTGCCCATCTGGACGAGTGTCTGCGGGGTGACCACGAAAACCTGAAAGCCTGCAATCTGCGATCCGCGGTCTTGCGTCATCTGGGCCGGTATGAGGAAGCTCGTTACCAACTGCAATCAACGCTCGGCAAAGATCGGTTGGATTTTTTTGCCCACGCTGAAACGATGTTTCTCGAAATACCTTCCGGCGCCGGCTGGCCAGAACTTGTAGCCATCCTCCATGACGACATCCAGACAGCACTCGATATTACATACGACTATGCGGGCGCCGGTCTCTATCAGGAAGCTTCGCAGTGGTTGGCAAAGGTGGTCAAGGAGACGGGCAAGGAATATCCTTTGGCTTTTTACACCTTGGCATGGATTGCGGAGCGCAGAGGCGAGCCGCAGGAGGCGGAGATCTATTGGCGAAGGGCATCGCTGGCTTCGCCGCTCTACTGCTTTCCATCGCGTCTGGAGGAGATGGTGATTCTCGAACGCGCGATCGAGCGGGATTCACAGGATGCAAAGGCCAACTACTATTTGGGGAATCTCTACTACGACCGCAAACGCTACACCGAAGCGGTTGCGTGTTGGCGAGCTTCCGTCGCGGCCGATCCCGGTTTTTCCATCCCCTGGCGCAACCTGGGAATTGCGGAGTACAACATTCGAAAAGATCCGGAGGCAGCGCAGGCCGTTTACCGCAAAGCCATCGCTTGCAACCGTTCGGATCCGCGCCTGCTTTATGAGTTTGATCAGTTGCGAAAGCGCCTGCAACACGCTCCGGAAGAACGCCTCGCCGCGTTGGAATCGGATCTCCCGTTGGTCGCAGAGCGAGACGATCTCAGCGTCGAGTACGTGGCGCTGCTCAATCTCACGGGTAGGCACGAGAAAGCTCTGCAGGTTCTGATGAGCCGGCAATTCAGTCCTTGGGAAGGCGGCGAGGGGCTGGTCTCCGGACAGTGGGTGCAGACCAATCTCGCTTTAGGATGCAGAGCGATCGAGGCTGGAGACTTTGCAGCCGCGCTGGAGGCGTTCAAGAGGGCCAGAGTCTATCCGGAGAACCTCGGTGAGGGCAAACACCTGCTGACCCTGGAGCGCCATCTTGACTACTGGCAGGGGCAGGCCCTCGAAGCAGGTGGAGAGATGGATCGAGCCAGAGAGTTCTACCTTGCAGGGGCCAAGCCGCTTACGACTCCATCCGTACACAGCTATTATCGGGCGCTTGCCCTGCGCAGACTCGGCCAAAGCGAAGAGGCCGCCGCGGAGTTGGATCGCCTGCGCAGTTACGCGCTGACGCTGAGAAAGCAGAAACCTGTTGTGGACTACTTTGCAACGTCACTACCGAATCTGCTGCTCTTCGACGACGACCTGGCCAAGAGGAATCTGGTGGAGAGCCTGATGTTGGAAGCCTTTGCCGTGTTGGGGATGGGAGATTCGGATCACGCGCGCAGTCTCTTTCAGCAGGTAATTGGTCTGGATGCAAGCAACTTTGACGCGCGCCGGCAGATTCTTCACTGGAGCCTTCCCGACCAGCTTGGGGAGATGACGCATGCCTAGTGTCTCCATTCCTGGAGCGCCTGCCGGCGGGCGGCGACAAGGTTCCTCACAGACCTTGCAGGAGGCGGTTTACTGTTGGCTGGTTTCCGGCGTAGCGGCGATCGCCGGGCTGCTCTTCGGTTTTGACATCGCCGTGATCAACGGCGCAATCGTCTTTCTGCGGGCGCAATTTCACCTGAATGACTTTCAGACCGAGATGGCGGTGAGCTTCCTGCTGATGGGATGCATTGCCGGCGCGGCAATAGCAGGCTGGCTTGCGGACCGATACGGGCGCCGGCGCGTTCTCTCCATCTCCGCCTTGCTGTTTGGAGTTTCGTCGCTGGCCGCCGCCCTGCCACGAACCTTCGCGGAATTTGGCGCGGCGCGGATGATTGGAGGAGTCGCCATCGGCATCGCCTCCATGGTTGCTCCTCTCTATATTGCGGAGGTAGCCCCGGCGCATATTCGCGGGCGCTTGGTTTCGTTGAATCAAATGGCGATTGTAACCGGGATTCTGCTTGCCTACTTCACCAATTGGGCTCTGTCCTTTTCCGGCGCGGCGAGCTGGCGGTGGATGTTCGCAGTCGCCGTAGTTCCGGCGCTGGCGCTCTTCGCCGGCCTATTCCTGGCGCCGGAGAGTCCACGCTGGCTGATGGAAAAGGGGAGGGAAGGCGATGCGCGCGCCGTGCTCGAGCGCATGGAAGGCGTGGAAGAGGGGCAGGCGCAGGCGCGGCGGATCCACGAAACGTTGCACCATCAAGCTGGAACCTTGGAGGAGCTGTTCACCCCGGCCCTGCGGCGTCCTTTGTATCTCATCATGGCCCTTGCGGTTCTGCAACAGATCACTGGCATCAACACGGTTCTTTTTTACGGCTCGCTCCTCTGGGAGCGCGAGTTCCGCTGCCACGGCCACTCCTCCGCGATTGGGATGAACACCATGATTGGCCTGGTGAACTTTGCGGTTACTCTGCTTGCGCTCTGGCTGATTGAGCGCTCTGGCCGCCGAGCGTTGCTCATGTTTTCCAGTGGCGGCATGGCGATCTGCCAACTCCTGCTGGGCCTCGTCTTCAGGATGAGAACGCCGCCGGCGTTCTTCATGCTGGGCTCCATCCTGCTCTGCGTGGCGGCATTCGCCGTGGGACTTGGTCCGGTCACCTGGACGCTGATGGCGGAGCTTCTACCCACGAATGTCCGTGGAAAGGCCATGTCGCTTGCGAACATGGCGCTCTGGATCGCCAGTTGTGCCTTGACATTTACCTTTCTTTCCCTGCTACACGCTGTCACCGCTACCGGAGCGTTTTGTCTGTACAGCTTTCTCTGCGGGCTGACTTTTGTGCTGGTCTGGAAGCTTGTTCCTGAAACAAAAGGAAGAACGCTCGAAGAGATTGAGGAGTTCTGGCGCAAAGAACGAAGGTAAGTTGCTGGAGGGCCGCATCATGAAGAGAACGTTCCGCATAGGGCTCAGCTTGGTACTGCTTGGGTGCGGCTTGGCAAACGCGCAGGATCAAGATGCCTCTGTCGTTTTGGATGGACGCGCCAAAGGCCAGGTGTTTTATGGCATCGGCGCTGTGAGCGCCGGCGCGTCTTCACGCCTGCTCGTTGATTATCCGGAACCGCAACGAAGCCAGATTCTGAATTATCTCTTCAAGCCGGATTATGGAGCTGCGCTCCAGCATTTGAAGGTCGAGATAGGCGCGGATGCAAACTCAACCGACGGATCGGAACCCAGCTATGCCCGCTCTCCCACGGATAGGAACTTTCACCGGGGGTATGAGTGGTGGCTGATGCAGGAGGCGCGCAAGCGCAATCCTCACATTGTGCTGGACTCGCTGGCCTGGGGTGCTCCGGGATGGGTGAGAACGTTCTATTCCCCAAAGACCGCCGAGTACATGGCTGGATTTTTGCAAGGCGCTCATACAACGTATGGCCTGGATATCGCCTACACTGGCGTCAGAAATGAAACTCCCTTTGATGGCGGCTATGTGAAGGCGTTGCGTAAGGCTCTGGACCGGGAGCAGGTCGCCACGGAGATCGTCTGTTGCGATGAAACAACCAGTGAGGGCCAATGGAAGATCTTGAGCGCCATGAAAGAGGATCCGGCGCTTGACGCCTCTGTCGCCGTGGTAACCATGCACTATCCACGCATCCATGGCGAGGTTACCACTCCCCCGGCCGCACGCTTGATCCGGCAGCCGATTTGGTCCAGTGAAGATCAGCCCGCGTCCAGCGCGTCGCAGATCCACTCTCGCGACTGGGAGACTGGAGGCAGGGAACTCGCCCAACTGTACAACGACAATTATCTCAAAGGCGGCTTTACAGCAACGGAGATCTGGAGTCCCGTCACCTCCTACTATGACATTCTGGCCGCTCCCAACTCTGGCCTGATGTATGCCAATACGCCATGGTCCGGAAGCTACAGGGTGCAGGGAGCGATCTGGGCGACTGCCCATACGACTCAGTTCGCGCAACCCGGATGGCTCTATCTTCGCTCTTCCTGCGGTTACCTGCCGGAAAAGGGAGACTATGTGACGCTGATGTCTCCAAAGACGAAGGATTGGAGCGTCATCTTGCAGACGATCGGCGCAAAGAACCCACAGACGGTCCATTTTCAGATTCAAGGCGGGCTTATGGCGGATCCCGTTCACATTTGGGAGACCAACAGCGTGCGAACCTTCGAACACATTGCGGATGTGGCGCCTCGGGATGGCAGCTTTGCTTACACTTTTGACCCTGACTCGCTCTACTCGCTGACAACCACCACCGGGCAACACCGCGGAGACGCAGCTCCGCCCCCAGCAGCGAATTTTCCATTTCCGTGGCGCGCCGACTTCAACCGTGTACCCCTGCGCGGCACTGCGCCGTACTTGTCGGACCAGGATGGCGCCTTTGAAGTTCTGCCATGTCTGCAGGGCAGGGGCGATTGCCTGGAACAGGTTATCACCGAGAAGCCGATTCCCTGGGGCGGAAGACCCGATCCCTGGACCCTGGCGGGAGACGAGGAATGGACAGATTATCGCCTGAGCTCCAAGGTGCGATTTCTTGGGCAGGGGGAGATCCGGTTGCTGGGCCGCATCGACTCCGCCAATGTCTTCGCCGATAAAAAGGCCAAGTATCCGAGTGGATATGTTTTCAAACTCGATGCCACCGGACACTGGGCGCTGCTTCGCACTGCATACAAAGCGTCAGTGGTCTCTCTGGCGCAAGGCGTGTTGGCTATGGATACCCGGAGATGGCATGCTTTGGTACTTGCATTCCAGGGTAATCAAATCTCGGCGTCATTGGACGGGAGACGGCTGGCCTCCGTAACCGATAGCGCCCACACCCATGGAATGGTCGGGATTGGAACGGGGTGGAATCGCGCTCAATTCGATAACTTGTCGGTGAGGTAGTTGGCTTCGGCAGGAGGGGTCGCGTTCGGGTATGGTTCACGCATCGATTCAGGCTTACTCGGAGTTGACACGCTCCACGGAAGGCTGATGCTGCGTGTGCGAATGGCGACGCCGAAGCGAGTGGGTAACGCTCCTTCGATGCTCGCTCTCCCCAAGGCTCGCTCTCCCGATGCCTGCTCTCCGCCGTCAGCTTGTGCTGCTGACGCGCGCGGCACTCCTGGTCCACCATCCGTCCGTCTACTTCCGGGGTCGCGAAGCGATCTCTCCTCCCTCAGCCGCTTCATCGGCTGTGGATCACATATTGACCGGAAGCGCTCAAAACCAGCACCGCTCTCGCGCCGCCCTCCGCGGAGCGCACGCTCATGGGCTTGCCATTCACGTCCACCTGGGAGGTCGCCCCTGAAACCGGTACAGAGACCGTCGCCGTGGTCGCCGCAGGAAGATCCACCTCCGTGGTATAACCATCCTGCTTGTGGATGCTCACCTTCAGCATCCCGCGCGGCGTCGGCTCTCCACCCTTGGCCCAGGAGAGATCGAGCAGGTCCGGACGGATGTTGACCGTGGAGAATCCCGGCCCGGTGGCCTTGATGCCGATCACCTGCTCCATCAGCCAGGGCGTCACGCCGCTGGACCAGCCGTGCGCCAGGCTCACCCGGTAACCGGACATGTTATCCGCTTGCAGGGATGCATGAAAGTCAACGCCCTTGTACCACGCAGGATCATACCCCTCCCAGAAGCTCGTCGCTCCCTCCTGGGTCATGCCGCCCCAGTACTGGCGTATCCAGTTCAGCGCCGACTGCCGATGTCCCATCTTCGCCATGGCGCTCACCACGTAGTAGTTGTAATAGGGCGTAATGATAAAGGGGTTGTACTTGATGTGTCCTACGGTGGAAAGAGCGTCCTTCCAGATCGCCGGATACTGCGCGGGGTCCGCCACGCCGGAGAGCACCGCATAGGCGTTGGTCTGCCACCGGTCCCCGTAGGATCCCGATGAGTCCTGCAGATACTGCTGAGCGGCCGTCTTCAGCTTCTGCGCCTCCGCCGCAAACTTCCGCGCATTGGCATCGTCATTCAACTGCCGCAGCAGATAGGCTCCATCCTTGAACGCCGCATAGAACTCGAACTGGGTCGCCATCCGGGTCAACGGCGTATCTCCGCTCAGCTCCGGAGACCAGTCCACAAAGGTCCACGCGTGGTTCTTGTCCGTAAACAGGTTGCGGCGGTTCATCTCCAGCTCCATGTAGTTCAGCAGTTGCACCATGCGGGCATGGGTCTGCTGCAACTGCTTCATCGAGCCTGTATGCAGAAAATACTCCTTCTCGCCGGTCAGCCAGAAGGCGGAGTATCCCGGGATGCCATTGACATCGCTGCGTACGGGATTGGTTCCCAGCAGATGATCGAGCGTGTCATCCATCAGGAAGTTGCCGCCGAAGGCGTCCTCGATGGTGCGTCCGCTCACGTCAAGGTCGGCCATCCAGCGGCCGCGATCGCGCTTGGGTCCGTCCCAGATGTCGTCCTGCATGCACAGGTGCGCGGTGTAGGCGCCGATCGCCCACATCAGGTTCAACTGCTTGTCGGAGGAGTCGAAGTAGCCCTGGTAGTTCACCGGATAGGCGATCCCGTCCAGCCGGATGGCCTTGAAGTTCATCTGCCGGCCGCCCACAAAGCGCACCAGCGCATAGCGGAAGGCGCTCTTGGGGCCGTAGGCTGTGCCATTCGCAGCCACGTGGACCGGGTCAACGCCCAGGTAAGGATCGGAGAGCGCCTCCATCTCCGACTCACCGTATTGCACCGTTACATCCATCGGCGTATCGACGTCAGAATCAAACTCCAGGCGTCCGGCCACCTCGCGTCGAAAGTCCAGCAGAATCGACGGCGCCTGATACTTTGTAAGCCGTCCTGCCGGGAGCGTCACCCGCAGGTCCTCGCCGCCCAGCGTCAGGGCCTCGGGATGCGCGATCTTCCCGGAGCCGTTGTACACATCCTGCACGCTTGCCGCGCGCAGCGAGTAGTGTCCCAGAAACGGCGAGATGCCGTCATAGCCCGGCCAGGCATACATCCCGGCATCGGCGTTCCACTGGAAGAACTCAAGTGAGCTCTCCACTCCTCCCAGGCAATCGGCTGCGCTCCAGCCGCTGTCGTTGAACCCCGGATTTTGCCACCCTGGAGTGAGCCGCATACTCGCCTTCCAGTTGGCATCGCTGATCAGCAGCGGCGCCGCGCTCACTCCCAACGCCGCCGGCACAATCTTCATCGCCATCACCTTGCCCTGTATCTGCTGGGCGCCGAGCCGATTGCCCTCTTGAACGCCCCGCCGCGGCCCACGTATGGCTTCAATGGCGACAACATTGCTCCCCGCCTGCAGAGCCTTGGTCACGTCAAACGCATACACGCGGATACCCATCGGAAAGGAGAGATCGAGCTGATACCGGCCCACCTTTCGGCCATTCACATAGATCGTGGCCTGACGCGGGCCGGCTACGTACATCTCCGCCCGCCCGGGAACCCGGGAGAGCGTGAACGTGCGCCGGAAGTAGTGCGAATCCAGATCTTGCCCTTTCCCGGTACCCCAGCTTTTATCCGAAGTTGGAACACTTGGAACCGCATCCTCCGTGGTCCAGATGTACTGCTCCGGCAGGGGCGTATGGACCGCCGACTCCAGGGTTAGATCAACCGCGTTGCGCGCCGCGTCTAGTTGTTCGATGGGAATTTTCGTGGGACCATCCGCTGGATCTCCCATCTGCGCCGGCATCCGGGACGGAACCCCGGCGGCGGCCATCCAAAGAACCATGGGAGGGCTCTTCAACAGCCAACGAACCTCGACCGTGTCTCCTGGGCGTTTGGCGTGAAGCCCGCTCTCGAACCAGGCGATCAGGTAATAACGCTGGAATGGATTCAGAGCGACACGAAACCAACTTGCCAGCATCAGAGCCGACAGCCCGAGGCAGAGCAAAGGAGCACCCAGAAACCATCCCCAAGGCAATCGCTTTCTGCCGCTCACCACTTCTCCTTCGTCTCGCCCTCCCTGGTCGAGAGGATTCTTCAACACCTTGCAGGCCCTTTTGAGGTACTGCGTGTCTACCTGCCGCGGATTTCGAACATAAAATCTGGCTGAACTTGCTTCTGATTTCACCCAGCGGCCGCGTGAAAGAGGTTTGGCAGACGGTGCTAGGTCGCGACCGGTGCGGCCGACGGTTTGACATCGCCTTCGGTGGCCTCAATCTTCCGCGGATCTTCGGGCGTCATTTGGGTTCCTATGGGTTTTGGCGAGCAAACTGAAGCGCCCCTCCTCGCCTGGAAGCAACGGAAGCGCTTGCAGGCCAAGCAGGCGGGAAGGTCTTATCAGAAAACTCCACATGAAGAACAGCCTACGCATGGCACTTTCGAAGGTCAAGCGAACCCCTTTCGGACTGCCGGCCACAGACGCCGAGGGCTTAAAAACCGTCGGTTATACTTGGAGACATAGGCGGTCGAATGCATGTCTTCTGAGCCGTTTTACGATCCGGCAAAGTCTTATCTGGACAACTTCGAACATGGCCCCTTTGGCCTCTTCGCCAACACCTCCCCCTCCTTTCCAGCCAGACCACCCCAACACCAGTTTCTCGGCCATCCCGTTGATGCTCCCTTTGGCATCCCTGCCGGGCCGCTGATCAATGGGAAGTTTGTCAAGGCAGCGCTGGACATGGGGTTCGATATTCCGGTCTACAAGACGGTGCGGACGCGGCGGCAGGCCTGCCACGCATGGCCGAACGTGCTGGCGGTCAAGGTCGCCGGGGACCTCAAGCCCGACCAGACCTTGGTTGCCGGCAGCGATTACAGTGAACCGTTGTCGATCACGAACTCATTTGGTGTGCCCTCCTTTGACCCGGACTTCTGGCAGCCGGATATGGCGGATGCGGCTGCGTACGCTCGGCCCGGCCAGGTGGTGGTGGGCAGCTTTCAAGCGACGCTGCCGGAGAACGGCAGCGCAGCCGCGTACCTCCAGGACTTCCGTCTGGGAGCGAGACTGGTGAAGGAGACCGGCGTCAAGGTGATGGAGGTGAATCTGAGTTGCCCGAATGAGGGCACAGCGAATCTACTGTGCTTTGATATTGCGCGCTCGCGGCAGGTGGTGGAGGCGATCAAGGAAGAGATCGGCAGCCTGCCCCTGGTGATCAAGATGGCGTACTACAAGGATCAGGCCCAGTTGCAGACCTTTATCCGCGAAGTAGGAGGCGTTGTGGATGGCATCGCATCGATCAATACCATCGCTGCCGAAGTGCGCGATGCGTCTGGCCGGCAGGCGCTTCCCGGGGAGGGGCGTCTGCGTAGTGGCGTCTGCGGGAGTGCGGTGAAGTGGGCGGGACTGGAGATGGCCTCGCGGCTGGCGCGCCTGCGCGCCGAGTTGGGAATGAAGTTTGCCATCATCGGTGTAGGCGGTGCGGGAAGCGCGGCAGCCTTTGATGAGTACCGCCGCGCCGGAGCCGATGTGGTGATGTCGGCCACCGGGGCGATGTGGAATCCCAAGCTGGCGCAGGAGATCAAGGGGCAGGCGCATGAACTTTGAACTCCGCAGCCGTGAGATCGCCAGGGCGTTATTGGCCATTCAAGGGGTGGGATTTCGGCCCACGGCGCCGATTACATTCAAGTCCGGCATCCAGTCGCCAGTGTACTGCGACAACCGGCGCTTTCCCTTCTGGCCGGAGCAGTGGGCCAAGGTGATCGACGGCTTCGAGGCCCTCGTTGCGGAACGCCAGATTCCGGTCGACGTCATCGGGGGAGTGGAGGCTGCGGGGATTCCGCACAGCGCGGCGCTGGGGTTCGCCATGCGCAAACCGTCGGTCTTCATTCGCAAGGAGCCGAAGGAGCACGGGACGAAGCGGCGCGTGGAGGGCGGCGATGTTGCCGGCCGGCGCGTGGTGCTGGTGGAAGACCTTGTCACCACCGGGGGAAGCAGTATGACAGCCATCGAGGCGCTGCGCGCCGAAGGGGCGATGGTCAGCGATTGTCTGGCGATCATCAGCTACGACCTTCCCGAGGCGCTGGAGTCCTTCGCCCAGGGCGGTGTGCGGCTGCACGTGACGACGACCTTCCCCGTGGTGCTCCAGTGCGCCGTGGAACAGGGTGTGATCGATGAAGCTGGAGCCGCTCTGGTGCGGGATTGGCTCCGCGAACCGCGTTCCTGGGCCAAACGGCAGGGGTTCGAGTAACACGCGATGAATCAGGCGATCGAAAAGTTCGAGCGGCGAGCAGAGGCGGTCAACTCCCTGCTGTGTGTGGGATTGGATCCAGAGCTGGAGCGGATTCCCGCTCACTTCCGGCGTCAGGAGCATCCCTTCTTCGCCTTCAATCGCTCGATCATCGAGCAGACTCACCTCTACGCTGCGGCCTACAAGCCCAATATGGCCTTCTTCGAGGCTCGCGGGATCGAAGGTCTCCGAGAGCTTGAACTGACCATGGAGTATCTGCGTTGCGAGCATCCGGACGTCTTTACCATCTGTGACGCCAAGCGTGGTGATATTGGCAACACCAACCGCGGCTACGCGGCATCGATCTTCGATGTCATGGGCTTCGACGCTGTGACTCTTCATCCTTACCTGGGACGAGAGGCTCTGCTGCCGTTTCTTGACAGGACAGACAAGGCGAGCATTGTGCTCTGCCGAACCTCAAATCCCGGAGCCGGGGAGTTGCAGGATCTCGACTGCAACGGCAGGCCGCTATGGGAGGTGGTCGCCCGGCAGGTGGCTTCGCAGTGGAATGCGGCAGGCAACTGCATGCTGGTGGTGGGTGCGACCTATCCCGAAGAGATGCGAAGGATCCGTGACGTGGCGCCGGAGATTCCGTTCCTTGTGCCCGGAGTCGGCGCTCAGGGCGGCGATGTAGCCGCCGTGGTGGCGGCGGGCCTGCAAGCCAGAGCAAGCGGCTTCGCGGAGCCAGTTTCAAGTTCGGGGCCGGCCGGGTTGTTGATCAGCAGTTCGCGAGGCATCCTCTTCAGCGAGGATCCGGCTACGGCGGCGCGTACGCTGCGCGATGAGATCAATGTTGCGCGAGAGGCTGCAGGCCGCGCGAGGAAGGGAAGTACACATGCTGCGTCTTGAGGGCAGAGTCGCCAACCACGACGGTGAGTTTGAAGCCGCTATCGAGATCAATACCGAGACCGGATTGATCGAAAGCGTAGGACCGCCTGCGGGCAGAAGCGACCTCGATCTGCGCGGGCAAATCATCTTTCCCGGCTTCGGCGACATCCATATTCATGCCCGTGAGGATGCCGGCCAGACGCAAGTTTACAAAGAAGACTTTGCCACCGTCTCAGCGGCGGCCATTCATGGCGGCGTGACCCAGGTCGCGGATATGCCGAATAATCCGGTGGCGCCTGTAGATGAGCGGCGCTACTTGGAGAAGCAGCGGCTCACGGCCAGTTCAGCAGTGCATGTCACCCTGTACGCGGGCATTGGGCCACAGACCAGCCCGCTCGAGCGGCATGTGCCGTACAAGGCATTCATGGGGCCGTCGGTGGGGGATCTGTTCTTCTCCTCGCAGGAAGAGCTTGAGATCGTCATCTCAAGATACCGTGGCCGGAATGTGAGCTTTCACTGCGAAGATCCGGTGATTTTGCGCGAGAGCCGAGGGGAGCCGACGCATGAGCAACGGAGGCCGGCGCGGGCCGAGATTACGGCGACGGAGTTTGCCCTGTACCTTATCGAGAAGTATGACTTGGTGGGGAAACTGTGCCATTACTCCACCAAAGGCGGACTAGAGAAGATCGCCGCGGCCAAGGCGCGCGGGGTGAAGGTGACTGCAGAGGCGACGCCGCATCATCTGTTCTTCGACGATTCGATGCTGACCGAGGAAAATCGGCTGTGGCTGCGGATGAATCCTCCCCTGCGCGGCAGAGAGGACCGGCTGGCGCTGATCGAAGCGCTGCGCCAGGGACTGGTGGATTATGTGGCCACGGACCACGCTCCTCATACCCTGGAAGAAAAGATGCAAGGCATAAGCGGGGTTCCGCATCTGGACACCTACGGAGATTTTGCCACCTGGTTGATGGCCGAGCATGGTTTTACCCCAACACAGATTGCGCGGGTGTGCGCCTGGAATCCAGGCCGGTTTGTGAACGAGTTTCTCCCGGAGGGATTTGGGAAGGGATACGGAGTGATTGCGCCCGGCTATGTTGGGTCGCTCACCATCCTGAATCCGGATGCGCCGCACCTGGTGCGGCGCGAAGCCATGAAGACAAAGTGCGGCTGGAGCCCGTTTGAGGGATATACGTTGCCCGGCCGTGTGACCTACACCATATTGCAAGGCAGGGTTTACCCGGCAAGGTAAGGGAGAGTTCTCCGATGGAAAAACTCAAGCACGTCATCAGCTCCCGGCAGTTCAAGGATCCAGGATTTTTGCTTTCGTTGTTCGAGTCGGCGCATCAGATGGAGCGCGATGATGTGTTTCACGCTTTGACGGATCCGCTACGCGGCCGCATTCTGGCAACGCTGTTCTTCGAGCCAAGTACGCGCACTCGATTCTCCTTTGAGGCGGCGATGCAGAAGCTCGGCGGGGGCGTGCTCACCTCAGAGAACGCCAAAGCCAACTCCTCAGCCACCAAAGGCGAGACGATCAGCGATACGGTGCGCATTGTCAGCGGGTATGCGGATGCCATTGCGATCCGGCATTACGAGCAAGGAGCGGCGGAGGCCGCGGCCAGAATCTCCCCAGTGCCGATCATCAACGCAGGCGATGGGGTGGGAGAGCATCCGACCCAGGCCCTGGCGGATATCTATACCATCAAAAAAGAGCTGGGAAGGTTGAGCGGCTTGCGGGTGGCCCTGGTGGGCGATCTGTTGAATGGAAGAACCATCCACTCCCTGCTGCCGCTGCTCTGCCTGTATCCCGGAGTAACCATCGATCTCCTCTCACCTGCGCAGTTGAGGCTTCCTCCGCTGTACCGTGAGTTCCTGGCGGAGAAGGGAGTCGCCTTCCATGAGGGAGAAAGACTGGAAGGGGTGATCGAGCAGGCCGACGTGGCCTACATAACGCGCGTCCAGAGCGAAAGGTTTGTCTCCAAGCAGGAGTATGACGCGGTCAAGGATGTCTATATCATCGATGCCGAGACGGCCAACCGGCTGAAGCCGGAGGCGATCATCATGCATCCCTTGCCGCGCGTGAATGAGATCTCCCCAGAGGTGGATGCCAATACCCGGGCAGCCTACTTCAAGCAGGCCAAGAACAGTCTCTACATCCGCATGGCGCTGCTCAAGAACCTATTGGCGTAGAAGTTTGCGACGGCGTAGATCGCCGTTCGTGATTGCGGGGATCACGTGGCAGCCATGCCGGCCGGAGAGGTATTCGAACGCAGTTTTACCGCGGAAGAGGCGCCCGGGGACAGACGAGGCAGTGTGCATCCTGGCAGGAGTATGCCGCTGCCCAAGCAAAGGAAGATCCCGCCTGCGGGCAGCGTTTGATTCGCGGTCCAGGACTTCGAACTTCCCAGGCGTCCAGATCGCGCGAAGAGGACTATTCTTTGCTGCGCTTCTTTAGCGTGATATCCAGGCGCTTGATCTTCTGGTTGAGCGTGGAGAGCGGAATTCTGAAGTACTCTGACGCCTCCGTCTGGTTCCAGTTGCAGCGTTCCAGCCGGTCGGAGATGATGCGCCGTTCGATCTCCTCCATCACATCGAAGAGCGAAGCATCCGGTTTCTGCTCCAGCAGGGCGGTGGAGAAGGTATTGCCACGCAACTGAGACGGCAGCAGGTCCGGTGTCAACATGGGGCCGTTGGCCAGCACCACGCCTCGCTCCATGGCATTCTCCAGTTCGCGCACGTTGCCGGGCCAGTCGTAGTCCATCATCAGCCGTAGCGACTCCGGCGCCAGCACGGGTGGCGTAAAGCCATTCTCCTCGGAGTAAAACTTCAGGTAATGGTTGGCCAGCAGAGGAATATCCTCCTTGCGGTTACGCAGCGGCGGCAACTCGAGAGAGATCACGTTGAGCCGGTAGAAGAGATCTTCGCGGAAGCGGCCCTCTTTCACCGCCTTCTCCAGGTTGACGTTGGTGGCGGCGAGAATGCGGATGTCCACCTGGATCTCCTTGGTTCCACCCACATGCATGAAGCGGCGGTCCTGCAGAACGCGCAGGATTTTGGCCTGCATGTCCATGCGCATGGTGCCA
The DNA here is from genome assembly GCA_021819585.1 of Acidobacteriota bacterium. Classification (GTDB taxonomy): domain Bacteria; phylum Acidobacteriota; class Terriglobia; order Terriglobales; family Acidobacteriaceae; genus Granulicella. Next base: position 17,557 of record JAKAQS010000001.1, read on the forward strand.
ATCTCATCCAGAAACAGCGTTCCTCCATCTGCAACCTCGAAGAGCCCCTTCTTGGCTGCGACGGCTGAGGTAAAGGCGCCGCGCTCATGGCCAAACAGCGTGGACTCGAGCAGGTCCGAAGGCACCGCTCCCGTGTTGACCGGAATGAAGGGTTTATCGCGCCGCGGGGAGTGGGCGTGAATGGCCTTGGCGATCAACTCCTTTCCGGTTCCACTCTCTCCTTGAATCAAGACCGTTGAGCGGCTGGGCGCGACCTGCGCGATCAGATCGAACAACTGCAGCATCGCCTCGCTCTTGCCCACGATGTTCTCAAAGGAGACACGTTGCTTGAGCGTGCGTTTGAGGTGGACCACCTCCTGCTCGGCGCGATTCTTGCCGATTGCGACGCGGATATCCGCCAACAGTTTTTCGTTGTCCCAGGGCTTCTGGATGAAGTTGCAGGCGCCGGCCCGAATGGCATCCACCACATTCCCCACGGTCCCGTATGCGGTGATCATGATCACCGGAAGCTCCGGCACCAGCGCGTGGATCCGCGGCAGCAAATCAATGCCGCTCTGCCCGGGCAGCGCAAGGTCAAGGAGCATGAGGTCGTAGACGTATTGCGACAACTGTTCCAGACCCGCGGCGCCATCGGCGGCCAGATCAACGCGGAATCCCTCCAGGGTCAGCAGGGTTTCGAGAGAGTCGCGGATTCCCGCCTCGTCGTCGACGATGAGAATCCTCTGCCCGGCGGAATGGGCCGCAACGGCTGGTTTCTCCGCTTGATCGCCGAGAATCGCCTCGGGACGATCGCTTTCGGTTCCTGGAAGATCGTGCATGGCTGGTTCCTGATGGCTTGAGGTTGCTTCCCGATGGCTCAGGGTTGCTCTAGACATGGACTACCTTTCCTTCTCCTGTTGGAGGCTGACTTCCAAAGGACTTTTCGGAGGGATCTCCCGGTTGGCGATCAGCATGGGCTTTGGCCGGATTTTTTGCTCCGGCCGCATCCGCCGTGGGAAGTTCCAGTCGGAAGGTGGCGCCTTCGCCTGGCGTGCTGCTCACCTCGATCGTGCCGGCGTGCTCCTGGATGATGCCGTAGGTTACTGCCAGTCCCAGCCCCGTTCCCTTCCTTTGTCCCTCTTTCGGATTGCTCTTGGTGGTGAAAAAAGGGTCGTAGATCTTGCGCAAAACCTCCGGCGACATGCCGACGCCGTTGTCTTCCACGCGAAGCTCCACTCCTTTGGATGTCTTCGTGGTATGAATGCGTACGCTGCCACCGCCCTTTTCCAGCAGCGCATCCCTGGCATTGAGCACCAGATTCACCAGCACCTGCTGCAGCTTGCCGCGGTTTCCCGCAACCAAGGGGAGATCCTCGTCCAGATCGAGCGAAACCGCAACGCCTCCGGAGCGCATCTGGTGTTCCAGGAGCAGGATCGTATCGCGCACCATCAGGTTTACATCCACACGCCCAAAGTCCACACTGCCCATGCGCGAGAAGTTCAATAATCCATTGACGATTTCCGAGGCGCGGAAGGTCTGTTGGGTAATCTTCTCCAGCACGGGCTGCAGGCGCGCGTGGGTGGCCTCATCCGAGCGTAACTGCTTGCCCAGCATCTGGGCGTAGCTGGAGATGACCGCCAGCGGGGTGTTCACCTCATGGGCGACGCCGGCTGCCAGAAGGCCGATGGAAGAGAGCTTTTCAGTCTGCGTCAGTTGGGTCTCCATGTTGATGCGGTCGGTGATGTCATCCACAATCACGATTCTTCCCACAGCCTGGAGGTCGCGGTTGAGCAGCGGTGCTATGGTGATGTTGGCAATGCGCGCATCGCCGGAGGGCGTGGGCAGGCGAAACTTGTACAACGTGCTGACTCCCTGTTCTCCCCGCAGGCGATCGAACTCCTGCAAAAACTCCGCCGGAAAGACCTCGTGCAAAAAGCGGCGAAGCGCCTCCCCGCGTGGGGTCGCGTACATCCCCTCCATCCGTGCATTCCAGCTCTCGATGCGGTCGTCCAGGTCCACGGCGAAGACGCCGATGTTGATCGACTCCACAATGTTCTCGTTGAAGTCGCGCAGGCGCTCAAAGTCCTGAATCTTCTGCTCCAGCCGGTGATACAGCAGAGCGTTCTGAATGGCGATTCCGATATATCCGGCCAGGGACTCCAATAGCTCCATATCTTCACTGGAGAGGAAATCCCCAGACCCGGTCCGGCCCAGACCCAGCACTGCAATGGTGCTGTGTCCAGAGCCCTCGTGCCGCGCCGCCCGGCAGGGGACATAGTAGTTCAAATCCAGAGCCGCCGCGGCCTGACGCTCCGCATCCGGGAGCCGCAGCATGGCATTGGGAGTCTCAAAGAAGAGATGGTTGGTGCTGTCCCGATGGTCAAAGTCCAGAAACCCGAGCGCCAACGAGTCGGCGCCGGCCAGCACTTGCGGAGATAGACCGTGGGAGGCGGCCAGCGAGAATGAGCTGCTTTGCCCATCGGTCTCCTCTTTGGCCAGAAATACCGCGACGCGAGTCACCAGCAACGTCTCCGGAAGGCGCTCGACGATCGAGTTCATCAGCTCGATCAGGTTGGTCTGCGCATTCAATTCACTTCCGAACTCGACCAGCGTCTCGCGATAATCGATGCTCTTCTGATCGAAGACTCGATCGAGCTGCCCCTGAATGACACGTTTGAGCGGATCAAAGACCAATCCGGTCACGATGACAGCGGCGACCAGGCCCCACTCTCCCAGATGCTCGAAGCGCTGATGCACGAACTCCGCGCTGAGCGCGATGATGCCGAAGTAGATGCCCACCAGCGCGGCGGTAGCCAGGGTATAGGATGCGCCGCGCTTGAAGATCAGATCCACATCCATCAGCCGGTAGCGCACAATCGCCCAACTGAAGGTCAATGGCAGCAGAATCAGCGATAGCAGAGCTACCCGGGTAAGAGCGCTGGGGACATAATCGTCAAACAGATAAGGAATCACGTACAGGGCGGTGAAGGGAACCACTGTCAGAGCCGTTCCGCGCGATAGCCACTTCAACTGCTGACGCTGCAACGGCTGCTCTTCTTCCCGGTACCGCACACCGAAGACTACCCCCGCCAGGATGTAATAACTGGCCAGGTAGATGTAGTTGAACTTGTTTAGCCGCAACTGCAGTTGCCCGGTCGACTCCCAGTAGGTGTACGACAGATAGTGCAAAACGCCCAGAACCACACCTGGAAAGTAGAGCAGCGGATACAACAGCCGGTTGCGTCGCCGCGAGGTTTCGTCGGTGAAACTGACGGCGAAGTGCAGGAACAGCGCCGGCTGCAACTCGGACGCAATGATGTTGCCAGTGAGAATGGTGATGTCCAGACCATCCAACACGCCCGTATACCGAAAGGCATACAGGATGAAAGAGACCAGGCAGAACACATAGAAGTGAGTTGACTTGGGCGCCGTCCAGCGCCGGAACAGAACAAAGAGGCCAATCGCAAGATAGACCAGAGCGAGCAACCGTTCCACCTGAAAGTTGGTCCGGTCCAAAGGTTCCAGATATACCCACACTGGAATCTCTACTGGCTTGGCGCTATCGTTGGCGCGCCGCAGCAGGGTGTACTTCACCTTGGACCAGACGCCGTTGACGTAGATCTGGCGGCTCAGGGTGGCAAGCGTCGGCGTGGGCACATCGTTTACTGAGGTGAGCACGTCTCCGGTTCTTACCCCGGCACGGTAGGCGGCTGTGTCAGGCGGAACGAGATAAGCGCGCAACCCTCCCGTCGCCTCGATCCAGCGTGCGCCGTCGGTTGCAGGAGTGTAGCTGCTCTCCTGATTCACGTTCGCAATCGCCAGTCCAAGGGCGGCGAGAGTAAAAACCGCCAGTACAATCGCCAACAGCCGGGTTTGGGCGCCGCTCTTCACGCGGAAAAATACCGTCTTTCGAAAGTCAACTGTTTCCGTATGCAAACGACCATCCAAAGCCAGATTCTTCAAAACCCCATTTTCTCTTTGAGAATTGAGGAATTCTGCTCTTTGGGTAGGGTCTGGATGCACATAATCATAGGGGCATACGCATTTCGGAATAACTTGGTTCCGTTCTGATCTCTAGTTGGACGGATCAAGGAGCCGACTCGCTTGGGTTACCCGGAACGAAGCCCTCCCCAAATCCAAACTGATCTGTCTCTCGCTCCCCTCCGGCTGGAGAAATCCAGACGGAGCTGTCCGGAGCCTATGCTCCCCCTAAAATTCCCAGCAATGGCTGATGATCGGTCAGGAATGTTAATTCTGCCGCCGGGTGAGTCTCCGGATGGTGATTTTCACGTATGGTTAACATTGGCGTGGACCGGACTGACGGCAACGTCCCTGGTTCAGCCAGGCCAGATTCGCGGCAGTATGCCCTATCGGCCCGTCCCGACTCAATTGAACGCTCTTATTGGGTTGATTCCAAATGGCTTTCCTTTATGGGCGCGGGTTTGAATTCAGCTTGGATTGGGTTGAGAGACGATGATGGTGCGTCGCCAGATTGGCGTAGACGGTCTTCGCCTCTCCTATCTTGAAAGGGGTAGCGCGGCCAGGAATCAGCCTTCGCTTGTCCTCTTGCATGGCCTGATGGGCTGCGCGGAGACATTCCTCCCGCTCATGGACCACCTCCGCCCGGATCTGCATGTTGTCGCGCTCGACCTTCCCGGCGCCGGCGAGTCCGAACGGCGTCAGGACATTGATCCCCGCCTGGCTTCCACAGCGAAGTACGTCGGACGGGTTCTTGCGCAGCTCGGCCTTCACCGGCCGATGATTCTGGGGCACTCCTATGGCGGAGCGATTGCGCTCAGCCTGACGGCGCAACAGCGCCATTCTGTAAGCTCCCTGGTGCTGCTCGCGCCCGCCCACCCCTACTTCGACCAGAGCGATCCGGTCATCCGCTTCTATCTCTCCAAGCCGGGCGAACTCTTCGCCTACCTGTTGCCCTGGCTGCCAGAGTGGCTGCAGATAATTGGCTTGCGGCGTATGGCCGGCCCGCAGCGCGTGGACACCCCGGACAGTCTTCGGCCTTACCGCAACAATCTGCGCACCCCGGGCACCATTCTGCATCTGTTGCGTCTGCTGCGCACCTGGCACAAGGATATGTCCCGCCTGCGGCGCGCTCTGCGCCGTTCGCTTCCGGTCCCGACCCTCATGCTATGGGGCGAGTGCGATCGGGCTGTGCCGATCCGTTCGGCGCCCAAGCTGTGCGAGCGCTTCTGTCACGCCCGGCTGGTAACGCTGCCGGGGGTGGGCCACCGTCCTGCCGAAGAAGCGCCGGAACAGGTGGCCGGATACATTCACTCCTGGTTGGAGAGGCAAGCCCGCCAGGCCTCGGTCCCCGACAGCAAGAAAGTCTCGGTCAGCCAGGCGCGAACTGTGCCGGTCATCTCGCCCAGCTTCGAGCCAGGCGGTGAGAGCCCGGCCTCGGCGCTGGCGAAGAAGTGGTCAGCACCCGCGATCCACACAACTTTCTTGGGTTCCTGAGCCGGCGCCAGCGTGGACTCCAGCACCCCCTGCGGACAGAAACTGTCTTGGTCCCCGCTCACAAAGAGCTTCGGAACCCCTCCACAGGCGGGTAGGAATCGATAGCTAAACGTTCTATTGGGCACCCTTGTTTGGTCTTCGGCGCCGCTGGACCCTTCCAAGCTGCTATCGGCGAGCAACTCCCTGCCAGAAAGTCCGGCTGTCAGTCCCCTGACTGAGGCGAAGAAGCTCTGGGGTTGCACCAAAGGCAAACCCAGTGCAATCAGCCCTTGCACCCGGGCGTCCCCGCAGCAGGCGCGCAGCCCCACGTTGGCTCCAAAGGAGAAGCCGGCAAAGAGGATGGGCCGTCCAAAGTTTGCCGCCAGCCAGTCCAGCGCACTGCGAACGTCATCGACCTCGCCGTATCCATTGTCATGCCTCCCCTGGCTCAGGCCTGTGCCGCGAAAGTTGAAGCGCAGTACGGGCAGTCCAAAGCCGGAAAAGACCTTGGCGGCGTGGTACACCACCTTGTGATGCATGGTGCCTCCGCTGGGCGGATGGGGATGGGTCACCAGAGCAGTGTAGGGGGCATCCGCTCGCCCGGTGTTCAGAATCGCCTCCAGCTTTCCGGCGGTTCCGCGCAGGTCGTCGATGCTCTTGATGCTGGATTGAAATGGGGTGGAATCGCTCACCTGTTCAGTGTAGGGCTTGTTCTTTGGTTTGAAAGCTCAGCTTGCGGACGGCCTTCGGTTATCCTTGGCTTAATGCCTATAGACCCCATCGAACTCACCAGGCAACTGGTCGACATTGAATCCACTACCTATCACGAGGCCCGCGTGGGCGAGTTTCTGGCGGGCTACCTGGCCCAGCAGGGCTATGTGGCCGAGCGCCAGAACGTGCCCCAGCCCGATCCGGCAAGAAATCCCGATGCCGGCTCGGGTCCGCGCTTCAACATCTACGCCTCGCTGCCCGGCGTCACGCCGGATCTGGTCCTCTCCTCGCACATGGATACGGTCCCTCCGTTCCTTGGTCCCTGCCGGGAGGACGCGGAGTTTCTCTATGGCCGCGGCGCCTGTGATGCCAAAGGCATCATCGCCGCACAGATAGCCGCCGCGGAGAAGCTCATCGCTGCCGGCAAGCGGATTGCCCTGCTCTATGTGGTTGGCGAGGAGCGCGACTCTGCCGGCGCTCTGGTGGCCAACCAGACGCCCCGCGGATCGCGTTTTCTCATCAATGGAGAGCCTACGGAAAACCGTCTGGCGCTGGCTTCCAAGGGCTGCCTGCGGGTTGAACTGCGGGCGCGCGGCAAGATGGCGCACTCAGCCTATCCGGAGCTGGGTGAATCGGCCATCGACAAGCTGCTGGCTGTGCTCCACGACATCCAGGCCCTGCCGCTGCCGGTCGTCGAGGGAATTGGAGACAGCACCCTGAACATCGGCGTTCTGCGCGGCGGAATCGCCCCCAACGTCATTCCAGACAACGCCGAAGCCCTGATCCTGATTCGCCTGGTCGGTCCTCCGGAAGAGATCCAGGAGGCCATTCTCCGGGCCGCCGCAGGCCGCTGCGAGGTTCACTTCACCTTGAAGCTTCCCTATATGCATCTGCGCGCGGTCCCCGGCTTCGAGACTACGGTGGCCAAGTTCACCACCGACATCCCTTCGCTTACCGCCTGGGGCGAACCCTTTTTGCTGGGTCCGGGCAGCATCCTGGTGGCCCATACCCCTGACGAGCATATCCGAAAGTCGGAGCTGCTGGAGTGTGTGGACCTCTACGTCAAGCTCGCCAACAGCCTGCTCGGGTGATCGCTTCCCGGGCCGCTCGGCTATCGCGCCAGAGCCCGGGCGCTTCCACCCGTCGTCGCCGGAGCGGCGTTAAACTCCTGGTCTTACACCGTACTTGGAATCGACATGTTCTCCGCGCTACGCATGGCTTTCGTCTTTGCCCTCTTCGGCATTCCCTCCGCCCTGGCCGGCATTCCCCTTTCGCTGCTGCGCGGCAATATCCGCGCCATGTATCGCTGGGCCATGTTCTCCATGCGAGCCGGCATTTGGGTGGCCGGCATTCGCGTTCGCGTTCTTGGAGTGGAGAACATTCCCCAAGGCGAGTCCTGCATCTTCCTCAGCAATCACGTCTCGAATCTGGATCCACCCATTCTCCTGCCCGCAATTCCCGGTATGTGCAGCGTCTTCCTGAAGAAGTCCTTGATGAAGGTTCCGCTGATCGGGACGGCCATGCGCCTGGGCAAGTACGTTCCGGTGGCGCGCGGCCACTCGCGGATGGAGGCAGAGCAGAGCGTAGCTCTTGCGGCTGAGGCTCTGCGCAGCGGCATGCACATCTTCATCTTCCCGGAGGGGACGCGCTCGCTGGATGGCAATCTTCTCCCTTTCAAGAAGGGCGCCTTCTTTCTTGCCGCCGATACCAACGCCCCTCTGGTTCCCATAATCATCCAGGGCACAGCCAGGATGATGCGCAAAGGAAGCATGAAGGTCTATCCGGGGTTGGCTACGGTGCGTTTTTTGCCCGCATTTCGTCCCCAGGACTTCTCCTCCCGCGAAGAGTTGATGGAGACTGTCAGCCGGGAGATGCAGGCGGCTCTTGCCCAGAGCTGAAAGCTCCGTCCCGGACGATTTCCTTGCTACTTGATGATGGGCTGGTACCCATCCGCCAGCAGCCGCTGCTTGGCCGCATTGGCATCCTGGAGGCTGGGAAACGGGCCCACCTGGATATGGAAGAACTTGTCCTGTGGCACGGTATGAGCGCTCACCGGATATCCTTTGGCGCGCAGCGCGCTCACCAGCAGTTCAGCATCCTCCTGGTGAGAGACAGCCGCTACCTGCACGATGAACTGTCCCGCGGCCGCCGGCGCCTCCGGGGTGGTGGCGGTGGAGGGTGACGAAGATCCCGAGGCGGAGGTTGAAGCGTTGCCCGGGGCCGTTGCCGCCGGGTTTGCCGTCGTGAGCGGGCCAGCCGCTGAGCCGGCTGGGGATGCAACGGGAGATAGGTCTCCGGCGCCAGGTCCAGAGCCGGCGGCCATGCCTGACTGGCCGGCTTCCGCCGGCGACCCTGCCGCCGGTTTGAAGCTGTTGAATAGATCGCTTCCGGGCTGAGCCTCGCCGGAACTGGAGGAGCCGGTCACGGGAACTGTCTTGACGCTACGGCTGCCCAGCCTGTAGCCGAAACCGAAGAAGCCTCCACACAGAAGCACCAAGGCGAGAAAGATTCCCAGCAAGGTTCCGGCGCCCAGCGTGAGTTCACGCTCCGGCCGGCGCTGCTCCCCATCGTCTTCATCGAGCATTCGAGTCATTGCGAAAGGTTTCCGTTCCAAGGGGAATCGTTCAAGAGGTGGTTATAACAGAGCCAGAGCCCATTCATCCCTTGGAGCGCCCGGCTAACGGTTCTCTTGTTGGGGCTGGCTGGCTACCTGCCTCCGCACTCCCAAGGAAGTCTTGGTTCAGCCCGATCCTAATAGCGAAAGTAGAAGCCGGCCGTCGGCTCATAGGTGGTGGTGTGCTTCAGAATGAGGAAGTAATTTTGTCCAAAATCAGGGGCCAGAAAGAACAACTGGCGGAAACCGAAGTTCAGGCCGAACTTGTGACTCAAGTCCTTCTGAAAGGACATCGAGTAGTAGTAGGTCATTCGCGCCTTTTCCTGCTGCTCTTCGCCTCCCAGGGGTGTTGGTTTGAAGGCCATCGGTCCAAATCCTGCGGAAAAGATCGGTTGCAGGCCGTCGATGGTATAGGGGATTTCCACCAGATATCCCAAAGTGTACTCCTCCACATCGGCCTGCACCGGGTAGTCAGCCGTCGGCGTGGCGCCGATGTTTTGGGTCGCATCGAAGTTCGCGACTGCGGGTCCTTCAAAGTTCTCGTCGTAGCGAGAGAAGCCGTAGTTGAACTGCACGCCGAAGTAGGGCGTTGCAGGGAAGTCAATCGACATCACCATACCGAAGGTGTTGGAAGGATGCTCGGTCAGGCTCAAGCCCTGGTCGGGGGCGCCAAATCCTGGAATCACGTTTCCGGTGACGTTGCTGTTGAAGATGCCGGCGCCCTGAAACGAGAATTCAAACTTCCGAAGTTGTCTTTGGAGTGTGGTGGGTGGAGGCGTCGTCTGTGCGGATGCCGCCTGGGTGACACCGGCGAACAGGAGCAGGGCAAGAAGTGAAAAGGCTTTGCGAATCAAGTCGTGAAGGCTCCGGGCGCGAGATAGCGCTCCACTTTAGTCTAAACCTTTGTTGGTTCTGGCGCGGTGTGCGATTCGGGTAAGAAGGGAGGTTCCTGCGCCCAGCACCAGACCGCATCCTGCGGCGGTGACGGTGTGGACCCCTTCTGCCGCCGGAGCCAGCACCAGGTGCATGAATCCGAAGACGATGGCCAGCGTTGCCGCCAAAAGCACCGAGGTCTGGAGGGGGCGCAGCAGATTCAACAGCAGGAGCGCGATCGCGACCAACACCAAACCGAGGGCTGCCGGGTTCAACTCCCGCTGGCCGAGCGCTGCCGCACCGAGCAGCACAGCCAGAATACCCGCGGCCAGGCTCCAAATCCATCCCGGGCGGTTCAACTCCAGATAGATCAGAAGCACTCCCAAGGTCACCAGCAGCAGAGCCATGTCGGGAGAAAGGTGGTGTATCCGATCTAGCCAGAGATGAGCCATGGTGTACCTCCGCAGACGCCTATTGCTGCACCGGTGGAACCGGTTGCCCGCGCTGTTGCAACACCAGCTTCAAGGCGATTGCCTGGGAGTCGGTTGGGTCCAGCCGCAGCGCCTGGGAGATGTCCGCCGCGCAGGCCGCCAACTGCTGCTGCGCCAGATCCAGCCGCGCCAGTACCAGCAGCGCCGCCGAGTTCGGCTTCAAAATCAGTGACGTCCGCGCCTCATCGCGTGCCCTGGCGTCATCCCCGCTGGCCTCGCGCAGTTGCGCCATTCCGGCATGGGCATCGGCTGAGTTCGGGTTGGCCCGTAGCGCCAACTGAAACTGCTTCTCAGCCTCCGGGAGCAGCCCCTCGGAGAGATATTCGCGGCCGGCCTGGGTGTACTCCACCGCTTGTCTGTCGGCAGGCAGCATCGCCATACGCACCGCGCGCATCTGGTCTAGCTGAAACTCCTCCTGCCGGAAACTCGCCTCCGAGTAACCTCTCTCGATTCTCTCCAGCGGGCTGAAGCCGTTATCGGGCACACCGGTTTTTGGTAAAGTCTCCTGTCCCGTCACCCGGCCAGTCTCCGCCGCCCCGCCCGCGTCCTCTGTAAGCCGAGTTCCGGGCGTCACTTCTTTCAACTCCGCCGCGAGTTCCTTGGCCTCCTGGTCGTCCGGTTTCAGGCGCAGGGCCGCCTGTACCTGGCTCTCCGCGTTGGCTGTATCGCCCCGCCGGAAGAGCGCGATGGCCAGGTTGTAGTGGTAATTCTCATCGGAGGGATCGAGGCTGGATGCCTTCTCAAACAGAGCGACGCCGTCCTTGCCCTGCCGGCTGATGGCGACAGCCTCGTTGTTCACAACTTCGGGCAGTGGCAGCCGGCCGGCTACAAAAGCGAACGCTGCCTGGGCTCTGGCATAGTTCGCGGAGTTGAACTCAGCGAGTCCCAGGTAGAAGTTGGCCTCCAGAGCGATCCGTTTGGACGGGGGAACCCTGGCCAGCGTGGCGGCCGCCGCCTCAAAGTCGCGTTGCGCATACTGTTCTTTGCCCAGTTCCAGCAGAGCCGCCGCGTAGTTTGGCTCCAGGGCAACCGCATCCGCAAGACGCTTCAGTTTCTCCGCATCCGTGGAGGCGTTGATCCCGCGGATATAGTCTTCAAACGCCGGCAGGGGCACTGCGCCCGGAGCCGCGAGAAAGGTCTGCTCGGAGACGAGCAACTGCGGATCCAGACGCTCCGCAACCTTCCAAGCAATCGCGTTCTCCGCATCAAACAGGCGCATCAGCGCGGATGAGTCATTCACGGGCGGCCAGAGCCGCAGTTGATCGATGGACAACACGCCGGCCTGAATGGTGATATAGCTGTTGGCCGGGCCCTGGGAGGCTCCCGTTGCCGGGGTGCTCCCGGAGTCCGGACGCACATCGTAGCTGCCGAGGATCACATAGTTCGCATCCAGTTGTTGGGCAATGCGAATCGTGGTTGCGCGCGTCGGCCGAAAGTCCGCAGGCAGCCCCAGATGCTCATAGGCAAAGACGCGGTCATCGTGGGAGATCGTCAAAAAGCCGGCCGAGTTCAGCCGCTTGTTCAGCGTATCCGGAATGGAGTCGCCAATCCAGTTCAGCGATTCGTCGCCGGAGTGGTTGTCGAAGGGAAGCACCAGAACCACCCGGCCGCTGGGAGCCGCGGGTGTCTGTGCGGGTGTTTGCGCCGTTGCCGCTGCGCTCGAAACCACGATCGCCAGAAGAGCGGGAAGCAGGACGCAGGCTTGCGGCAGAGACAGCATTCCCTCGATTATAGGCGGTCGCACTCGGTCCTACAGGACTGATCCGCTAGAGCGCGACGTGCTGGCGCAGCCGGTTCCGGGGATCTCATCGTCTTGCAAAGACCTCGCCCATGCGGCGAATCTGGGCTCCGGCGCCGCGCAGTTTCTCTTCCAGGTGCTCGTAACCGCGGTCGATGTGATAGACGCGGTCCAGGATGCTCTCTCCATCGGCCACCAGCGCGGCCAGCACCAGAGCCGCCGACGCTCGCAGGTCAGAGCACATCACCGCCGCCGACTGCAGCCTGGCGCCTCCGCGCACCGTCGCCGTCCGGCCCTGCACGGTGATGTTCGCACCCATCCGGTTCAACTCGCCCACATGCATGAACCGGTTTTCAAAGATGTTCTCCGTCACAAGGGAGGTTCCGTTCGCCTGGGTCGCCAGCGCCATGAACTGCGCCTGCATGTCGGTAGGGAAGCCTGGATACTCCTCGGTGGTGATGTCGCTTGCCGACAGCCGGTCTCCGGCGCGGACCCGTACGCTCTCCTTGCTCACGTCCAGTTTCACGCCGCATTGCTCGAGCTTTCCCATCACGGCTCCCAGGTGCCCGGGGTTGCAGCCTTCCACATGCAGGTCTCCGCCGGTGATGGCGCCGGCGATGAGATAGGTTCCAGCCTCGATGCGGTCGGGGTTGATCCTGTGCCGGGCGCCGTGCAACCTGGCGACCCCTCGCACATGAATCGTCGATGTTCCCGCGCCCTCGATCCTGGCGCCCATGGCGCGGAGCAGAGCCGCCAGGTCCACCACCTCCGGTTCACGCGCACAGTTCTCAAACAGGGACTCCCCATCGGCCAGCGCCGCGGCCATCAGAAGGTCTTCCGTGCCTGTCACGGTAATCTTGTCGAAGACGATATGGGCGCCTTTCAAGCGGTTTGCCCGCGCCTCCAAATAGCCATGCTCCTGGAGAATGGTGGCGCCCATCGCCTCCAGGCCCTTGATATGCAGATCGATGGGCCGGCCCCCGATGGCGCAACCTCCCGGCATCGCCACCCGCGCCATGCCGGTGCGCGCAATCAGAGGTCCCAGCACCAGCGAGCTGGCGCGCATGGTTTTCACGATCTCATACTTCGCCACCGGATCGCTGAGCACGGCACAGCGGATCGAGGTCCGATGCTGTGCCCGGCCATATCCCAGCTCTACCTCAGCGCCCATGGACTCCAGCAGCTTGCGCTCGGTTTCAATATCCCGCACCTGCGGAACGTTCTCCAGGATCACTTCGTCTTCGGTCAGAATCGCCGCGGCCATGCAGGGCAGGGCGGAGTTCTTTGCCCCCGAGATCTTGATGCTGCCCTGCAGCGGGTTGCCCCCGCGAATCACAAACTTGTCCATGGTTCCAGTGTAGATGTGGGCCCATATGAATGCACCCCTGCCTCCATAGAGGTCAAGACTATTGCTCCACCCGCGACTTGGCACAGGGCGCCTCCACATCTCGCGCTTCAGAGATGTGGGATTTCAGGCGGCATCTTCAGTGGTTAAGAGAACGGCCTGAATGAAGCGTTCGGCCTGGCCGTTGGTTCTCCGTGTGTAAGGCCGCATGCGCTTTGCAAGATCATCGGCCGCCCACTCACAGCTCCAGCCGTGAATCCTCGATGGCCAGGCGCACATTGCCGTCCGACTGCTGTAGCCGCCGCACGGCTTCCATCTTATCCACGCTGGCCTTTAGCATCACCACAGCGATCGGGATCGACTTTCCAGCCGACTTGATGGTCCGGATCGCCGTTTCGCGGTCGATCTCGCAGACCTTCATCAGCACCCGGATGCCGCGCTCCACCAGCTTCGCGTTCTTCATGTGAACGTTCACCATCAGGTTGTCGTACACATAGCCCAGCCGGGTCATCGCTCCGGTGGTAATCATGTTCAGAATCATCTTCTGCGCGGTCGAGGCTTTCATGCGCGTCGACCCGGAGACGATCTCCGGCCCTACCTCTGCACAGATGGTCATGTCCGCCACTTTGGAGAGGTTTGAGTTCGCATTGCAGGTGATTGCGGCCGTCTTGGCGCCACAGGTACGGGCATACTCAGTGGCGCCCACAACATAAGGCGTTCGCCCCGAGGCCGACACGCCGATGACGATGTCCTTGCGCGTAGGCCGGCGGCGGGCGATATCGCGCTGCCCGAGCTCCGGCTGGTCCTCATTGACATCAGAGGCGCTGGCCAGCGCCTTTGGCCCTCCCGCCATGATGTACTGCACCTGCTGCGGAGCCGTGGAGAAGGTGGGGGGGCATTCGGAGGCATCCAATGCGCAGATCCGTCCTGAAGAGCCGGCGCCCACATAAATCAGGCGTCCTCCGTCACGCAAGGAGCGCGCCACCGTGTCGATCACCGCGGCAATTTCCGGCAGGGCCTTCTTTACGGCCGCCGCAACCTTTGCATCTTCGTGATTGATGATCCGGGCAATCTCGATTGCGGATTTTGTATCCAGTCCCTCGGATGCCTCATTTTGCCGTTCGGTGGAGAGGTTATCGAGATCGCTCCCCGTACCAACCAAGGTCTGGTCGCTCGGCGTTGAAGACATGGTCATTGTAGCCATAGAATCTCCATCTTTAGTGTAGCGCATCCACTTCGGATACGGGTCCGATCACCTTTTTTCATATAGTGACGCTACTGGATCGGCCTGCTCCTTAAGCTGAGATCTCTGTTGGGCAAAAGACCCTCAACGAGGAGGGAGTTCGGCTTGCGGTGGGGAAAGAAGCATGGCGCGAGCTCAACTTTCGCGCAGGTCTTCCTTGCTGATACTCTTTGGGTTTACGCCTTTGAGCCCTGGATCTCGGCGAGGCGCCTGCCCCTATGAGAAGAATCTCCCGCTGGACTGCCCGTCTTGCCATCTCCTCTATAGCCCTGTTGCAGCTTTTGCCCAAGGTCTCCGGGCAGTCTCGGCAAACCGCAGCGGCCGCTTCGGCGGGTCCGGAGGTCACTCTGCAGCAACGGATCCAGCAGAGCGTGAATGCGCGTGCCAAAGCCGGATTCGGCCATGCCGCACTTTACGCCATTCAGCTCAACACGATGAAGACCGTAGGGGTGGACTCTGATCTCCCGGTTCCCACCGCTTCGGTCATCAAGCTCGGCATTCTGTACCATGCCATGGTCGAGATTCGTCTGGGCAAGGCGCGCTGGGACGAGCCCATCGTTCTGCATCGCCACGAGGCCGTAAGCGGCTCTGGAATCCTCACCTTCCTTGACGCCCCGGTCACCCTCACGCTCAAGGATGTCCTCACCCTGATGGTGATCGTCAGCGATAACACGGCCACCAACCTGGCCATCGACCGCTTTGGCATCGAACCGGTGAACGCGCGTCTGCAGGCTCTGGGCCTTGAACAGACGCACCTTTACAAAAAAGTGATGGTTCCCACCACGATGCCCATGCCTGCCGATCAACCCAGGTTCGGGCTGGGCAAGACCACCCCGCGCGAGATGGCCTACCTCATGGAGACCATCGGCCTCTGCCATCTTCACCAGATCGGCACGGCCAGTCGCCCGGGCGATGCCCGCTTTGCCCCGGTTGACAATGCGGATCGGGCCGTCTGCTCCGTCGCTCTGAACATCCTGAAGAACCAGTTCTATCGCGAGACCATCCCTCGCTATCTGGAAGCCGTTGACACCACGGAAAACGGAACGGCGATCGCCAGCAAGACCGGCTCTCTGGATGCTGTTCGGAACGACGTCGCCATCGTGATGGGCAAGACCGGTCCGATGATTCTCTCCATCTTCACCTATGACAATCGCGACCATGGCTGGACGGTGGACAATGAAGGCGAGATAACGATCGCGCGGATGGCCAGAGACATTGTCGCGGAATGGTCGCCTGCCGGACTCGATGGCAAATACCTTGTCCCTGGGCTGAATCTGCCGGAGTCCTCCACTGAGCCCTGCCCTCCCGCGCCCTGAGCCCCGATGAGCTTCGCCATGAGCCCTGGACTTCGTCTAATCTGTAAGCAGGAAGATCGGCAATGGTCCGACCTTCCCGCCGAAGAGTCCCTCCAACCGTGCCTGAAATGAACTCCTTGCCGACGCCAGATCCGCTCGAGCCAAAACCCCGGTCGGCTCAACCCGCCAACGGGACGGAAGCCGTCCTGCACCGTACTGCCTGCGGGCCTGAGCAACTCGATGGTGGCCAAACCTACCATGCCGCTACCGGCGATGGTGGCCTGGCTGCTCCGCCGACGTTCAGGAAGCCCGCCCGTTCCGGTTCTTGGACGCGTGACATGCTGGTCTCGCTGGCTATCTCTCTATTCATCATCCTTTTTCTTTATCAGCCGGTGCGCGTGGAAGGCACCAGCATGCTGCCACACCTGGAGGATCAGGACCGGCTCTTCATCAACAAGTTCGTCTATCACTTTGAATCCATTCAGCGGGGCGACGTCGTCGTCTTTCTCTATCCCCGCGACCATACCAAGAGCTACATCAAGCGGGTGATCGCTCTCCCCGGCGACCGGCTCCGCATCGTGCATGGCACGGTCTATCTCAACGGCCGCAAGCTCAAGGAACTCTACGTTCCGGCTCGCTTTCGCGACGACCGCTCCGTACCGGAGATGACCATTCCGAAGCAAGAGTGCTGGGTGATGGGTGACCATCGCAACATCTCCAGCGACAGCCGCGACTTTGGCCCCGTTCCCATCTCGCTGATCTACGGCAAGGCAGCCTTTGTCTACTGGCCGGTGGACCAGGCAGGAGTGGTCCACTAAAACCTTTCCGTGCAGGTGTTACCCGATGCCGCGACCTTTTTGCGCGTCCGCTCCACGGAAGACGCCGCGGCAAGTCCGCTTCGGGAGACTCATCCACATGGAAAGTCCGGAGAAGAGCCGCGGACAGGAATCGCCGCGGAACATGCGGGCGCCTCGCGCTACTTGTAACGCACGATGGCGGCAAACGTTGCCGGAACCAGACTCGCGCCGCCCACCAGGGCGCCATCAATCTGCTCCTGGGCCATCAGCGCGCTGATGTTTTCAGGTTTGACGGACCCTCCATACAAGATGCGCGTATCCTGGGCAATCTGCGAGCCGCAACAGTGAGCTAGTTCCTGACGAATCATCGCATGGGCTTCGGCAGCGATCTCCGGGGTGGCCGTGGCCCCGGTTCCAATCGCCCAGACGGGTTCGTAGGCGATCACCAGGCGTTGCGCCTCAGCAGCGGAGACATTGTGCAGCGCCGCTCGCATCTGGGTCCGCAGAACCTCCTCGGTCTGCGAGTTTTCGCGTTCAGCCAAAAGTTCGCCCACACAGACGATCGGTGTCATTCCATGGCTGATCGCCGCCTTCAACTTCAAGTTCACCCGCTCAGAGGTTTCATTGAAGTACATCCGCTGTTCGGAGTGGCCCAGCAGCACATGCCGGCACCCAATCGAGAGAAGCATGGTCGGCGACGTCTGTCCGGTGTAGGCTCCCTCGTTGAGCCAGTGCATATTCTGCGCCCCGGCTCGCACGTTGGTTCCGGCTACGGCTTCAATTACGGAAGCCAAGGAGGTCACCGTGGGAAGCAGCAGAATCTCATCCCGGTCATGATCCTCCACCAGGGGAAGGAAGGCGCTCACATAGGCGAGCGACTCCTGGGGTGTCTTGTACATCTTCCAATTTCCGGCAATGATCGGCTTCCGCATCTTTCTCCCTATTTCGCTGCAAAGATCTTCCGCACCAGTGTTGTACGGCCGCTGGATTGGCTGAGTGGGTATGCTCAGGGAAGGCGCTGTTGCACGCCTGCTCCGGGCAGTGGAACGTAAGAGAAGATGGCCGCGCCAAGGCTGCGCGCGCATCCGGTACGGGCAAAAGCTCCCTGCATCCGGGCCGCATTCCAGGTCGGCGTCTCTTCCCCAGGCTTCATGAACTTACTTGTCGGTTAGGGCAGCCACACCGGGAAGGATCTTGCCCTCCAGGAACTCCAGGCTTGCTCCGCCGCCGGTGGAGATGTGGGTAATCTTGTCGGCAACGCCGGAGTGATGCAGAGCCGCCACGGAGTCTCCTCCACCCACAATGGTGATCGCGTCATTATTGCGGGCCAGGGCGTTGGCGATCGCATTGGTGCCCTTGGCAAAGGCTGGAAGCTCGGCTACTCCCATGGGTCCGTTCCACACCACCGTTGCCGCCTCTGCGATCTCTTCGGAAAAGAGCTTCACTGTAACCGGCCCGATGTCCAGGGCCATCCAATCTTCCGGGAAGGGTCCATCGCCGCTGAACACCTGGGTCCGCGCGTCGGCGGCAAACTTGTCTGCAAGCACATGGTCCACCGGCAGCAGGAACTTCACGCCTCGTTCGGCAGCCTTGTTCATGGCGGCTTTGGCCACATCCAGCTTGTCCATCTCCACCAGGGACTTGCCTGTGGTCTGCCCCTTCGCATTCAAGAAGGTATAGGCCATGCCTCCGCCGATCAGCAGGGCATCCACCCGGTCCAGAAGAGCATTGATCACTTCAATCTTGTCCGATACTTTGGCCCCTCCGATAATCGCGACAAAGGGACGGAACGGCTCGCTGACCGCCTTACCCAGATAGTTCAGCTCCTTCTCCATGAGCATGCCGGCGGCCGATTGCGCTACAAAATGGGTGATTCCCTCGGTGGAGGCGTGGGCTCGATGGGCTGCCCCAAAGGCATCATTCACGTACAGGTCGCACAGCGCCGCAAGCTGTTTGGCAAACTCTGGATCGTTGGCCTCTTCGCCGGCGTGAAAGCGCAGGTTCTCAAGCAGCAGTGTCTGTCCCGGCTCGAGGTTGTTGGCCATCTCTCCGGCCACCGGACCCACGCAATCGGGAGCAAACGCCACATTCTCGTCGGCATCCAGTACGCCATCCAGCAGCATTCGCAGACGCGCCACCACCGGGCGCAGGCTCATTGAATCCACCTTTTTGCCTTTGGGCCTTCCCAGGTGCGCCGCCAGAATGACCTTTGCTTTGCGCCGCAAAGCGTACTCTATCGTCGGAATTGTCTCGCGAATGCGGGTGTCATCCGTTATCGCGCCCTCTTTGGAGAGCGGCACATTGAAGTCCACACGAATCAAAACACGCTTGGCGGTAAGATCGAGATCGCGAATGGATAACTTTGCCATTGGTAGAAGAATAACTGAACTTGCCCGGAGTTGAATAGGTCAATTTCCCGGCGGCTCACGCAAAGGCTCGGTGGCGACAGACGCGAAGGCTCTGCGCGGGAGGATGTCTCTCTCCATTCACTCTCCCTGGCGAACTCGCTCCGCGGCATCGCTTGCAAAGGCCGGGGCTTCTCAAAAGCAGTGTGCTTAAACCGACCGCAAGATGCGGCCGGCGGCAGAACCCCGGACGGAGGCGCTTCCCGGATCGATCGTCCTTCCAGTAGAACTCCGCTCTTGTTTGCCCCGGGGGTCTTGAGCGGGATGCAGCGTGGACGCAGCGTGAGGATCGCGCCGGCTTCTTCCCCAGTTCCCAATCGCCATCTTTCCGGGCGGCGCTCCCTTGTGATCCTGCTTCACGACTCGATGATGGCCTCAGCCTCCATCTCGACTCTCCACTTGGGATTCAGCAGTGCGGCCGCCACCATCGTCGAAGCCGGCATAATCTTGCCGAAGACCTCACCATGGGCGCGTCCTACCTCCTCCCAGTCCTCAGCGTGAGCCAGAAAGATTCGCGTCCGCACCACATCTTCAAAACGTGCGCCGGCCTGTGCGAGCGCCTTTCCGATCAGGCCCAGCACCACGCGGGTCTGTTCGGCCGCCGACATCTCCTCGGCCCCTACCGGTCCTGTGCCGGAGACATGCACCACCCTGCCCACTCGCACAGCGCGCGAAAATCCAATCACCGGCTCGTAAGGGGATGTTCCAGCAATATTTGTCCGCTCCATTTTGGCCTTCCTATCCGGCTACCCACGTCTGGCCCCGATCGTCTCTCCCAGAGGCAAGAGGCTCCGCCCCGCCATGAAAGATAGCGTCCTGCCCATTTCCGAACTCCTGCGAGCCTGGATACAAAGAGAGAAGGGAACGGAGACCGCGGGGTCGCCGTTCCCTTCCTTCCACTTTTGCGTCTGTCTTTACAGACCCTTCGATTTGAGAAACAGGATCAGATCCCGCACCCGGCACGAGTAGCCCCATTCGTTGTCATACCAGCTAATCACCTTGCCGGTATTGGCGATGACTTTGGTGAGCTTGCTATCCACGATGCTGGAGAGTGGATTGCCCCGGAAGTCGACGGAGACCAACTCTTCGTCGGTATAGCCGAGGATTCCCTTCATGGCTCCCTCGCTGGCCGCCTTGAAGGCTGCATTGACGGTCTTCGTGTCGATTGGCTTTTCGGTGACAAACGTCAGATCCACCACCGAGACGTTGGGCGTCGGGACGCGAACCGCGAATCCATCCAGCTTGCCGTCCATCGCCGGAATCACCAGCTTGAGCGCCTTGGCTGCGCCGGTGGAGCTTGGAATCATGCTCATGCCGGCGGCTCGCGCCCGGCGTAGATCCTTGTGGGGTGCGTCCAGAACTACCTGATCGTTGGTGTAGCTGTGGATCGTGGTCATGATGCCGGAGGCGATCCCAAAGTTGTCATGCACCACCTTGACCACGGGAGCCAGACAGTTGGTGGTGCAGCTCGCGTTGGAGATCACATGGTGCTTGGCCGGATCGTACTTTTCGTCATTGACGCCCAACACCACGGTCAGATCCTCGTTCGAAGCCGGCGCCGAGATGATCACCTTCTTGACCGTGCTGCCCAGGTGCGCCTTGGCCTTGACGGCGTCGGTAAAGAAACCGGTGGACTCCACGACGATCTCCGCGCCGACCGAAGCCCAGTCCAGTTTGGCAGGGTCGCGCTCCGCAAACACCTTCATGGCCTTGCCGTCGATCAGGATCGAGTCCTCGGTCGCAGAGATGGTGTTCTTCAGGTTGCCCAGAATCGAGTCGTGCTTCAGCAGATGCGCCAGCGCCGACGGTGTCGTCAGGTCATTGACTGCAACAAACTCAATGTCAGCATTGCCAAGTGCGCTGCGCAATACGTTCCGTCCAATGCGTCCGAAGCCATTGATGCCTACTTTGACTGCCATAATCCCTCATTTCTTCAGAGTTCTTCCCATTGATCAAACTAACAAAGCCCACCCGCAATCGCAAACTGGAGGGGCGAACAGCGCCCTGGCCCGTGCGCGAGAATTTTTCTTCTTTGCACTGTTTTTGCGGCAGGGGGGCGGCTTGTGTTACA
This sequence comes from Acidobacteriota bacterium, assembly GCA_021819585.1. Lineage (GTDB taxonomy): Bacteria > Acidobacteriota > Terriglobia > Terriglobales > Acidobacteriaceae > Granulicella. Next base: position 38,573 of record JAKAQS010000001.1, read on the forward strand.
AACCAGCTATGCGCGAATGGTTGCGCGACAAGCTCATGAGAAGACGTTCCAAGCGTGGCCCGAACGAGTCGGAGTCCACCGGCAAGATTGGTCAGGAACTTCCTGCAAACCAACCTGCACCCCTCCAGCCTTCCTATCCGGCGCCCTTGGCGCCTGTGCAGCCTGAACCGGCGGAGTCCACCGCAACGCCAGAGCCTCCTCCATCGCCACAGGCTGCCCCTTCCGTGGCGGAACCTTCCGAGCCACGTCTGATTCACGAACTTCAGCCGGACTCCCTGGCCACTCCGCCCGCCAGTCCGGAGGCGGTTCCTTCCCGGAGCCCCCGCGGCTATGTCGTGCTGACGATCGGCCTTCCGGGTTCGGGCAAGACCACCTGGTACAAGCGCCGCGGCGTGACGCCGCTTTCCAGCGACCTGCTGCGCAATCTTCTTTTCGATGACATCACCGAGCAGCGTTATCAGGGCCTGGTCTTCAGCACGTTGCGCAGCCTGCTTCGAGCCCGCCTGATCGCCAAGATGCCATGGAACTACGTGGACGCTACCAATCTGAGCCCACATGAACGGCGCCAGTGGATCAAAATGGCGAAGTCCTTTGGCTATGAGGTGCATGCCGTCTTCTTTGACGTTCCCTTGGCCGTGTGTCTGGAGCGCAACTCGAAGCGTGATCGCCAGGTCACCGACGACGTCATGCACAAGATGGCCGAGCGGCTGCGTCCACCGGTCTTCAAAGAGGGCTTCGACAAGATCACCGTGGTTCGGGTGAAAGGCGCTTCTCCGTCCGCCAAAGCGGCCGCCGAACTGGAAGGCGCGGCGCCTGCGCAAGATTCCGTTCCTGGGACAAAGGCCGATGCTGCGTCAAGCCCCGCCGCCCAGGCCTGAGACTTTGTTGAAAGACAGCGTTTTGGCTCTGGGCCGGGAGTTGACTCTCCGTATTCGGTTAAAGTCAGAAGAATCAACGCGGCTGGATCTGGGGCGAGAGTCGCCTTGCCGGCGCCACGGCTGTCTTCGGATGGATCTGCGCCATTGACGCCACCGGCAATGGCGCGAAAGCAATCTCATTGACGCAGACCCAGATACCGCACGGGGAGACCGCTGGACTTTGCATTCCGCTTCATCTGGTTCATCATGGATTGGAGCGAGGTCCCTGATGCAAAAATCCGCCCTCCCCGAGCCTTGGCTGCGTGGCACCCACAACGACATCGATCCCATTCGCCGCGGCATCCTCCATGCCCTGGATCTCTGCGGCGAAGACGCCTCCCACTGGTGCAAGTCTTTGCGTGACGACCAGCTCCTCGATCGTCCCGCTGGTCTTCCGCCCATTGTCTTTCATCTGCGCCACATCGTCCGCTCGCTGGACCGGCTGCTCACGTACGCGGAAGGTAAACAGCTCAGCGCGGCTCAACTGGAAGCACTCAAGAGCGAACTCGATACGAGTGGTCTGCACCCCAGCTCCATCTCCGAGGTCTTCGACGAGTTTCGCACCGGGCTGAGGAGAGCTGCCGACCGCATCCGCTCCATTGGTCCGGATCGCTTCCATGAATCGGTACACATTGGGAAGAAGCAACTGCCTGCCACCGTTGGCGGTTTGCTGGTCCACTGCGCGGACCACAGTCAGCGCCACATTGGCCAACTCATCACCACGGTCAAGGTTCTGCAGTTTACGGTGCCGGACAGAGAATAGAGACCGAAGAGCATGCACGGTGGAACTTCCGCTCCATCATGCATGCCCCATCATGCATGCCCCATCGTGAGACCTCTTGTCGCCCTTGAAGCAGCCTCGCACGCTCAGGCAACTTCTTGGCGCGTCTGCCGGAAAGCGCGGATCGGCCGGAAAGTTTGCTTTACCCCTCTGCCGGCCGTTCCCACTCGGTGAAGACAAACTCCCGCAGCGGCTTGCGTGTTCTTGGCGCCTTCTCCATCTCGCGGTAGATCATGGGCAGTGCATCCGGATCGCCCGGATATCCCAGCGCCCAGGCGGCGCCGACCTCGAAATCCTCGGGGATCGCAAAGTTCTTGCGCGCTTTCTCCCTATCCACGCCTCCCATGCCGTGCGTCTGAAGGCCCAGCGCCGCGGCCTGCAGGCTCATGTTCGCCGACGCGGCTCCGGTATCGTGCAGGCACAACGGGTTGGGATAACCATTGGCGGAGAAGACCGTTTTGCTCGTCGACAGGATCAGCACCGGCGCGGTCTTGGCCCATACCTGGTTGAACTCCACCAGTGCATCCAGAATCTTCTCGTAGGTCGTGTCGCCCCTTCGCCCCACCAGAAATCGCCAAGGCTGCTCGTTGTAGCTCGACGCGGCCCACCCTGCGGCGGTAAAGACCTTCGTCAGAACGGCGCTGGTGACCGGCTGATCGGAAAAGGAACGCGGACTCCAACGCTGGTGGATCACTTCGAGGATGCCATCTTCCATCTGCGCAGACTTCACGTCTTCATCGATCGCCATATTTTCTCCTGCCTTTGGATTGGACGTTCCAATTGCGCCATGGTTGTATGGCAACGTCTTTGCTGGACCTCTGGGTGCGCATCAGCAGGGCCTGCGCCTTCGATTATCCGATCAGGTGTCCCATCTTGTTGCGCTTGGTCTCCAAATAGCGCTTGAACGTTGGTTCCGCGGGAATGGTGGCGGGAACGCGTTCGACCACTTGGATCCCCGCATCTTTCAGCGCTTGTACCTTCTCCGGATTGTTGGTGATCAACCGAACCGCGGTGATGTGCAAGGCTTTGAGAACCTGCGCCGGCAGTTCGAACTCGCGGTAATCGGCGCGAAAACCCAGCTTCAAGTTGGCCTCGATCGTATCCAGTCCCTGGTCCTGCAACTCGTAGGCTCGCAACTTCGCCATTAGCCCAATGCCCCGGCCTTCCTGCTCCTCATACAGCAGAACTCCCGCACCCTCCTTGGCAATCAGTCCCAACGCCATGTGAAGCTGATCGTGACAATCGCATCGCAGGGAGTGAAAGACATCGCCGGTCAGGCACTGGGAGTGGATTCTCACCAGTGGCGGCGCAGCCGAAAGATCCCCCATCGTCAACGCCACCAGACCATCCACATGCTTGAGCGAAGCGCTGCCGGGCTCGGCCACGCCTTCAAAACCTACGATGCGAAAGTGTCCCCATCGGGTGGGGAAGTCGGCGCCGGCAACTCTGCGTACCTTGCTATACGGCATACATCATTATAGATTCCCGAAATTTGCTCTGGATGCAGGGTATCGGGTTCCTCCTCAACCGCCTTCAGCCGGGAGCGGGTTTGCGCGAGTAAAGTTAAAGATGTGCATGCCGGCGACTCCAAGCTGATCTGGATTACCCTGCTGGTGGAACTGGGCGTTGCCGCCGCGGTGGCCAGCTCGCTCGCCCGCTCCTCCACCTTCAAGCGTCTGCTGCTGCGCAAGCACCGCACCTCACGCGAGACGCTGCAGTTGACTGCCTGGATCTGTGTTCCGCTCATGCTCGGCGTGCTGGTCCGGGTGCGCGTGCCCAACTTTCTGGCCGCGGATATCTCGCTCCAGGCGACCGCCATCCTTGGCCTGCTGCTCGGTCCCTGGGCTGCCATGGCCGGCGCCGCGGCTCTTGCGCTTCCGGCGCTTGCGCACAGGGAGTTTTTCTCACTTCCCGTGAATCTCCTGGTGGCGGCCATCTTCGGCGCCTATCGCCGGATCGGCGGCGAGGAGAACATATGGACCTTTTCTCCTCTGATCGACCTGAGTCTCTATCGCTGGATTCGACGCACCGTCTCCTGGCCGCATCTGGACCGGCAGATCTCCCTTCTGCTCCTGCTGATGGCTACCGAGTTCGCGGCCAGCCTGCTTTCGCACCTGTATCCGCACCGCTACTTCGCTCTCTACTCCAGCTATTGGTTCATGGAGCTGGCTATCTGCGCCTGTGCTCCCGTAGTGGTCGGGATTCCACTGAAGATATGGAATGCGGTGCGCATTGAGCACAAGCTTGAAGAGCAGTCCCGCCTGCTGCTGGAGGCGCGTCTGGACGCGCTGCAACGCCAGATCAACCCGCACTTTCTCTTCAACACCCTGAACTCCATCGCCTCGCTGGTGCGCTCGCAGCCGGATCTGGCGCGTGAGATGATCGTCAAGCTCAGCAACATTCTGCGCGTGCTGCTGCGCGGCCGCGACGCCTTCGTTCCCCTGCGCGAAGAACTTGATTTCACCGACGACTACCTCGACATAGAGGTGGTCCGTTTCGGGAACAAGCTGCGCGTGGTGAAAGAAATCGCTCCCGATACGCTGGATATTGCGGTGCCCAGCATGTTGCTCCAGCCGCTGATTGAAAACAGCATCAAACATGGTCTGGAGCCGCGCATCTCCGGCGGCGTGATCACCCTCCGCAGCCGCGTAGCCGACGGCCAGTTGTTGCTGGAGATCGAGGACGATGGAGTGGGCATTGAACCCGGAGAGCCCACTCAGGCGCCGCTCAGCGGTCTGCTTCGCGAAGGTTCCGGCATCGGGATGCGCAACGTGCGCGAACGCATTCAGGTTCTCTACGGCGATGAGGCTCACGTCGAAGTGGTCAGCCGTCCGGGGCGCGGCACTCGGGTGAGCTTGCGCATGCCGCTGGCCACCCGCGAGGAGGGAGATGAGTTGCTTGCCCTGCTCACCGAAACTGTGCGGCAATCGCTCCATAGCATTGAAACCCAGCGCCGCCGCTTTGCTAAAATGAGGCCGGTGGAGCCGCCCAATGAATGATTTTGTCGGCGTGATCTCCGGGGCCGCGGGCAATCCCATCGCCGTCGATCGACGGCCCGCCCTGGCAGATCGACTCCAGCACCGCATCACGCATCCAACCCAACGTACCAAGTCAACCAGACCGAGGAAATCAATGACCGAAATCGTCTCCATCCATGCACGTGAAATTCTGGACAGCCGCGGAAATCCCACTGTGGAAGCCGATGTGACTCTCTCCGAGGGCGTCCGTGGCCGTGCCGCTGTCCCCAGCGGAGCCTCTACGGGCGAACATGAGGCCGTAGAGCTTCGCGACGGCGATAAGTCGCATTATCTTGGCAAGGGCGTTCTCAAGGCCGTCGAAAACGTCGAGTCCGTCATTGCTCCTGAGCTTACGGGCATGGATGCCGCCAATCAGAGGCTGATCGACAGCACCATGATCGCGCTGGACGGGACCGCCAACAAAGGCAACCTGGGCGCCAACGCCATTCTGGCCGTCTCCATGGCCTGTGCTCGCGCCTCGGCCGAGGCCCTTGGACTGCCTCTCTATCGCTACCTCGGCGGCGCCAACGCCAGCATCCTGCCCACGCCGATGATGAATATCCTCAACGGTGGCGCACACGCTGACAACAATGTCGACTTCCAGGAGTTCATGGTGATGCCCGTCGGCGCAGCCAGCTTTGCAGACGCTCTGCGCTGGGGCGCGGAGGTCTTCCACACCCTCAAAGGCGTGCTCAAGAAGAAGGGTTACAACACCGCCGTCGGCGACGAGGGCGGCTTCGCTCCCTCCCTCAAGTCCAACGTTGAAGCCATTGAGGTGATTCTGGAGGCCATCACTCTGGCCGGCTACACTCCCGGCGAGCAGATCGCCATCGCTCTGGACCCCGCCGCCAGCGAGTTCTTCAACAAAGAGCTTGGCAAGTACGTCTTCAAGAAATCGGACAAGAGTGAGAAGACCTCAGCTCAGATGGCCGAGTTCTGGGCCGACTGGGTTCGCCAGTACCCCATTGTCAGCCTCGAAGACGGCCTGGATGAGAACGATTGGCAGGGCTGGAAACTGCTCACGGAGAAGCTTGGCGGCAAACTTCAACTCGTCGGCGACGATCTGTTTGTCACCAACACGGCCATCCTCGAGCGCGGCATTCAAGAGGGGGCGGCCAACTCCATTCTCGTCAAACTCAACCAGATCGGCAGCGTCTCGGAGACCTTCGACGCCGTCGAACTGGCTCGCCGCAACGGCTACACGGCTGTCATCTCCCACCGCTCCGGAGAGACGGAGGATACCTTCATCGCGGACTTCGCCGTGGCCACCGGCGTCGGGCAGATCAAGACCGGATCGGCCTCCCGTACGGACCGCATCGCCAAGTACAACCAGCTCCTGCGGATTGAGGAGGAGTTGGGCCAGACCGCCCGTTATCTGGGCCGCGCCTCCGTCAACCACGCCGTCTAGATCGGCCCCGACAACAGGCGCGCAGCAAGGCAGATTCGCGTGGCTCTTTCCTTGGTGGAAAGAGCCACGCTTCACGGCGCTTAGCAGCGCTTCACAAGATCCTGCACCCCTCCCTGTGCGATCCTTCCCACTCTCTGCTCAACCAAGCCAAGGAGGCTGGCCTTTATGAGAACAACGCCACCTGTGATTCTCACTATTCTCGACGGCTGGGGTTACCGCGCCGAAACCCGCGGCAACGCCATCGCTCTGGCGCGCAAGCCAAACTATGACAAGTTGCTGCGCGAGTATCCCAACACGCTCATCCAGGCCAGCAACCACTACGTCGGCCTTCCTGATGGACAGATGGGCAACAGCGAGGTTGGGCATCTCAACATTGGCGCGGGCCGGATCGTGCGCATGGACATCACGCGCATCGATATGGCCATCGACTCAGGCGAGTTCTTCTCCGACCCGACGCTGCTGGCGGCGATCAGGGTTGCCGAGCAGGGCCATGCTCTGCACCTCATCGGGCTGGTCTCGGACGGCGGCGTCCACTCCCAACAGCGTCATCTGAATGCGCTGCTGCGCCTGGCCGCGCGGCACAATCTCAAACGAGTGTATGTTCATGCCTTTCTCGACGGCCGCGATACGCTGCCCACCAGCGGCGCCGGTTACCTCCAGGAACTGGAGCAGAAGTTCACCGAGTATGGCGTCGGCCAACTGGCCAGCGTCAGTGGCCGCTACTACGCCATGGACCGCGACTTCCGCTGGGAGAAGATTGCCAAGGCCTTTCGCGCCATGGTCACGGGTGATCCTGCCGGCGGCAAGTACCGCGACCCTGTCAGCCGCGTCAAGGAAAGTTACAACAACGGAGTCACCGATGAGTTCGTCGAACCGTTCGTCTGTGTCGACTCCAACGAGCATCCCATCGGCCTGATCGCAGAGGGCGATGCGGTGATCTGTTTCAACTTTCGCGCCGATCGCGCCCGCCAGATCACCCGGGCTCTCACTCGCCGCAGCGGCCTCACCGCTGACGCCGGCCTTGGCCTTCCCCGGGCTACGGAGCTCAACGAAGAGATTCCGTTGCACAGCGTCCCTGCCAACCTGCACTACGTCATGATGACGCAGTATGATCCCAAGTTCACCCTACCCATGGTGATTCCGCCCGAGAGCATGGACAACATCCTGGCCAATGTGATGGCCACGGCCAATCTGCGCAATCTGCGCGTTGCAGAGACGGAGAAGTACGCCCACGTCACGTACTTCTTCAACGGCGGCATCGAAAAGCCCTTTCCCGGAGAGGACCGGGAGCTGATTCCTTCCAAAAAGGTCGCCACCTATGACCTGGCTCCGGAGATGTCGGCCGAAGGCATCGCGGACGTGGTCGTCAAATCGATCAACGACACGGCCTTCGACGTGATCATCGTGAACTTCGCCAATGCGGATATGGTGGGTCACTCAGGCAAGATCGAGCCCACAGTCAAGGCGGTGGAGGCCATAGACGTCCAACTCGGGCGGATCTACAAGGCCATTCAGCATCACAACGCCAACTGGATCATCTCCGCCGATCATGGCAACGCCGAGCTGCTGATCGACCCGGTCACGGGTGGCCCGCACACCGCCCACACCACCAACCCCGTGCCCTTCATCCTGGTCACCGACCAGGGCAAGAACTTTGGCCTTCGCTCGGGCGGCTCGCTGCGTGATATCTCACCCACCATCCTTGGACTGCTCAAGCTGGATCTGCCCAGGCAGATGACCGGAGGCGACCTGCGTGTTCCTCTGGTGGAGACCGCCGAGGCAGCGAAAACATAGCCCAGCTCTCCAGCAGGCTCACCTGCTGGGGAGTCCAACGGGGGAGGCGCCCATGGAGCTTCCGCTGTTGGGTTACGTCCGCGCTGAAGTGACTCTATCCTGCCGGCGCTCGTCCGTGCAGCCATAGGCGCAGCCGGCTCACATTCAGGTCCATCCGCTCGAACGTGTAGCTCAGCATCTCGTGGGCAATCCGTTTGGCCGCATCCACTTTGTCGATATGTCCCAACGGCTCGCGCGGACAGGTGTAGACGCTCAATCCCGCCCGCCGGCATAGTAGCGCGATTCGAAACAGGTGCGTTCCATCGCTGACGACGATCAGGTGGCGAAGGTGACGCTCGGCCGCAATTCTGGCCAGGCCGGCTACCTGTTGCTCGGTATCGAAGGACTTGGTCTCGGCGATGATCTGGCCGTACGGCACGCCGTTGGCCAGCAGGTAATCGCGTCCCACGCCGCCCTCGGTCTCTCCGGAGTCCTTTTCGAAACCACCCCCCAGCGTGATGACCAGCGGCGCCATCCCCTCGTCGAACAGGGAGGCCGCTTTGTCCAACCGGGCGCGCAGCACTGGCGAGGGTCTTCCCACGTACTCCGCCGCGCCAAACACGGCAATGGCGTCCGCCGGCCGTGCGTTGTCCTGTTCAGCGGTCGCGAGGATCTGGCGATACACCCAGGTGAACCATCCCATGACAGCCAGCAGCAAGGCAACCAGCGCCCAACGCAGCCAGTGGACTCCTGCCTCTCTCCGCATCGGAGGGCGCTTCCCAACCGCCATGTCCGCTTTTCCTTGGTTCCCCGGTTTGGCTGCTACGGTATCCATGATTTGCGCAACCAGTCTTCAGTATGCCGCGATCGGTTGCGCGAAATCCAGTTTGCCGGGCAGAGCTTGCGCCCACCTTACAACCATTTTGGTCTAGCGTTAATGCTGCAGGGCGAGCGCTACCTCATAGGTCGGAATGGCGCCCTCGCGCAGGATCGTCCAGGAATTTCCGCCCCCGCTCAGATCCACGATGGTTGTAGCCACCGCCCTTGCGGTCGGCCCGCCATCCACAATGATGGGGATCTTGTCGCCAAACTGCTCCCGTACGCAGGCGGCGTAGGTACACTCGGCGCGGCCGCTCAGATTCGCCGAAGTCGCCGTGATGGGCAGCCCCAGAGATTGCACCACGTTCCTGCAGATCTGCGCCTCCGGAACCCGCAGGGCTACATTGCCCGTATTTGCCGTGACGCGCAATGGCAGTTTGCTTCCCGCCTTCACCACAATCGTCAGTGGGCCGGGCCAGAACCTCTCCGCCAGCCTGTCGAAGGTCGTATCGATCTCTCGCGCCAGTTCGTACGCCTGGGCCACGTCAGAGATTAACAAGGAGAGAGGCTTGTGCTTGGCCCGCGTCTTCAGCTCATAGATGCGCTCGACAGCGCGCAGATTCACCGGGTCGACCGCCAATCCGTAAAATGTATCTGTGGGCAAAGCCACCACATCGCCGCGTTGCAGTGAAGCGACAACCTGGGAGACCAGGCGTGGTTCCGGTTCGTCTGGATGAATGCGGAGCATCTCAGCCTTCAAGATAATCTTCCCCAGCAATGACTTTATCCCATATGCCTCCTGCAAAGCGAAGTCTCTGTTCGCACAGCTTCCCTCCAATCAGCGCTTACACTGGATCTCGGCGATATCCGAACAGCCATAGCGTGTAGGGGGCTTGATTCCGAATCCATCTCTTGCCATGCCCGAACCTTTGTTCATCACCAGCAAGTCCAACGCCCGCGTCAAAGCTCTCCGCTCCTCCTTCAGCGGAAAGGCGGCGGAGACAGGAGATCGGCTCGGCCTGGAAGGAGAGCATCTCATCGTGGAGGCGATTCGCTCCGGCCTGCCGATCGAAGCTCTCTTTGTGCGCGAAGGCAGCCAGAGCGTGCTCGATCGCCCGGCGCTGGCCGCAGCTTCGGCGTGCGACCGTTTCACGCTAAGCCGCGAGGCGTTCGCCAGCGCTGTCGAGACCACTTCGCCGCAGGGAATCGCCGCCACCGTCCGCATCCCCTCGCTGCCGCTCACCCGGCTGGCGCCGGAGGCAGTCGTTCTGATTCTGGAGGCCCTGCAGGATCCCGGCAACCTGGGCACGCTATTGCGCAGCGCCGAGGCCTTTGGGGTGCAACAGGTCTACCTGACTCCCGAGACCGTCAATCCGTGGAACCCCAAGGCCGTCCGGGCTTCGGCCGGTTCGGTCTTTCGCATGCCCGTGGGCCGCGCTTCGCTGACGCAGATCGGCGAACGGTTGCAAGGGCAGGGAACCAGGCTCTATGCCGCCGTGGCTCAACCGCTCGGCGCGGACTCCCTGCTGGAGACCGTCTTTGCCCCGCGAACGGCTCTGCTGATCGGCAATGAGGGAGCCGGCCTCTCCGCCCAGGCGCTCCGGCTGGCGCATCATAGAGTATGCATTCCCGTTGCGGTTGAGTCTCTCAATGCCGCGGTAGCCGGTTCCACGCTGCTGTATGAAGCGATGCGTCAACGCGCGCACGCTTGCAGCCCTCCGCACAGAACTCCATGAGCCTTTTCACCCCCAACCCGGATCCGACCCGCCCTGCCGCGCACGCCCTCCCGCTGGCTGAACGCATGCGGCCGCGGTCGCTCGACGAGTTCTTCGGCCAGTCGCATCTGCTGGCTCCGGGAAGGCCGCTGCGCTTGCAGATCGAGTCCGATGACGCCTCTTCGCTGATCTTCTGGGGTCCGCCGGGGTCGGGCAAGACCTCGCTGGCCAAGATCATCGCTCTTCGCACGTCTGCTACCTTCATCGAGTTCTCCGCAGTTCTGTCCGGCATCAAGGAGATCAAGCAGGTGATGGCGGATGCGGAGAAGGCCGCTTCGTTCGGATCCCGCACCATCCTGTTCATCGACGAGATTCATCGCTTCAACAAAGCTCAGCAGGATGCCTTTCTCTCCTACGTAGAGCGCGGCAGTATCCGCCTTATCGGCGCCACCACCGAAAATCCCAGTTTTGAGATCAACGCGGCGCTGCTCTCCCGCTGCCGTGTCTACACCCTGCGTGCCTTGGAGCAGCCCGAAATCCTTGCCCTGCTGCGGCGCGCCATGGCGGATGGCAGCGGCAAATCTCCGCAAGACACGAGAGGGCTGGGCAACCTTCCCCTCAGCGCGGAGACGCAAGCTCTGGAGGCCATCGCCAGCTACTCCAGCGGCGACGCGCGCTATGCCCTCAACGCCCTGGAGGTCGCCGCCAAGCTGGTCCAGGAACGGGGTGAGACGGTCCTCACCCTGGAAATCGCATCCGATGCTCTGCAGCAGCGCGTTCTGCTGTACGACAAGAGCGGCGAACAGCACTACGACATCATCTCCGCGCTGCACAAATCGGTCCGCAACTCGGATGCCGATGCCGCGCTCTACTGGCTGGGCCGCATGCTGGCCGCCGGCGAAGACGCCATGTACATCGCCCGCCGCATCGTCCGCATGGCGGTGGAAGACATCGGCCTGGCGGCGCCCGAGGCGCTCAACCTCTGCCTGTCAGCTCGCGACGCCATGCACTTTCTGGGTTCTCCGGAGGGCGAGCTGGCGCTAGCCCAGGCCGTTGTCTATCTGGCGCTTGCTCCCAAATCCAACGCAGTCTACAGGGCCTATGGCGAAGTCCGCGCCGAGATTGAAGCCAGCCCTGCCGAACCCGTGCCCCTGCACCTGCGCAACGCTCCCACCCGCTTGATGAAGCAGTTGGACTACGGCAAAGGCTACCAGTACGCCCACGATGTCGAAGGCAAGGTAGCCGCGATGCCGTGCTTGCCCGAGGGGCTTCTCAACCGCCGCTTCTATCACCCCACCGACGAAGGCCGCGAAAAGCTTCTCGCCCAGCGCATGGCCGAGATCGCCCGCCTGCGTGAGCGCGAGTCCGGATCCGGCTCTGGATCGTGAACGAGCATCTCCCGCCCGCCGAGCGTATGCGCGGTCCGAGCGTAAGTTGTCTCCCGCAAGCGGTTCCCGCTGATCGGACGGGATCGGGACCGCAGACTTTGTTTCCGCTCCTGCCCGCAGGGTAGGAGCTTCACACCGTTGACTCAATCTCCATACTTCACGCTGCAGCCGTATGGCCGGGTTACCGGAGTCTGGACCGGATCCCCTTTCATCGCCTCCCGCAACGCCGCGCTCACATAGTTCGTCGCCCCTTGCAGGCTGGCCGGATCCGGCGTCGGACGGTCGTCGATCGCTCCCTCATAGATCAGCTTTCCCCGCGGATCGATCACGAACATGTCCGGCGTGGTTTTGGCGTCATACATCCGCCCGATCCTTCCGCTGGGGTCCAGAATCGCCGCTGTGGGTCCGGCATGCATCTTCTTCAGGTAGGCGTTCTCCAGCTTCGGCGTTGCGTATCCCTGCTGCCCCGGCGCGGAGGAGATCACCGTCAGCCATACCACCCCCTTGGCCGTCCACTCCTTCTGCAGGCGCTCCATATTGCCGCTCTGGTAGTGCTTGCGCGTATAGGGGCAGTCCCGGTTGGTCCACTCCAGAACCACATACTTGCCACGGTACTGCGCCAGCGTCTGCGTCTTTCCGTTGGAATCCTGGCCACGAAACTCCGGGGCGGCGTCTCCTGGCTTCAGCGCCAGCGCACTGAGTGGAATCATCACCAACCCTGCCGCTACCAACCACCCGCACAATGACTTCTTCATTGCAAGGATCCTCCTCGGCGCCCGATCCCAGGCATTCCTCTCAGACGAGCCGCCAAGGGATTTGGTTTCAGCGCGATTCGGCGGTCTGCGAGCCCATCGGCTTGGCGTCGGTCCGGATGGCTTTGAGCACGGCCTGCTTGGTCAGAACCTCGGGCAGGACGTCAGGATTGGAGATCTTGCCCGGTGGATAGATTACATAAGTAGGAACGCCACTTCTTCCCAGCGAGGCCAACTGTTTGGTGATCATCGGATCATACTGGGTCCAGTCAGCCTTCAGAAGCTGAACGTGGTTCTTTCCCAGCGCGCGCTCCACATCGGCGGACTCCAGCACAGCCCGCTCATTCACCTGGCAACTGAGACACCAGGCCGCTGTGAAGTCGATAAACACTGGATCTCCCGTTGCCCGGGCCGCCGTAAAATTCGCTTGGGTGTACGGCTTCCAGACCAGCGTATTTGCCTCCGGCCGGTGCAGGGGCAGCGTCAGTGCAACAGCAATCAGGGCCACCGCGGCCACCGATGCACCTCGCTTGGCCGGCCACCGGCCCAGCGCCCATCCGGCGATCGCCAAGATGAGGAAGCAGCCTAGCAGCCATGCCATGTGGTCGACCCCATCGGGCGAGTAGAGCCGGCCATAGACCCACGTCAGCCAGATGGCTGTGGCGAACAGAGGCGCCGCAACCAGGTTTTTGAGTATCTCCATCCAGGCGCCTGGCGGGGGCAGCACTTTGGTCCACTGGGGCTGCATCGTTAGCGCCAGAAAGGGAGCAGCCAGCCCCAGCGCCACGCTGGTGAACACTACAAAGGTAAGCCAGGCCTGCTGCACCAGCGCGAAACCGACCGCCGCACCCATCAAAGGAGCCATGCAGGGTGTGGCCACCACTGTGGCTAACATCCCGGTGAAGAAGCTACCCGTCAATCCCGGCTTCCTGGCCAGATCGCCGCCGGCGCTGGTCAGGGTGAGCCCAAGTTCGAACTGGCCCGCAAGGCTCAGGCCAAGGAAGAAGACCAATGACGCCAGAACGGCCACAAATCCGGGCGACTGCAACTGGAATCCCCAACCCAGCTCACGGCCGCCGGCTCTCAGGATCAGCAGACCGGCTACAATCGCCCAGAAACTGACGACGACCCCTGCCGTATACATCCATCCATGCGCCCTTTGCCGGGCCCGTTCTTCGCCGGCGGAGTGCAGCAGGCTCAACCCCTTCAAGAACAGCACCGGAAAGACGCACGGCATCAGATTCAGCAGCATACCTCCCAGGAACGCCAACCCAATCGCGCTGAACGCCGTCAATGCCTGGGCCTGATTCTGATCCTGATCTGGACTGTTGTCCGGCATCGTCTGCGCAGCCAGTGGAGGCGCCGGCACCACTCCCTGGGTTACAGGCACGGTGAAGTCAAAAGCCCCGATGTCAGGGAACTCCACCAGCGCGTGCAAGGTTGCGGGCGGGCTTACCGAATCCTGGGCTCGCTTCAGCCATACCTTGGCTCCATCCGCCAGGGGCTCAACCCGCTGTTCCGCGGCGTTGTCGATCACTTCGGAGTCGTAGGGATAGATCTGGGCGCCTGTCTCCCGCGAGCCGGTCTTGAATGTAACCAGGATCTGCTTTGCATCGGTCACGGCTTTCGCGCTCATGCCATCCGATAGCGGCGAGGGTAACTCGGAGAGCGCAGTTCCCAGTGCCCCTACCTCCGGCGGTTGGGGAAGCGGGCCCTTCACCGCCTTCAGATCGATGCCCAGATGCGCCTTGCCGGGCAGGCAGACGCTGCTGCATACCAGCCAGCTTACATGCGCATCCAGATGCACCTTGCCCGGATGCAGGGTGGGCGAGGCCGTGAGCAGGACAGGGAAGGCCACGCTGTCCTGGTAGCCAAAGTCCATTAGCGGTCCCAGGGGCAAGCGGCTGGGAGGAGGAAACTGCATCGGTCCCGCGGTCAGTCCCTTGGGCAGCGTCCAATGGATAACCGGCGGCTCTCCCGAATCGCCGGCGTTGATCCAGTAGACGTGCCACCCCTCCTGAATGGTCAACACCAACCCGGCCTGCAGCGTCCCACCCACGGCGATCTGGGGTGAAAGCG
>JAKAQS010000339.1 GCA_021819585.1 Acidobacteriota bacterium
AGGAGGACGCAGCGGCAACTCCACCGCGGAGCGCCTCACCCCTTGGAAGAAGTCTCAAGAGGCATCGCGGGCCAGGCGCAGGCCACTGAACTGCCATCGGGTGGAAGGCGGAAAGAAGTTGCGGTAGGTGGCGCGGATGTGCGCCTCGGGAGTGACGCAGGAGCCGCCGCGGAGAACCATCTGGGAGCTCATGAACTTGCCGTTGTACTCCCCCAGGGCTCCGGGCAGAGGTCGGTAGCCGGGATAGCCGGTGTACGGCGATTGGGTCCACTCCCAGACATCGCCGAAGAGCTGCTGGGGCTGGGTGAGGCTGACGGAGGCGGGTTGGGGATGAAGCTGCCCGGATTCGATGAAGTTGTTGAGGCTCCTGCCCGAACCTGGCTCTTCCTTTGGAGCGGCGCCGCTCTGCCGGTCGAGGCCATCTTCTCCCGCGGTGGCGACGTACTCCCACTCGAACTCAGTGGGTAAGCGATAGCCGGACCAGCGGGCGAAGGCGTCGGCCTCGAAGTAGCTGAGGTGACAGACCGGAGTCTCCGAGATCTGGCCCAAGGGGAGAAAGCCAAGCAGGGTGAAGACGCTCCATCCGGAGGGCGTGGAGGAGTCGCGCACCCAGTAGAGGGGGGCTTGCCAGGCGTTGGCCTGCACGGCGTCCCAACCCTCCGAGAGCCAGAGTTCGGGACGGGAGTAACCGTCGTCTTCAATGAAGGCGAGGTACTCGGCGCAGGTGACCTCACGCGAGGCGAGCTGAAAGGGCGCCAGGTACACGCAGTGACGGGGGGTCTCGTTGTCGAAGACGAAGGCTTGAAGCTCATGGGGGTCGAGATTGGCTCCGATCTCGACGATGCCGGGACGGAGAGGCGACCCCGGGGTAAAGCTGAGCCAGAGCAGCGGCGGGGCGATGGCTTCGGCAAAAGCAGTGCCGCTAAGGCCGCCGGCGAGGGGTTGGGAGCGGAGGCGAGCCGAGGCGTAGGCCGGGTGGAGCGGGTTGGTGAAGAAGGCGTGCTTGATGTCCGTAGCGGCCAGCTCCAGGTGCTGCTGTTCGTGCTCAATGCCCAGAATGATGCGACGCTGGGATTCGTCATCCGGGATACAGCAGAGCAGACGTTCGATAGCGGCATCGACGTGGCGGCGGTAGGCGAGGATCTGGTCCAGGGAGGGCCGGGAGAAGGAGGAGCGCAGCTTCTTCTCCGGCATCTCTCCCACGGCGCGGTAGTAGGAGTTGAACAGAGAGCGAAAGTGCGGATCAAAGGACTGGTAACCGGCGACGAACTCGCAGAGAACAAATGTTTCGAAGAACCAGGTGGTGTGGGCCAGGTGCCACTTGACAGGCGATGTCTCAGGGCAGGATTGCACCATCATGTCTTCCGGGGACAGGGGAGCGGTGAAGCGAAGGGTAGCCTCGCGCACGGAGCGGAAGCGGTCAAGCAGCGCAGCGGTACGGGCGTTCTGAGCGGAGGGATGCATCGGCTGGGTTCGCATGGGCTGGCTCCGGTTCCGGTTCAATGCTTCTTCCACTCGATGCGGCGCGGGCAGGAGCGCTTCACAAGGAGCCACTTCGCGAGGAGCCAATTTCCAAGGAGTTAAGATGCTCGGCGAGATTGGCGACGTTGCACTGGCGGCGGCGCCGGAACGCGGCGGAGAGAGGCGATCAGCGTGTACAGCGATACGACAACATCGTGCGTTGGAACTTCGAAGGAGGTGGTGAGTCGAAATTCGAAGGAAGCATAGCCAAAAGCTTTTACTGGTGCGGAGATCGATAACATCGGCAACCTTGGCGGAGCCGTTCGAGGTGCTCGGGAAGGGTTGCGCGCCGGCTCCATTTTACTGGAGCCGGCGGGGAGGAAGTGAGAATTTTTGGTGCATGATGCGTCTTCTGCGCGGCAACGCCGTCTTTGAAGTTATAGAAGCCGGATCGGTGGGAGAAGGAGCTTGTGATGCGCTGTGCGACGAGGAGAGTGTTGCTTGGGATGTTGGTGATTGGTTTGGCGGCGGGGCCAGCCGCCAGGGCGCAGGGCGGAGGGCAGGGGCCGTACCGTGGCCGCGGGCAGTTTGCCGGGATGCAGCGCGAGCGTGGGGAGGTGACGGCGGTCAACGGCGGCACCCTGACCGTGAAGACGGATGAGGGAACTACCATCCAGGTGATCACCACCGCGAATACCCGGGTGATGAAGGGTCGCGGGGAGATGATGAAGGTGGCAGACCTCAAGGCCGGCGATGGCGTAATGGCGGCGGGGATGTTGGATGCGGCGAACAACACCCTTCATGCGGCTATGGTGTTTGTTGAGGATGCGGCACAGATGCAGGCGATGAAGGCGAATCTGGGCAAGACGTACATCGTGGGGCGGGTGACGGCGGTGGATCTGGACAACGCCCGGATGACGGTGGAGCGGACGGACCATGTGTCGCAGACGATTGGGTTCGATGAGACGACCTCCTTCAGCAGGGGCGGCCGGATGATGGGAGGAATGTTTGGCGCCGGTCCGGGCGGTCCGGGTTCAGGCGGAGCGGGTGCGGCAGCTCCCGCGGCGGGTGGGGAGAGCATCACGCTGGCCGATATCAAGGTGGGCGAGATGGTGCGGGGAACAGGCTCGGTGAAGAATGGAATCTTTGTGCCAACGGAACTGGTGGTGATGGAGCGTGGCCGGCGCAGAGAGGGGGGAGCAGCCATGGGAGGAAGCGCTGGTCCGGGTCCGCAATAAGGCTGGTTGCCGGATATGGAGTTCCGCCAGAGAGATCAGAGGTTAGAGATCTAAGGACGAGAGGCAACTTCGTACCAATAGACTCAACAGACAAAGAGACATTCCATTCTCAGTAGAGCTGCTGCGGGACCGGAGACGATCCGCAAGCGGGGGG
>JAKAQS010000090.1 GCA_021819585.1 Acidobacteriota bacterium
GGTGAACAAGTGGGACCTGATGACCAAGGCGGGGCTGGATGGCAAGCGGCTGCTGGACGGCAAGCCCGTGGCTGACAGGAAGATCTACGAGCAGCAGTTGCGGGATGCGCTGAAGTTTCTGGACTATGCTCCGGTGGTTTTTGTCTCTGCCACGGAGTCCAGAGGGATCGAAGAGGTCTTCAAGAAGGTGGAACTGGTGGCCCGGGAGCGCCGCAAGCGCGTCTCCACCGGCGCGATGAATCGCTTTCTGGAGCGGATCGACTTCCAGCGCGCCAGCGTGCCGATGAAGAGGCGGGTGAAGATCTACTACATGACTCAGGCCGCGGTGGCGCCGCCGACCTTTGTGCTCTTCACGGACCGCGGCGGAAAACTGCATTTCAGTTATGAGCGCTTTCTGGCCAACGAGATTCGCCGCGCCTTCAAGTTCATCGGCAGCCCGATCTGGTTCAAGCTGAAGCCGCGGAACAAGCGGCAGGCGGAGTAGCCGGAGCGGTGATCAGGGGATGGGCTGCGCGGAGTTGGCGAGCCACTGGTCCCAGGCTGCGAGGGCGCGCTCGCACTGGATTCTGTGGCGTTCCTTCTTGTCGCGAACCTTGCGGCGAAGCTCGTCTTCGAGCGGAGGGAGCAGGTCGAAGGTGATGTTGGCCGGCTGGAACCTTTTGGCGTCCGCGTGGGTGATGTAATGGCTGAGCGATCCATTGGCGGTGAGCCGTGGCGCCGGCACAGGCTGAACTCCGCGAGCGAGCGCCGCCGCATAGCGGCCCGCCAGCAGGCCACTGGCGATGGACTCCGTATAGCCTTCCACGCCGGAGAGCTGCCCGGCGATGAGAATGCCGGGGTGGGAGCGTAGTTGCAGCGTCTCCTGCAGCAGCGCGGGGGCCTGAATGTAGGTATTGCGGTGGATCTGTCCGTAGCGCAGAAAGACGGCGTGTTCCAGGCCGGGGATCATGCGCAGCACCCGCGCCTGTTCGCCAAATCGCAGGTGGTTCTGGAATCCAACCAGGTTGTAGCTGTCGGCGCGGAGGTTTTCCTGGCGCAGTTGCACCACCGCATAGGGCCATCTTCCGGTCTTGGGATGGGTGAGGCCGGCGGGCTTCATCGGCCCGAAACGAAGCGTGTCGCGCCCGCGCCGCGCAATCTCTTCGATGGGCAGGCAGCCTTCAAAGTAGGCGAGGGGAGGCGAAGTGGAGACGGCGGAGGGATCCGTTGGCGGCATCTCCCAGCTATGAGCCTGCACGGTCTCCGCGCTGGCGAGTGCGTCCAGGAACGCATCGTACTCCTCCTTGGTGAAGGGGCAGTTCAGGTAGTCGGCGCTGCCCTTATCCCAGCGCGCCGCGAAGTACACCTTCTCCATGTCGATGCCGGCGGCGTCCACGATAGGCGAGATGCTGTCGTAAAACGCGAGGCGCCCGGCTCCGGTGAGGCGTTCGAGTTCGTCGGCCAGAGGAGAGCTGGTGAGCGGACCGCTGGCCAGCACCGTGATGACGTCATCGTCCGGGTAGAGGCTGGTGACCTCTTCGCGGCGCACCTCGATTCGGGGTTGAGAGGCGATGAGATCGGCGACGCGCCGCGAGAACTCCAGGCGATCCACGGCCAGCGCATGTCCGGCGGGGACGGCGCTGGCGTCAGCCGCCTGGAGCAGGAAGGAGCCGGCGCGGCGCATCTCCTGCTTGAGCAACCAGGGCGCGGTGTTTTCACTCTCGCTCTTGAGCGAGTTGGAGCAGACCAGTTCGGCGAAGTCGGCGGTCTGATGAGCTTCCGTGGAGCGCAGCGGCCGCATCTCCGAGAGCACCACCTGGCAGCCGAGAGCGGCCGCCTGCAAGGCTGCCTCCGGGCCGGCGAGGCCACCGCCAATGATATGGATCTTTTTCATAAGGAACAGGAGAAATCCTTCATGCGGCGGTTGGCGCAACATCGCCGGAGGCCAGGGCAGCCAGCGCCTCTCCGGAGAGGCGCATGATGCGCCAGTCGTTCTGCATGGTGGCCCCGAGGCGGCGATAGACGGCGATCGCCGGTTCGTTCCACTCCAGCACGTCCCACTCCAGGCGGGGGCAGCCCTGTTCCAAGCAGATGGCGGCGATTTTGGCCAACAGCGCGCGTCCAATGCCGCGGTTGCGCAGGGCGGGGGTGACGTAGATATCTTCCAGGCGGATGCCATGGTGGCCGCGCCAGGTGGAGTAGGTGGTGAAGTAGAGAGCAAAGCCGGCGATCTCTTGTCCGTACTCCGCGATCAGAGCGGAGAAGCGAGGCGGCTCGCCCCAACCATCGCGCAACAGGTCGGCCTCGGTGGCCAGCACAGCGTCCGGCTCGCGTTCGTACGCGGCGAGTTCGCGAATGAATCGCAGGATGACGGAAGTATCGCCGGGGACGGCAGGACGTATCTTCAGGATCTTCGGGGTTGGGGAAATCGGGGGGATCGGGACAGGCGGATTCATGGCCGGGATGAACTTTCCTGGGGGCAACTCCATTCTTCCCCCACTTCCTTCTTTGTAGCCTTCCTGGTTAGGCGCTGCAACTTCGCTGGTTTAATCTGGATCGATTCCCGGTCCAAACCTCTGCGTTTTCCTGTTCGATTATTCTCAACAAAGTGCAACCAAGGCAAAATGCGACGGGATGTGCGGCATGACGATGGCGCTCTACAGCGTGCTGCTGGCGCTGGCGCTGGCGCTGAGTTCGCCCTGGTGGCTGCTGCGCATGCTCACCACGGACCGTTACCGCGAGGGCCTGGGGGAGCGTCTGGGCAGAGTTCCCGCGCGGGTTCTGGAGGAGATGCGCGGCAGGCGCGTGGTGTGGGTTCACGCCGTCAGCGTGGGTGAAGTGCTGGCGGCATCGAGATTGGTCGAGCAACTGGAGGCTGCGCTGGCTGCTTCCGGCGCTGCCGCTGCCGGTGCGACCGCGGTGGTGATTTCGACGACTACGCGCACCGGGCAGGCTTTGGCCCGGCAGAGATTCGGAGCCGGTCGAGTTTTTTTTGCGCCGCTGGACTTTGCCTTTGCGGTGAGGCCATACCTGAGCGTGCTGCAACCGGCGGCGCTGATTCTGATGGAGAATGAGCTGTGGCCGCGTCTGCTGCACGAGTGCGCGCAGCGCCAGACGCCGGTGGTGGTCGCCAATGCGCGCATGAGCGACCGATCGTTTCGCCGCTCCATGCGCCGGCCCCTGAGGCTGATATGGAAGCGGGTGGTGCGCAAGCCCAGGTTGTGGCTGGCGCAGAGCGAGGAGGATGCGCTGCGGCTGGCGAGGGTGGGGGTCGACGCTGCTTCCATCCAGGTGGCGGGAAACATGAAGTACGACATTCTGGCGCCCAGGCAGAGCACGATGGCGGACCGGGTGCGAAGGATCGCGGCGGGAAGGCCCATTGTGGTTGCGGGCAGCACCGTGGAGGGCTCTCCCGCGGAGGAAGAGCTCGTGATCGGGGCCTGGGCAGAGGGGGTCAAGGACCAGACAGGAGCCCTGCTGGTGCTGGCGCCGCGCCATCCGGAGCGGTTCGCCGTGGTGGAGGCGATGCTGCGGCCGTATCGCTACGTCAAGGCAAGCACTCGGCACAGGCAGGGCTCCAGCGCCGAGCAAGCCGTACTGCGGGAACAGAATGCGAATGGCCGCCAGGCGGAGGCGGTGAGGCCGGAGACATTCGCGGAGGAGGATCCCTCCGGTGGCCTGGAGGTCTTCCTGCTGGATACGATTGGCGACCTGGCGGCGGTCTATGCGGTAGCGGATGTGGCCTTTCTGGGCGGTAGCCTGGTGCGCAAGGGCGGACACAACCCCCTGGAGCCGGCCCAGTTTGGGGTTCCGGTGGTGATAGGAGGCTCCTTTGAGAACTTCCGCGACGTGGTGGCGAAGATGCAGGAGGCAGACGGGATCCGCATCGTTCAGGACCAGGATCAGCTCGGGGCGGTTTTGGCCGAGTTGCTGGCCGACCGTCAGCAGGCGGCCAGGATCGGCGAACGCGGACGGATGGTCTTTGCGCAGCAACAGGGGGCGACCTCGCGTGCCGTGCAAGCGATTCTGCAGGTGATTGCGGAGGGCCGGCCATGACCGTACGGCGGAGTTGGGCGCAGCCCCTGGTTCCACTCTATCGTGGAGCGTTGTGGTGCAAAGACCGTCTGCGGAACGCCGGCTGGATGAGCACTCGCCGGCTGGAGTGGCCGGTGGTGAGCGTGGGCAGTCTCTCGGCCGGCGGAGCCGGAAAGACGCCGGTGGTGATTGCGCTGGCCAACCTGCTGCACGAGGCCGGCTGGACGGTGGATGTTCTCTCCCGTGGGTATGGACGCAGCGAGCGCGGAGTCGAACGGGTTTGGCCCGGGAGGCAGGATGCGGCGCGCCGGTTTGGCGACGAGCCGGTGTTGATCGCCGACCGGACTGGCGTTCCGGTCTGGGTGGGAGCGGACCGTTACGCCGCCGGCAGGCGCGCCGAGGCGGAGGCGGGAGAGCAGCGGCGCGGCGTCCATCTGTTGGATGATGGTTTTCAGCATCGGCGGCTGGCGAGAGAGGTGGATGTTGTGCTGTTGACCAGCGATGACCTGGAGGACGCACTGCTACCGGCGGGAAACCTGCGTGAGGGGCTCGGAGCGCTGCAACGAGCTGACGTGGTGGTGGTTCGCCACGACGAGTGGAATGCCGAGGTAAAAGGCGAGAGCGAAACTGGTGACAGCGCCAGCCGGCCGTCACTGGGCAAGCGCGCCTGGGAGATGTTGCGCGAACACGGCCATCTGTGGACGGTGCGGAGAAGCCTGCGCTTTCCAACTCCCCTGAAGGTCTTTGGCGCGGGGTTGCGGCCAGTGGCCTTTTGCGCGGTTGCCCGGCCGGAGGGCTTTGCCGCGATGCTGCAGGAGGCGGGCTGCGGAATTGTGGAGACGGTTGCGTTTGCCGATCATCATCGCTACAGCGAGGCGGATATCCGCAGAGTGATTGAAGTGGCGAAGGGCCTGGACGGTTCAGGGTTTGTGACCACGGAGAAGGATGCTGTGAAGCTGACGGAGACGATGCGCGAGGAGTTGATGCGGTTCGGTCCGTTGATGGTGGTGGCGTTGGATGCGGAGTTCGACGACCGGAGGGCGGTGTTGCGGTCCCTGGAGGAGAAGCTGGAAACGGCGCGGAGCGCAGCGCGCAAGCCGGGAAAGCGGGGCGAAGAGGAGCGGCCGCGATGAGAGTCCTGGTGGTTCGCGTAGGGGCCATGGGCGATGTCTTACATGCCCTTCCGGCGGTAGCGGCTCTACGCAAAGGGAGGCCGGATTGGGTGCTGGATTGGGTCGTCGATCCGCGCTGGGCGCCGCTACTGGTGAACGCCCAGGGCGAGGCGGCGGTGGTCGATGGCGTCTGTCTGGCCGAAACAAAGCTGTGGTCCAGGCGTCCGGCCTCTCTGGCGACGCTCCGATCGATCCTGAACCTGCGCCGTACACTTCGCCAGGCGCGCTATGACCTGGTGGTGGATATGCAGGGGACGCTGCGTTCGGCAGTAATTGGATGGATGGCCGGGGCGAGAGAGTTGGTTGGCTACCGCGATCCGCGCGAGAGCCTGGCAGCCGGGCTCTACAAGCGGCGCATCGAGCGCCGCGGACGCCACGTGATCGAGCAAGGTACGGCGCTGCTGAGCGAGGCCTGCGGCGTAGCGCTGGAGGCGGAACCGGCGGCACTTCCCCATGAGGCGTGGGCGGATGACTGGGCGGCCGAGGTGGCCGTCGGAGGGGCGAGCGAGCCAAGACGCCTCTGCGTGCTGGCTGTGGGAGGCGGGTGGAGAGCCAAGCTCTGGCCGGCGAAGCGCTACGGGGACCTGGCCATCCGGCTGAGGGCGATGGGTGTTGACGTGGTGGTGAACGCTGCGGGTCAGGATGATCCTGTGGCGGCGGAGGTGGTCGCCGCCGGCGCAGGCGCAGCGCGAGCCGTGGTCTGTAACGTGACGGGACTGATCGCCTTGCTGCGCCGGGCCGTGCTGGTGATTGGTGGAGACTCCGGACCGACGCATCTGGCCGCGGCGTTGGGCATTCCGTTGGTGGCCTTGTTTGGACCCACCGATCCGGAGAGAAATGGGCCTTGGGGGCCGGGGAGCAGGATTGTGTTGCGCGATCCTGCCTCCTTGACCAGTTACAAGCACGTTGATCGCCTGGATCCGGGGTTGGCGAACCTGTCCGTGAGCGTGGTGCTGGAGAGCGCCCAGCGCCTGCTGGAGGCAGATGGGCGAAGAGATCTTCCGGCTGGGCGGAGCGGCCTTTAGAATGACGGGATGGGAGCAACCGGCGAGACCCGAGCCAAGGTGCGAACGGGATGGCAGAGGGTGGCGCGCAGGTTGCGCGTGCCGCTGGGCTTTGCCGTGGCGGCAGTCTTTCTGACCTTTGCGCGGCCCAGCCGCGAGACACTGGCATGGAGCCTCCTGCTGGTGATTCCCGGCCTGTGGTTGCGCAGCTATGCGGCTGGTTATGTCAAGAAGAACGCGGAGTTGACGCGCACCGGACCGTACGCCTATACGCGCAACCCGCTCTATCTGGGGTCGATGAGCATCGCGGCCGGCTTCGCCGTAGCGGCGGGGCGCTGGTGGCTGGGGCTGTTGTTGGTGGTGATGTTCCTGGCCATCTATGTGCCGGTGATTCTCTCGGAGGAGGCGTATCTGCGTGGCGCGTTTGTCTCCTTTGACGAGTATGCGCGGAAGGTTCCCCGGCTGCTGCCAAGACTGACTCGGGCGCGCTTTGCCGGGGTGGAGACCGAACAGGGCCGGTTCTCCCCGGAACGTTACCGGCATCACCGCGAGTACAATGCCCTTATGGGCGCGGCCGCGATCTATGCGGCATTGACCGTGCGCATGCTGTTGCGGCGTTGAGGCGCCGCCGTTGTCAAAGCTCCAGGGAGATGATGATTTGACGGCCGCTTGGATGGCCCCTTTGCGGGTCTGGAGAGACTCGTTGGCGGGAAGGGGCGGGACGTTGGTTCTTGCGAGGGTTCCCCGCTCGTTGGGCGGTCGCCCGGCAGCGGCGCTGACGGCGGCGTCTCTTTTGGCGGCCATGTTGCTGGGGATGCTTCTGCTCGGCTGGATGCTGCCCCGGCGAGCCGAGGCACAATTTTTTACCCGGCCGGAGACAACGGTGGTGCAGCGCCAGATTCCAGTGCTGCAGCCGCCTCCGGTCACCTTTGCCTATCCGGAGCATGAGACCCTGACCTACAGCGTCGATTGGCGGGTGTTTAAAACCGGGCTGGCGGTCTTCCATCTGGACCAGGTGGGTGGCGTGCTGAAGATCGCGGCAACCGCGGATACGATTGGAGCGGTGAATCTGCTGTTTCCCGTGGTGGACGGCTTTCAGTCCGGCTTCAACGTGAAGACGGGATGTTCGACGGGGTTTGACAAGCAGACGCAGGAAGGCCGGCGCAAGATTGCCAGCGACCTGAGCTTCGATTATGCAAACGGCAAGCAGACCTTGAATGAACGCAACCTGGTGAAGGGTACGCAGAAGGTTCTGGTGACCAACATCCCGGCTTGTGTCAGCGATTCGCTCTCGGCGATGTTTTATGTGCAGTCACAGAGCCTGGAGCCGGGGCAGACGTTCTATTTCCCCTTGGCCGATGCGATGCGGACCGTAACAGTGGGCATGAAGGTGGAGGACCGCGAAGAGATCAGGACGCCGGCCGGAACCTTTGAGACCATCAAGGTGCAGCCGACGGCCGATGAGGGCGTGGTGAAGAACCGGGGCAGCATCTGGATCTGGTACACCGATGACGAGCGGCACCTGCCGGTACAGATGCAGGCGCAACTGTTCTGGGGCACCATTACCTTCCATCTGCAGTCGATGGATTCGAATTAGACGTGTGCGGAAAATGCGCGGAGAATAAGAGGCAGACGAGAGAGTCGATGGGAGTCGCCGTAGCTCCCCTCGGATGAGGGGAAGGGGCTGGGATTGAGGAGGGGGAGCGATGAGCGACAAGGAGATCGGCAGGAAACAGGAAGAGTTGGTCACGATCGCCGTATTCCCGGAGCCGTCGGAGGCCAACTTGGCGCGGTCCGAGCTGGAGGCCGCGGGGATTCCGGTGTTTCTGCAGGGTGAAACGGCCAACAGCTTGATTCCAGTTGCTTTTGTCTCCCAGTTGCAGGTGTATGCAGGGGACGAAGCTGAGGCGCGCAAGCTGCTGGAAGCCATGGAGGAGTCGCCGGAGTCGATGGAGTCTGTGACCGCGGCGGAGATTGAGGCGGAGCAGGCCGCGGCCAATGACGGAACAGCGAAGGAGGAAAAGGGATGAGCCGGCCGCGGGCTGTCGTCTGTCTCTCCGGTGGCATGGATTCCACGGTATGCGCGGCGCTGGCCGCACGAGACTATGACTGCTTTGGGCTGCACTTCAGCTACGGACAGCGCACCCAGGCAAGAGAGCTGCGGGCCTCCCAAGAAGTGGCGCAGGCAGTTGGATTGCGGGATCTGATGGTGCTGGAGACGGACCTGTTTCGGCGCATCGGGGGGTCCGCTCTGACCGATATTCGGATTGCCGTGCCCAAGGCCGGCATGGAGGGGGCGGGCTCCGGCGAGAGAGGGGCAGGATCCTCGGAGCGCACGGCCGAAGAGATTCCCGTCACCTATGTTCCATTTCGGAACGCCCACTTCCTGAGCGCCGCCGTAAGCTGGGCTGAAGTTTTGGGGGCTGCGACCGTATTCATCGGAGCGGTAGAGCAGGACAGCTCCGGCTATCCCGATTGCCGGCCGGCCTACTACGAGGCTTTTAACGAGCTGATCCGGAGGGGCGCCAAAGAGAGTGGAATCCGCATTGTGACGCCGCTGATTCAGATGAGGAAGCATGAGATTGTGCGGCTGGGAGTTGAATTGGGCGCTCCGTTGCATGTAAGTTGGTCATGCTACGCAGGCGAAACGGTGGCGTGCGGAGTTTGCGAAAGTTGTGACCTGCGGTTGCGGGCTTTTGCAGCCGCCGGCGTCAACGACCCTATCCCTTACGCAACGGGTGTGGTCACCAACCGCATCGCAGAAGGTGAAAGAATTGCCCGTTAGCCGATGCAGCGCATCGGGCTGACCATGAAAGAAGGACGACGAGGATGATGAGAGCGAAGCAAAGTGCCTTATTTGCCAGTCTGGCAGGCGTATTGGGTGTGGCGATCCTTGCGGCAGCGCCTGTGTTGGCTCAGACAGGGGCGACGGTGCATGGCCATGTATCGAACCCCGCCGGAGAGAACTTTACCCCGGGCGAGGTGCAGTTCACCACGGACATGACCGTGCCGTACAAGCAGGCCAAGATCAGCAACACGGCTCAGATTGATGCCAACGGAGACTATTCGGCCACCGGTATCAAGCCGGGTCAATACTTTGTCTATGTTGTCAGGGACAAGGTGGTCGCCGACCAGTTGCAGTTGACGGTCACCGCATCGCAGAAAGACGTCACGTTGGATGACGACATGTCGCGCGCAGCCTACCTCAAGGCGATGACTCCCGAGCAGCGCAAGCAACTGGAGGAGTACAAGAAGAAGAACGCTGAGGTCACTTCAGCCAACAAGGTGATTGCCAAGCTCAACAAGACGCTGGGCAAGGTGCGCTCGGACCTGAAGGCTGCCGCCCCAGACCATGGCGATGTGAGTGCGGATGTGGATGAGATGAAGCAGGCGGTCACCGTAAAGCCGGATGTGGGTCTGCTATGGCTGACCTACGGCGATACGTTGATGGCGCAGGGACGGCATCTGAGCGCGGTGGACAAGAGCGCGGGCAAATCCCCCGCCGCCGATGCCGCCGTGGGGCAGGAATTCAGCTCCGCTGCGGACGCCTACAACAAGGCGATTACTTTGGACAAGGCGGCGACCAAGCCCAGCCCAGCAGCGTTGGGAGCGGACTATAACCAGCTCGGCAACGCGATGATTGCCTCGGGCAAGAGCAATGACGCCATAACCGACTTTGAAAGCGCGGCCGCGGCCGATCCCACCAATGCCGGCATGTATTACAAGAACGAGGCAGCCGTGCTCTATAACGCCGGACAGATGGATGGAGCCCTGGCTGCCGCCGAAAAGGCGATCACCGCGAATCCGAACGACCCCTTGCCCTACTTCATCAAGGGTCAAGCCCTGGTGACCAAGGTGACGGTCGATCCAAAGACAAACAAGATGACTCCGCCCCCGGGGTGCATTGAGGCCTACCAGAAGTTTCTGCAGTTGGCGCCCAACGATCCCAAGGTGGCGCAGGTGCAAGCGGTCCTGCAGAGCCTGGGTCAGTCGATCAGCAAATCTTACCGAGCGCGCTAACCATTGGATTTTCGCCCTGGTGGATGGCTGTAGAGCCTGAAGATGGCTTGTGGAGTCATTCAAAGCAGAGCGTGTCGATCGAACGAAGGAAGGTTCTCAACCTGGCGGTAGCCCCGGTCAGCAGCTTATGGCCGGGGCGCTGTCGTCTTTGGGGGAGGAGAACAAATTGGAGAGGCTCCCGGGAATGGATCGGATCCTGCGCTTCGAGGAGGCGTTGGCTGTGGTGCTGAGGCATTCGCAGGCTTCGTCGAACCCCCAGAAGGTGGAGACGGTTGCGCTGAGCAGCGCTCGAGGACGAGTGCTGGCCCGGGCCGTGGTTGCGGACCGGGATCAGCCGCCGTTTGACCGCGCGACCCGGGATGGCTATGCGGTGCGGGCTGCGGATCTGGCAGGGGCTGCTTTAACAGAGCTGCGCGTCGTGGGGTCGCTGCGGGCGGGCGAAACCTGGAGGGGCGCTCCACTGCGGGCGGGCGAGGCCATCGAGATCATGACCGGAGCAGGGCTGCCGGCGGGGGCTGATGCCGTGGTGATGGTGGAGGATACCGTCCTGGAGAACGGCGGCTTGCGCTGGCAACGGGCGCTGGGTGTGGGGGACAATGTGGTGCCAAGGGGTGCGGAAACCAGGGCCGGCTGCCCCGTGCTGGCGCGGGGAACTCTGCTGGAGGGAGCAGAGATCGGGGTGGCGGCCAGTTGCGGGCAGGCGCGGCTTGAGGTCTTTGTCCGGCCGAAAGTCGCCATCGCCGCAACCGGCGACGAACTGGTGGAGCTGGATGAGCCCATGGAGAGTGCGCAGATACGCAACTCCAACAGCTACGCGCTGGCGGCGCTGGTGGAGTCGTCCGGGGGCGTGGCCGAGCGGCTGGCCATCGCGCGAGACTGCGTGGAAGATCTGCGGGCGAGGGTCGTCGAGGGCTGTCAGGCCGACCTGTTGCTGTTCTCCGGCGGAGTTTCGATGGGCAAGTATGATCTGGTGGAGCAGGTGCTGAGCGAATTTGGTGCGGAGTTTTTCTTCACCGGCGCTCTGATCCAGCCGGGCAAGCCGATCGTCTTTGGGCGGTTGCCCCAGAGGGATGCACTGCGTCCAGAGGGGTGGACGTACTTCTTCGGATTGCCGGGAAACCCGGTGTCAGCGCAGGTTTGTTTTCACCTTTTCGTGGCTCCGTTGCTGCGTGCCCAGTGCGGGCGAGTGAATTTTGCACCCCTGTTTGTGGAGGCCCGGTTGGCGGAGGCGGCGCAGGGAGGCTCTCGAGTGACGCGCTTTCTTCCCGCCGGGGTGAGCGGGGCCTGGGATGGAGTGGAGGTGCGGTTGGTGGGTTGGCAGGGTTCGGGAGACGTTGTGGCCAACGCGCGCGGAGACGGCTACGCCGTGTTTCCCGCGGGGGTAGAGGCGTTCGCCGCCGGTGAGACGGTTCGTGTGTTGCTGCGTTAGAGATTTTTCCGTGCGGGTATATCTCGGCGCTTCGACGTTTTTGGGCGCTTCCCCCCGAAGAAAACGGCGCAGCAAGCCCCTTTTGGGAGAATCATCTGCATGGAAAAAGCTGTAGGATGGCCGCTATGAGCGAGAGATTGTCGCACTTCGATGAGGCCGGGCAGGCGCGCATGGTGGATGTGGGCTCCAAGGAGCCGACTCGCCGGGAGGCCGTCGCCAGGGCCTTTGTCGAGCTGAATGAAGAGGTACTGGCGGCGCTGCCGCGGAATCCCAAGGGGGATCCGTTGCAGGTGGCCCGCTTCGCCGGGATCCAGGCGGCAAAGCGGACCAGCGAGTTGATTCCCATGTGCCATCCCTTGGCGCTGAGTTTCGTGGATGTCGAGGCCGGCGTGGTTGCCGGCGGGGTGGAGATTCGGGCGACGGCGGCGACTGTGGCTGGCACCGGAGTAGAGATGGAAGCCATGACGGCGGCTGCCGTGGCTGCGCTGACGGTCTATGACATGACCAAAGCCTTGGATAAGGGCATCCGGATTCGTGAGGTGGCGCTGATTTCCAAGAGCGGCGGCAAGAGCGGGGATTACCGGCGGTCGTAATCCTGCCGAGGAAGGCGAGGCGCGCCGGCAAGTTGTGCCGCAGACTTCCGTAGCGGCACGGAATCACCGAAAGAGCTGGCGGCTCGGGGCATTCGAGTCTACCGGGCGCGGGCCAGAATGAGGCAAAAGGCGCCGTCGGGATCCTGAAAGCTGCGCTGCGGGGCGAAGCCTGCGCGGGACAGCAGCTCGTTCAAGGCGCCACTGTGAAACTTGTAGCTGTTCTCCGTATGGATCGTCTCCCCGGCTGCGAAGGATATGCGATGAAGCCGGCGTCCGGCGGGGATCTCAACGGTCTGGCGGATGCGGCTCTCCAGATGCATCTCGATGCGGCTCTCCGCGGCATTCCATCGAGCGAGGTGTTCGAAGCTGCCGGGAAGGAAGTTGGCGCCCAGTTCGCGATTGAGACGGACGAGGATGTTGCGGTTGAAGGCGGCGGTGACATCGGCGGCGTCATTGTAGGCACGGAGAATGGCCGAGACAGGCTTGCGGTTGCTGGGAGCCAGATCGGCGCCGAGCAGAAGAGCGTCCTGGGACTGAAGGCGGGAGCGTAGCCGGACGAGGATCTGTTCTGCTTCGATGGGAGAGAAGTTGCCGATGCTGGATCCAATCCAGAGAACCAGGGTGCGAGGCCGGGGAGAGGCGCTGAACGAGGAACTGTCCGCCAGGGAAGAGCCGGGCGGAGCAGCGCGCTGAGGAGGGTGCAGGGTGTAGTTCCCGCTGACGTAGTTGGCGACCTGGGGCAGCACCGTGAGCCCGGGGATGGCGGCGGTGAGAGCCTCAGCGGCCTTGGCCATGGCGGTGGGGCTGACGTCGATGGGCTGGTAGAGCAGCCACGGCTGAAGCTG
The DNA here is from genome assembly GCA_021819585.1 of Acidobacteriota bacterium. Taxonomy (GTDB): domain Bacteria; phylum Acidobacteriota; class Terriglobia; order Terriglobales; family Acidobacteriaceae; genus Granulicella. The sequence continues at coordinate 13,078 of JAKAQS010000090.1, forward strand.
GATGGCGGCCTGGAGAAGCAGGCCGGTTTTGGTGGAGGCGCCGGCGCCGAGCTCGGCGATGGTGAAGGGGCCAGGTGGGGGCAGTTGAGCGTCGAGGGCGCCGGGGAAGAGAAACTCGCGCAGGATATCCGCGGCGTGGGTGGCTAGCAGGGATCGTTCGGTGCGGGTGAGATAGTACTCGGGCAGTTCGGTGATCTGCTCGAAGAGCTCGGAGCCATGCCGGTCATAGAAAAGCCAGGGAGGAAGGAATCGGGGCTGGGAGGTAAGTCCGCGAAGGGCTTCGTCGAGAACCGAGTTGAGGACTACATCTGGGAGCAAATCTTGCGCGGATTGGCTGGGGGAGATTGAAGTCGCCATCGTCAACGGAAGCCTTGTGGAGCGGGAGGTTGGGTGGGAAGAAGACGCAGCGGCAACTCCACCGCGGAGCGCCTCACCCCTTGGAAGAAGTCTCAAGAGGCATCGCGGGCCAGGCGCAGGCCACTGAACTGCCATCGGGTGGAGGGCGGAAAGAAGTTGCGGTAGGTGGCGCGGATGTGCGCCTCGGGAGTGACGCAGGAGCCGCCGCGGAGAACCATCTGGGAGCTCATGAACTTGCCGTTGTACTCCCCCAGGGCTCCGGGCAGA
>JAKAQS010000340.1 GCA_021819585.1 Acidobacteriota bacterium
GACAAGATGTCGTTGCCTCCGTTGTCAGCAGATGTTGACAACGGAGGCAACAGATCTATGGAAACCGTTGCCCTGCGCCAATGCAACCTCGCGGCCGAATCCGCTTCCTTGCGCTCACCCATCCGACCCGGGCCCTCCCGATCTTTTACGAGCGCCACGGCTGAACCCACCTGCTCTACTTCCCGGCCTTGCCGACGACCAGCAGTTGCTCGATCCGGCCGTCGGGCTCCAGATAGACCGTTATCACTGCCGTAGTCCCGCCGGAGAAGACGGCACGGTAGACCCCGAAGGTCATTCCGCCGCGCAGCTCGGCGGTCGAGGTGGTGACGGCGCTGAGAGAGCCCAGCGGCGAGAGGCTGGAGCTGTAGTCGCCCAGCGCCGCCGCGTCAAAGTAGTCGTTGCAGTCGGCCGTAAAGAGGGCGCGGTCGATCTTGCCCTGCTGCAGCCCGGCGAGCACCTTCTGCAGTTGGGGCGCGAAGGCCTGCGCCGTGGCCAGAGCGGGGCTGGCCGGAGCAGCGGCGGCCGCTGTCGGCGCGGGCAGAATCAGCGGGGCAATCTGACGGGCGATCTGGCCGGCGGCCTCGGAAGCCTCCTGGTTGGTGAGCACAACGATCGCGGCGCGGTCCTCGGGGAACACCTCATCTTCCGCGACGAAGCCCCCGACCTCCCCGGAGTGCTCCAGGACGCGGCGGCCATCCACCTGGCGAACCTCCACGCCCAGGCCGTAGTGCGAGTTGTGGCCGTCAGCGAGAAAGAAGGGCGTCTCCATCTCCTGATAGCCGGCCGGGCTCAGCAGCGACCGGTCGATCAGGGTCAGGTCCCACTGCAGCAGTTGGGCGGCGGTCATGGCCAGGTCAGCGTCGCCGAAGTACCATCCCGGAGCCTCCAGCGCCGCCGGAGCGATGGGCGCCAGAGCGTAGCGCATATAGCCGGTGACCTGCAGTTGGGACTGCTGCGTGTTCAGGTTCAGAACGCCGCTAAGACCCGCGGGCCGAAGCACATTGTCGCGCAGGAATCTGGCGAAGGGCTCGCCGCTCACCTTCTGCACGATCAGCGCGGCCAGCACAAAGTTGGTGTTGGAGTACTGCCACTGCGTCCCAGGAGCGAAGTCCAGCGGCTTGCCGGCAAACTCATGCACGATGCGCAGCGGATGCCCGGGCAGCTTCCAGGCCGGAATCGTGTAATCCTGGGGCGCGTAGTCCTGGTAGCCGGAGGTATGGGTGAGCAGGTTGATGAGCCGCACCTGGTGGGACGCGGTGAGCTCCGGAAAGTACTTGCTCACAGGATCCTCCAGACAGAGCTTGCCCTGCTGCTGCAGCAGCAACATCGCCGTGGCGGTGAACTGCTTGGAGATGGAGCCGATGGGATAGGCCATGGAGGCCTGCGCCGGCAACGCCGGCGTGACCCGCGCCAGTCCAAAGGCCTGGGTGTAGACGATCCTGCCATCTTTCACAATGCCCACGGAGGCGGAGGGAACGCCGCTCTCCGCCAGCAGCTTTTGCGTGATCGCAGCCACCTGGCCGGCGGTCTGCGCGGAGAGCCCCTGCGTGCCGGGCGAGATTTGCGTGCTGGGCGAAGCCGGCGCAGCGGGCGGCGGCGCAGGCTGCTGCGCGGATGCGGTGAGAGCAGGAGTTACGGCGAAGGCGGTGAAAGCAACCAGAACGGCAGCGCGGCGAGCAGCGGCGAACGAGAGACGCATGATGGAAGCAGGATAGCAGCGCAGCCGCCGGCCTTGCCCGCAGCCGGTCTTCCTGCGCGGCCGGGCTCGGCATGACCTTACAAGACGCAGCCGGTCTTCACGGTGCGCAGCCCGCGCTGCCTGAGCGCAGCCGCCTCAGTCCTCGCCCACGGCCCAGACCACGCTGCCGCCCAGCAGCCCCGCACCGGCCGCGGTGAGCAGAAGCCGCTCCCCAGGCGCCAGCGGACGCTGCTGGTGCGAGAGCGACAAGGACAACGGAATGGTGGCCGCCGACGAGTTGCCGAACTCCTCCAGAGTTCGCACCATCTTGTGGCCGGCGATGCCCAGGTTCGCGCAGACCGCGTCCAGAATACGGAGGTTGGCCTGGTGCGGGACAAACCGATCGATCTCCTCCGCCCGCACCCCGGCCTGCTCCAGCGCGCGCGCCGAGCACTCGGTCATCATGCGCACGGCCTGGGAGAAGAGCGCTCTGCCATTGCTCATCTTCATCAGCAGTTCAGCGGGGTCCATGCCCGCCACAAAGGGCCGCTTGCTTCCCCCGGCAGGAATCGAGATCAGATCGTACTGGCTGCCGTCCGAGGCCAGATCAACACCCAGAACCCCGCTCCCCGGGCCGCGTGACGGAGCCAGAACGACGGCTCCCGCCGCGTCCGCAAACAGAATCGCGCCAGCCCGCTCAGCGAAGTTGATGCGCCGGCTGAGCAGATTCGCTCCAACAATCAGAACGGCTTTGCCCTGGGTGCGCACATACCCGTCGGCCAGCGTCAAGGCGTAGAGAAACCCCGCGCAGGCCCCGGTGAGATCGATGGCCCCGGAGTTGGAGAGACGCAGCCGATGGGTGAGCAGCGGAGCCGAGGGCGGCAGCGGATGGTCCGGTGTCGAGGTGGCCAGCAGCGTCAGCCCTACCTCGGCGCGCGCCACCGCCGCGCTCTCCAGCGCCATCGCTCCGGCCTGCGCCGCCAGCTCCGTCAGCGTCTGCTCCGGCGCCGCCCAGCGCCGCGCGCGGATGCCCGTGCGGCGCTCGATCCAACCCGGTTCCAGGCCCAGCCGCTGCTCGATCTCGGCGTTCTCCACGCGCCGCTCCGGAACCGCGT
>JAKAQS010000091.1 GCA_021819585.1 Acidobacteriota bacterium
CACCCATCGACGGCAAGGTTGCCGTGTGGGCGGCGCGGCAAGGCGAAGTCGTCACCGCGGGCGCGCCGATTGTCACCCTCACGGACCTGTCCCAGACCTGGGTGTACGCTCCCCTGCCGGAGACCCAGGCCGACGCCGTCGAACTGGGCGACAGCCTGCGCGTGGTCATGCCCAGCGGGGCCACGGTCTGGGGCAAGGTCATTGCCAAAGCCGCCGAAGGCGACTTTGCCACCCAGCGCGACGTGAGCAACATGAAGCGCGACATCAAGACCATCCAGTTGAAGCTGCTGATTCCCAATCCCGGCGAGAGGTTTGTGCCCGGCATGACGGCCGAGGTCTACATTCCAAAGGCAAAGCTGGTGCAGCCATGACCGCGGCCTCCAGATCCATCGCATCCAGCCCCGACGCACCACCGCCGGCCGCCATCGCCGTCGAGCACATCTGGAAGCGTTACGGAACCTTTGAAGCCGTCAAGGATGTAAACTTCAGCGTCGCCGAGGGCGAGATCTTCGGGCTGCTCGGACCCAACGGCGCGGGCAAGAGCACGCTGATCCGCATGATGACCACCCTGATTCCCGTCACCGCAGGCAAAGCCGTCGTCGCCGGGCACGACGTCAGCAAGGATCCGGATGACGTCCGGCGCGCCATCGGCGTCATTCCCCAGGCCATGACCAGCGACCAGGATCTGACCGTCGAAGAGAACCTCTCCATCTACGCCAAGCTCTACGGAGTTCCGCGCGCAGAGCGCGAACGCAACATCGCCGAGGTGCTCGAAGCTGTGGATCTCGCCAAATGGCGCTCCGCGCAGACCAAAACGCTCTCCGGAGGCATGCGCCGTCGGCTCGAAATCGCCCGCGGCCTGGTTCACAATCCACGCATCTTCTTCCTCGACGAGCCCACCACCGGCCTCGATCCGGTCTCGCGCATCGCGGTCTGGGAGATGCTGAACAAGCTCAAGACCACCCGCAACCTCACCATGCTCATCACCACCCACTACATGGAAGAGGCCGACAAGCTGTGCGACCGCATCGCGATTGTGGATCACGGAACCCTGGTCGCTCTCGGCACGCCCGTGGAGCTGAAGAACAGTGTGGCCGGAGCCAACGTGGTCGAGGTACACTTCGACCGCGACGATCCAGCCTGGCGGGAGCGGCTGGAAGCGATCGACGGCGTCACCAGCGTGCAGCCGGAGAGCTCCGGATTCTACCGCGTCATCACCCAGTCGGGCTCCAGGACCACCATGCAGATCGTGGAACTGGCGGCAAGCCTGGGTGAAACGCTCACCTCGCTCAGCGTCCAGAACACCACCCTCGACGACGTATTCATTCACTACACCGGGCGCCAGTTGCGCGATGAACAGGTCAAGGCCGTATTCACCATGCCCCCGCGGCCGGGAGCACAGCCATGAACAGAATGTTTGCCATCATCGAACGGGAGATGCGCAAGTTCTTCCGCTCGCCCACGCTGATGATCATGTCTCTCATGCTGCCCATCCTGCAGTTGATCATCATCGGCAACGCGTTTGGCGGCAAGATCGTGGACACGCGCGTGGCTGTGGTGGACTACGACCACGGACCACAGGCCGTCAAGCTGCGCGAAGCCTTCGACGCCGTCGCGGCCAACATCAAGACCTTCTCCACCGTGGACTACAACAACGAAGTGCAGGCGCGCGAAGACGTGCGCACCGGCAGAATCGACGCCGCCATCATCATTCCGAAGCAATACTCGCGCCGCGTCTACGCCCAGGATGCTCCCAAACTTGGCTTCGTGGTCGATAACTCTGACCTCTTCACCTCCTCCGCCCTGGAAGCCGAGATGCAGTCGCTGGTGGATGCCTTGAATGCGCCGCAGATTCCCAACCGTCTGCAGAAGAGCATCGCGCTGGAGGTCGTCGAGCTCTATCCCTACGTGAATTATCTGAAGTATCTGCTGCCCATGACCGTGGCTCTGGCGATGTACATCTCGGTCATGATCGGCGGCGGCATGCTCTACATCGACGACAAGGCGCGCGGCGTGCATGAGGGCTACCTGGTGACGCCGATTACCAAACTCGAACTGGTCTTCGGTCTCAATGTCGCCGGCGCCATCAAGGCCACGCTCAGCGGAATCTCGATCGGGGTGATCGGATCACTGGTCGCCGGCCTGGGCGTGGTCTTTCATCCCATCATCATGCTGCAGATGCTCAGCCTGATCATCGCCGGTTCCATCGCCTTCAACGGCATGATGTTTCTGCTCATGGTGCGCGTGGACGATCCGCTGGTGCCGCGCGCCATGTTCGGCGTGCTCAACGTGCTTCTGCTCTATCCCTCCGGCGCCATGTATCCCACCGTCTCCTTCCCCAGATGGATGCAGTGGATGTCGGTCATTGATCCCTTCACCTACACCATCCACGGCTTCAAGTCGGTGCTGCTCAAAGATGGTGGCTGGGTCTCGATCCAGAGTGACCTACTCTTCCTGATGATCTTCGGCATCGCCACGCTGCTGGTGGCCACGCCGCTCTTCAAGCGCACGCTCTAAGCCAACCCGCTCTGCCGGTCAGCCCCTCCGCAATCGTCGGCCTCCCTTGCGGTTGGGGATCCCAACGGGCTTTCCTCTTGGGGCCAATGCATCGGGGTCACCGAAACCGACCGAGCCATGCTGCCGCAAGATCCCCATCGCCGCCGCACCCGCTGATTCGATCCGGAAATCCGGCTATCCTGTTCCCGGATGTCTTTCATCTCCCCAATGCCCCTCCTGCCCCAGGACGAGATCCACCTCACCCGCGCCCTCAGCCTCGCGCAGCAGGCCGCAGCCTTCGCCAGCCCCAATCCCACCGTTGGTTGCGTGCTCGCCCGTGACAACATCCTCCTCGGCGAAGGCGCGCACCACTATGACCAGCGCGATCACGCCGAGATTGTGGCCCTCAAGCAGGCATCCGCCGCCGGCCACAGCGTCAGGGGAGCCACCGCCTGCGTCACCCTCGAACCCTGCTCCCACCAGGGCCGCACTGGCCCCTGCGCCAACGCCCTCATCGCTGCCGGCATCGCTCGCTGCGTGGTTGCCACCGTCGATCCCAATCCTCTCGTCCGTGGGCGTGGACTCGCCCTGCTGCGCGCCGCCGGTATCGCCGTCGTCCTCCTCGATCCCTCCCACCCGCTGGCCCAGCAGGCCCGCCGCCTCAACGATGCCTTCGCCCACTTCATTCAGCACCGGCTCCCCTTCGTCACCCTCAAAGCCGCGCTCTCGGCAGACGGCAAACTGGCTCCTGCACCCTCCAGCCGGACCACAAAAGCGCCCCACTGGATCACCGGCGCCTTCGCACGGGCCGATGTTCAACTCCTCCGCCACCAATCCGACGCCCTCCTCACTGGCATCGGCACCATCCTGGCCGACAATCCCTCGCTCACCGACCGCACCGGCCTCCCGCGCCGCCGTCCGCTGCTGCGCGTGGTACTGGACAGCGCTCTGCGTACCCCCCTGGACTCCCATCTCGTCACCTCCGCCGCCAACGACCTGCTGCTGCTCTCTTCCCCGCACCTCACCGGCTCTGACCCGGCCCTCGCCGCCCGGGCCTCTCACCTCGCCTCCCACAACGCAGAGGTTCGCCAGATCCCCACCTTGCACCAGCATCTGGACCTCCATGCCGTGCTCGGTGAGCTGGCCCAGCGCCAGATTCTCAGCCTCCTGGTAGAGGCCGGCTCCCAGGTCAACGGCAGCTTTCTCTCCTCCGATCTGGTCGATTGCGTCGTACTCTACTCCAGTCAGATCAACCTCGGCGACGACGCGGTCCCCTTCGCTGCCAACTTCGGCTCGCCCCAGGATCTCCAACAGCGCCTCATCCATACCACCCACTCGACTCTCCCTTCGGATCTCGCCCCCAACGGCGAAGACCACCGCATCGCCGGCTACCTCCACGACCCCTGGACCGGAATCCTCTGACCCACCCTCCAGGCCGAACTCTCTATACTTGTCTTATGTTCACCGGACTCATCGAAACCACGGGCACCGTCCTCTCCTTCACTCCCGGCGAGGGAGCAACCCGCCTGGTCATCGCTGCACCGGCGCTCCACGGCCGCTGGCATACCGGCGACAGCATCGCCGTCAACGGCGTCTGCCTCACCGCAATCCCGCTTCCTGAACCCGATCGCTTCGCCGCCGACCTGGCTGGCGAGACGCTCGCCCGCACCAACCTCGGCGGCCTCACCCCCGACGCCACCGTCAATCTTGAGCTACCCACCCCCGCCGGCTCTCCGCTCGGCGGACACGTCGTTCAGGGCCATGTCGACGCCACCGGCTCGCTGGTCTCCCTCCTTCCGCTCCACAACGACCTGGCTACCACCGACTGGCGCCTCACCCTGGAGATTCCAGATCATCTCTCTTCGCAGATCATCTCCCAAGGCTCCATCACCATCAACGGCATCAGCCTCACCGTCGCGCGCCTGGATCTTCCCCGCATTGAGATAGCCATCATCCCTCATACCTACAGGGCAACCAACCTGCACACACTCCAGCCCGGGGCACTGCTCAACATCGAGACCGACGCCTTGGCCAAGTACGCCGCTGCGCAGCGTGCGGCCTCCCTGCAGGACTGGCTGACCCCCGCCTATCTCATCGCCAACGGATATTAGATCTTGCTTCCGAATCGGATTCGTCTTTTAAAACAGAAATACTAAACTCGGCTTCCACAATCAGTCGTCAGCGCAGACATAGCCTGCGGCGGCGCCGCGGCGGGTGCAAGCCATTCGACGATGGAATCGCAGCTCTCCGGGAGGGGACATTCACGCTTCAGTTCCATTCGTGATGCTCGTCGTATTCTTTGCGACCTTGGTGCGGTCGTCGTTTGGATTTGGCGAAGCGCTGATCGCCGTGCCGCTGCTGGCGCTGTTTATGCCGGTGAACGTCGCTGCCCCGCTGGTTGTTCTGCTGTCCATCTCCATCGCAGCCATGGTCGTGGCCCAGGACTGGCGCGAGATTCACCTGAGCAGCGCCGCAGGGTTACTGGCGGCCACAGTTTTTGGCGTGCCCCTGGGTCTGTTGCTGCTGACCCATGCGCCGCAAGGGTGGGTAAAGGGCTTTCTCGGAGTCTTCCTTCTCCTCTTCGCGAGCTATTCGTTGCTGGCGAAGGATGGTCTCACTCTGGAAGAGCATCATCATCGCTCGGCGCTCCTCCTGGCCGGCTTTCTGGCTGGCATCTTTGGTGGAGCGTATGGCATGAATGGACCGCCGCTGGTGATCTATGGCGCCCTGCGGCGATGGTCTCCGCGGCAGTTTCGCGCAACGCTGCACGCCTACTTTCTGCCTGCCAGCCTCCTGGGGATGGTTGGCTTCTGGAGCGCCGGTCTATGGACGCGCGCGGTCACGCGAGAGTATCTCTACTCCCTGCCCGCGATGCTGCCGGCTATCCTCCTGGGACGCATGATCAACCAGCGGATCCCGGGAACAACCTTTCTAAAGTATGTCTATGGTGGCTTGCTGCTGATCGGCCTGACCCTGCTCATGCAAACAGTCACTCATTGAGCGCGAGCAGCCAAGGCCATTCTCCGGCCCGTCAGGAATGCCTTCAGCCAAAGTTCATGCGGCAAAGGCAGGCTAAAACCTCACCCAACCAGAGACACTCGAGGAAGCATCAGCGCAAGGGAAGTCGATTCATGGCATTGAGAAGATTCAGGAAGATCCAATCATGGCAGGTTCCATGAATCTGGACGCCCTGCATCTCGCCTGCCCAGTTCTCGGTTTGGGTGGATCCTTGAAGCCGTCGACTAACTCGACCTATTAGAGGAGTGCAGCCTCCCTCCAATGCATCGGTCTCCACGACGTCCCAGTCTTGAACCGAAGCACCCTCAGGAGTAGCATCGCTGTATTGCAGCATTCGTTGCATAGCGGGTAATCCTCCTCGCTGGGAGTCCTGCCGATCCGCAAGGTCACGATATTGCTGGGGGGCCGACTCCATGAAGCAGGCTCTTTTCCCAACGCTGGACGATCTTCGCAGCGAGCGTGTACTTTTACAGGCGTGGAAGAAGACAGCCTCCTACCTTCGCCAGCATAGCTGGTATGTGGATACGCTGGAATTGGATTACCAGTCTCTTCGCCTTTCCGACTTTCTCCACGAGTTGCAAGAGCGTTTGCAGGCTGCCGATTCATGGGAATCTGCGCCACTTGAGATCGTACCCGCTCCTAAAAGCCAACCCTGGCAACTTGATGGTGGAATTTGGAAGCCGAAGGGCGGAGCGCACAGCAAAATCCGACCGTTGGCTCACGCATCCTTGTCTGATCAGGTGGCAGCCACAGCCATGCTTCTGTGTCTGGCTGACCGGATCGAGCAAAGCATGGGAGATCCGCTGCTCCCCGTTGATCAGGGTAACAACCGCAAAAAGGTGCTTGCTTACGGCCATCGGCTCTTGTGCGACTCCGTAGAGGGCGAACTGCGCCACCGCTGGGGAAGCAGTAAGCTTTATCGCCTTTTTTCTCGCGACTATCAGACATTCTTGCGGCGTCCTGACGTAGTCATGGAGCAAGTCGCCACCCATGCCCCTGGGTATGAGGTCGCCGTTGTTCAAAGTGACCTGTCCAACTTTTACGATCGAGTTCGCCCCGCACTTCTTCATCAACAGGTGCGACCGTTTGCGGGGACAGAAGATGTAAGATTCATGGAGCTTTTCCAGAAGCTCTTTGCATGGAGATGGAAAGACGAGACATTCGCCCGGGATTACAGTCGCCGCAATGGCATCGAAGGATTTGAGTCCATTGCCCTGCCTCAAGGACTGGTCGCATCCGGTTTTTTTGCCAATGTTGCCATTCATGGCGTCGACCTGGCCATTCGTGAATATCTTGATCGCCCCATTGATGCGCAAGAACGCTTCGTGCTGAAGGATGCCTGCTATTACGTTGATGATCTCCGGCTCGTCTTCCTGACGAAACATGGGGCGACTGAGATGGAGATAGAACTGGCAGTGGTTCGCTGGTTGCAGAGTCTGTTGGATCAACATGCGCCGGGGCTCAAGATAGAAACGTCCAAGAAAAAGGCCATCGTGGCAGGCCGACAGAATCGCTTCCTGGTTCAGCAATCGAGGACGGCTAGCCGAATTCAGCGTAACGTCTCCGGCGTATTCGACATGTCGCACGGTTCGGAGTTGATTGGCGCCATCGAAGGTTTCTTTTACACGCAGAAGCGCTACCCCTCTCAAGCAACCACGAGCGCCCATGGCGATGCAGGCATGCTGACCGGGATCTCCGATATGCGAGACGACACTGCTGTCCGCTTCGCGGCCGGAAGGTATCGGCGCACCTTTCGCTCCTTGCGCCCACTTCTACAGAGTGAGGAACTGACTCCGGATCCTCTTGCCGGCAAGGAAACCACCCTTCAATCGCCTGACGCTTCCGTTTCTCAATTGATCCTCTCCAAGCAGCAATTGGACCAGCGCGGACAGCTCTTTTCGGCGACTCTCATCGAAGAATGGGTGGGCAATCCAGCCAATGTGCGCTTATTGCGAATTGCTCTTGACATTTCTCCAGATGTTCGCTTCCTCGGCAGGATTTTGGAGCTGCTCCAACCGGGCTGGAGAGATAGTGACTCGCATAGCGCAAATCGCGAGGTTCGCCTCTATTGTCTGGCCGAGATCTTCCGAGCCGGCGCAAGCGAAACCGGTATGGTCCCCGACCAGGAGTGCCTTCCTGCTGAACTGGACGTTCGAGCGTATCACAAGCGGCTGGTGGAGGAAGCAACCGATGTCCTCCTTGGAACGATTGCGTCCCCTGCGGCGAAGAGGCGTCTTCCCTGGTATCTCGTTCAGCAGGCATTCTTCTACCTCGCTGCGAGGAATCAGATCCCCAAGCAAATCATCTTGACGGTTCCGCGAAAGCAAACTGAACTCGCTCTTCATCTGCGCTTCGCTCGGTTTTTGAATGGCCAGATGCCGGCTTCGCTGCAAGAGCAAGCAATCTACTTCACTCTAGCTTACACAAGCTTTGGCCAGAAAGAGATCCTTCACAACATCGCCTTCGCTCAAGCGTCACCTGAGTTTTTGCGAAAGGTTTGCGAGATCTCTCCTGAGACTGCAATTGCTCTTTGGAGAGAGATGAAGGAACACGCTTCCTCGGAACAACGGCGGATGGCTCGCTCCCTGGGTCTTGAGCCTGCAAGCCAACACGTAAAATCTCAATCGTTGGCTGATCATGTGGTGCGCGAATACAACCCGTTTTGGCAAGAGGACAATCTTCTAAGGCTCGCACTGGGCTTGCTTGAACAGTTGCCGGCGGGATGGCCAGAGGCCCTAAGCCCGTGGCAAGTGCATTGCGAAGTGACCAACCCGGATGGCTCCATCTTTGGAAGACTGAAGGATGGCCCCATCGTACTCGGTGGCATGTCACGCGCCAGCCACTTGTTCTCGGTTCCTTCCTGGTGCGAATCTCTGGAAGAGAAACATCGCTTCCAACTCGGCGCCTTGTTGCGCTTCGCGCTTTGTGGTTGGGCTTCCGCTTACCGCTGCTCTTCCACGCAACGAGGGCTGTTCTCCGAGATGTACCATCCGTCCGTCTCCTGTTGGGAAAGACAGCGCTCCGCAGCCTTTGTGGGACGAGCCGCATTCGGCCCGCCCTGGATTCCAATTTCCTCCTGGGTGGAGGAGTTTCTTTTCGATCTGGTCTGCCGGCCAGGATCAGGCATGTCGTCTCCGGTTCACGGCTTGCAAGATTGGGCTGAACTATTGAAGAAGAGAATTGATCAGCTCGCCCTGTCACAAGGACCCGCCACGCATCTGAGTTTTTTGGAACAGACCGCACCGTGGCCCGAGAAGCCACCGAATGAGTGGCGCCGACCCTTACGAGTTGGCATCGTCCAATCCATCCTTCCCACGATGGAGGATTATGGGCGACATGCGGACGATCTTGAGTTACTGACTGACAGCTCCTTTCGAGGATCCCAAAGGCGCCACTTGGCTTCCATCATGGAAGCTCTCCAGCAGATGATTCGATTGAGAGAGACTCACCTATCACAGGACAAATCCGGTGGACGAGTGATCGATTTGCTGATATTTCCCGAGTTGGCGATTCATCTTTTGGATATTGACACATTCATCTTGCCTTTTGTACGAACCTACAAGTGCATCGCTCTCTTTGGGCAGGTCTATCACCCAGCAACCGTCTCGCCCGGATCTCCCCTGATCAATACCTGCCTTTGGATGATTCCACAATGGAATGCGCAAACGGGGTTTCAGGTAAAGCGCGTGGAACAGGGGAAGGCAAACCTTACCCGGCCGGAGCTGGAGTCCAGGAAGAGGCGAGCTTCGTTTCGCCCCGCACAGTGGATTCTGGAATATCAGTGGAGCAGCAGGCCGCAACACCGGCCGTTGAGATTGAGTGCCTCCGTCTGCTACGACGCAACCGACTTGGCTCTGGCCTCGGATCTCAAGTCGCGAAGTGACGTTTATATCGTTTGTTCCCTGAATCGGGATGTAGGCACCTTCGAGCGCATGGCTGAAGGCCTTCACTACCACATGTACCAGGGCGTGATCGTCGTCAATAATGGCGAGTTCGGTGGAAGCAGCTTTTATATGCCTTACCGCGACCTGCATCATCGTCAGGTGTTTTATCTGCATGGACAACCGCAGGCAAGCATTGCCTTTGCGGAGATCGATCCGGACAGATTGATCCGAAGGCCGGCCGCATCCATGGCTGATCCCGTAGAGGACTGGAAGGCTCCGCCGGCAAATCTGGCGCGCCTGAAATAGGCAGCGCCAAAAAGACTAGGAGCAAGAGCAAGCATCCGGTTAGGCCGCCATCCAATCGAATGTTCCATCCAGATCCATCTTCCTTCGCTCGAAAGCCCTCTGTCTGCATCGAAAGGACCAGGATAAGTCCAGCGGCTCGGGCCTGAGCGACGGAATTGCGCCCCATCGCGGCGCAAGTAGAAAAGCCCGGGGTGTGGTCGTGCTGGATCGCCCCCTGACTGACCTGCATCCGGATGCTGTTGAGATGCCAGCCCTGCACCATAGCCTGAAAAGATGCGTTGTAGGCGAGGCTGGGCAGAGGCGCTACGGTGAGAGCGGCCTGCGCTTCCTGGAGGCTGGCTGCCGCAGTCGATTTCGGGAAGGCGCTGCTGCAGAGGGCTGAGGCGTAGGAGCGGGAGAAGGCACGCCGACGGACCTGAATCCCTGGGAGTGAATGGAGTAGTCACTTGAGGTTGCCATAGCCTCTAACTCTCTTAGAATCTATGGCGGGGACGACGGGGCTCGAACCCGCGACCTCTGCCGTGACAGGGCAGCGCTCTAACCAACTGAGCTACGTCCCCAGGAAGCTCTTCAACAACTTGGAACTCAATCACAGAGAACCAAGCGTTGCGCGATCTTCGCTCTCTTCTGCGTTGTCGATGCCGTCGATCCGATCCAAGAGAGACCGAGATCCCAGAGGCAAAGATGAACCACGCCATCGACAGCTATAAGTCTACCAGAAGCTGAGCCGCCATGAGTTTGTTGAAAACACTCCGAAGCCGCCAGCGGGCGCAGCAGACCGTGGATCGGCAAACCCCCAGATTGCGCATTCCTTGGCGGGTCCGCTTGAGGGTCTGCAAAGGCGGGGTTCCGCCCCGACAGGCATTGATCTCTTGCCTGGCCCTTCAGAGCAAGACGCAACCTCGTCCGCCTGGCGAACCGCTGCTGCTTCGGAGGGTCTTCAAAAAAAACTAGATCAGGCTCGTCCAGTCCAACACCACCTTGCCTGCCTCTCCGGAGATCATCGCCGCAAAACCCTGTTGGAATTCTTGATAAGCATAGCGGTGCGTGATTACGGGAGAGATATCCACTCCGCTCTCCAGCATCACGGACATCTTGTACCAGGTCTCATACATCTCCCGGCCATAGATTCCTTTGATCGTGAGCATGTTGAAGATCACCTCCCGCCAGTTCATCGGAGCCTCCGTAGGAGGAATCCCTAGGATCGCGATCTTTCCTCCATGGGCCATGTTGGAGATCATCTCTCGCAGCGCCAGCGAACTGCCGGACATCTCCAGGCCCACATCGAAGCCCTCCTGCATTCCGAGTTGCTTCTGCACCTCTGCGACCGGCGTCTCCAGCGGGTTCACTGCCAACGTCGCGCCCATCTTGCGCGCCAACTCCAGGCGAAAGGGATTCATGTCCGTAATCACCACGTGGCGCGCGCCCGCATGCCTAACCACGGGAATCGCCATGATCCCAATTGGTCCGGCGCCCGTAATCAGCACATCTTCCCCCAGCAATGGAAAGGAGAGCGCCGTATGCACCGCGTTGCCGAACGGATCAAAGATCGCTGCAATTTCCTGTGGGATGCCGGCGTTGTGCCGCCATAGATTGGTCATCGGCAAGGAGATGAATTCGGCAAAAGCTCCGGGGCGGTTCACCCCCACTCCCAGGGTGTGCGCGCACAGGTGACGCCTGCCCGCCAGGCAGTTTCTGCACCTGCCGCAGGTGACATGGCCCTCCCCGCTGACGATGTCGCCAGGAAAGAAATCATTCACATTCGAGCCCACCTCAACGATCTCACCCACAAACTCATGCCCAATGGCCATCGGAACCGGAATCGTCTTCCGCGCCCACTCGTCCCACTGGTAGATATGCACATCCGTGCCGCAGATGCCGGTATAACGTACCCGGATCAACACGTCATTGATACCGATCTCGGGTTTGGCAATCTCTTCCAGCCACAACCCCTGTTCTGCCCTGCTCTTCACCAACGCCTTCATCGTGCGCTCCTTCACTGCTGGCGCATGCGCCGATCGCATGCGCCTCTCATCATATGCCTCCGGGCCTCGCTCCCCAATCCCCGCGTGCGCACTCGAATCCTCGGCCGGCCAGCGTGGAAGCTACGCCATTGCCCGAAGATGCATCAATCGCCTACACTGAGGTTCATGCCCGGGAAGTGGGCGGATAGCTCAGCCGGTTAGAGCGCCTGCCTTACAAGCAGGATGTCGGGGGTTCGAGTCCCTCTCTGCCCACCATCTTTCTGGATGCAGCACTCATCTCCGTGCCCGCGCGCCTGATCCTCAACGCTGACGACTTCGGCCTCACCGCCGGCATCAACCGTGCCATAGCAGAACTGCATCTGGCCGGCGTCCTGACCTCGGCCACGCTGATGGCCAACGGGCCTGCCTTCGACGACGCCATCCGCATCGCACTCGCCCTTCCTCGCCTCGGCGTCGGTTGCCACGTCGTCCTCACCGACGGGGTTCCCGTATCCTCACCGGAGACAATTTCCACCCTGCTCGGCCCCGATCGAAGAACCTTTCGCCCCGAACTGACCCACTTTATCCGTGACCTCCTGCTGGGGAGGATCCGGCAGGAGGAGATTGAATGCGAGGCTCTCGCGCAAGTTCGCAAGATTCAGAGATCCGGTATCCGCGTCACGCACCTGGACACGCACAAACATACCCACGTCTTTCCGCCGGTCGCGCGCGCGCTTCTTCGGGTGATGCAGGCCACCTCCGTGGCCGCGTTGCGCAACCCCTTTGAACCGGGCCACAGCCGAATGCATGCGCGCCTCAAGCGCCGCCTGCAGATCTTCCTTCTCAGCCGCTTCCGGGCAGGCTTTCATCGCATCGTCCCCCCCAGTCTTACCACCGACGGAACCTTCGGCATCTCCGCCACCGGCAGCCTCAACGCCGCCGAGCTGCGCATCCTGCTCCAGCATATTCCCGCCCAAGGCACCTTTGAGCTTCTCTGCCACCCGGGATATAACGATCAGGATCTGCAGGCCGTCTCGACCCGGCTGCGGGAACATCGCGAGACGGAACGTCAAGCTCTGCTGAGCGAAGTTTCTGGAATGTTGTTGCATCCTCAGCCTCCTCAACTCATCCATTATGGGGAAGCCTTTGGTGATCCTGACCGGCCCCAATCGCCGGAGAGCAGCGTCGTTTGACGCGGAGTTTCAAACGCCTCTGCTCCAACGCCAAAGACAAAGACATCCAATCAGTACCTCCTGGAAGGATGAGCTGAGGCTTGGAACAGGACGGTGTGGATTGCGGGTCCATGATCGGAGTCCGACAGCGGATCGTGCCGCCTTCACGCCCTAACGCTGTTCTCCACAGGCGCCCAAGAGCCCATCGCTTCCCCACCCCTCGTGCGGAGAGATGGCCCATGAGGAACCAAAGAACGGACACAAGATGAAGATCGGTATCACGTGTTATCCAACCTACGGCGGCTCCGGAGTGGTTGCGACGGAACTGGGCATTGAGCTCGCCAACCGCGGCCATGAGATTCACTTCATCACCTACTCACAACCCTTCCGGCTGGCCGGCCGCGATGCCAACATCCGCTACCATGAGGTGCCGGTCTCGAACTATCCGCTCTTCGAGTACCCGCCCTACGATCTTGCCCTGGCCACCTGCATGGCGGAAGCCGCCGAACTCCACGGGCTGGATCTGCTCCATGTTCACTACGCTATTCCCCACTCCGTGAGCGCCCTTCTGGCCCGCCAGATGCTCGCCACCAGGGGCCGCGACCTGCCATTTATCACCACATTGCATGGCACCGACATCACGCTGGTTGGCCTTGACCGGTCCTATCTT
>JAKAQS010000092.1 GCA_021819585.1 Acidobacteriota bacterium
GAAGCAGGACGGGCAGATGGTGGATGCGTTCTACTTCTGTGTCGGCGGGGCGGTCGGGGAGTATGCGGGCATCGCGCGCCAAATTGGCTTCCGTGCCGCCGCCCAGGACTGTCCCGATGCCATTGAACGGCTGTTGCGCGGGTATCTGAGTCAACGCGAGGAGGACGAGAACCTGCGCGCCTTCTTCCGCCGCAGGAGCGATGAAGATCTGCGTGCTCTGCTGGCCGGCGCGGTCGTCGAAGCTGTGGAGCGGGATCTCGCGCCCGGACCTGTGCCCGCGAATGTAGGTTAAGAGTATGAGCTTGTTTCCAATCTATCTGAAACTGACGGCGCGGCCCTGCGTGGTGGTGGGGGCTGGAGTGGTGGCTGAGGGCAAGATCGAGAGCCTGCTGACCGCCGATGCGAAGATTACGGTGATTGCGCCGGAGGCTACCGCGCGCGTGCAGGAGTGGTCCGAGGCTGGGGATCTGCGCTGGGAACGGAGGGAGTATCGCGAAGGGGACCTGGCCGGGGTGTTTCTGGTGGTAGCGGGAACCTCCACGCCGGCGGTGAATCGCGCGGTGTTCGCCGAAGCGAGCGCGTCGGGGGTTCTTTGCAATTCAGTGGATGACCCGCCGTTCTGTGACTTCTACTTTCCCAGTGTGGTGCGTCGCGGCGATTTGCAGATTGCGATCTCTACGGGTGGAGAGAGCCCGGCTTTGGCGCAGAGGTTGCGCCGGGAGATCCAGGAGGCTCTGCCGCTGGACAGCGGCGACTGGTTGAAAGAACTGGGATGGCTGCGGCGTGAGGTAACCGCCGCAGAGCCGCTGGGCGAAGAGCGCAGGCTGTTCCTGCATGACTTGGCCCAGCGCGAAGTCTGCGGGTATGAGCAGTGCCCATCACGGATCCGGGCTCGCCGGCACGCCGTGGAGCACGGGTTGGCGTCCAAAGCGACGCCGGAGGAAAGAGAGCCATGACTACCGCTGAAAAGGGCGTGGTTTACCTGGTAGGTGCGGGACCGGGAGATCCGGAGCTGTTGACCTTGCGTGCGCTGCGCCTGCTGGAGACGGCCGATGTCGTCTTCCATGATGATCTTGTGCCGGACGAGGTGCTGGCGAGGGTGCGGCGGCATGCCCTGGTGACCAGTGTGGGCAAGCGCTGCGGACGCCCTCGCATTACCCAGGCTGGAATTCATTCGCTGCTGATCGAGTCGGCGCGCGCCGGACAGAGCGTCGTTCGTCTCAAGTGCGGCGACCCGCTGATCTTTGGGAGAGCCGGTGAGGAGATGGCGGCGCTGCGCGCCGCCGGGGTGCGGTTTGAGGTTGTTCCGGGCGTGACCGCGGCGTTGGCCGCGGGAGCGGCCTTGCAACAGCCTTTGACGGACAGAGCGAGCGCGGGCAAGCTGATCTTCTGTACCGGCCACCATGCGGATGGGAAGGATCCCGCGCCCATCTGGAGCGGTCCCTTGCCGGAGGATGCAACCCTGGTGGTGTACATGCCCGGGCGCAATCTGGAACGGATCGCACGGGAGCTTTCCCAGGCGGGAGTCGCTGGGGATGTGGCTTGCTGCGCCATCAGCCATGCGGCTACCGAGCGGCAGAGCTGGGTCGCGGCGCGATTGGATGATGTGGAAAGAGTGGAGTGCGGACCGGCCCCGCTGCTGCTGGTGGTCGGACGCACCATGGAGCCGCTCTTGACTGGGATGGCGATGCCCGGCGATGTTGTTTTTCCGAGGGAAGTCGCTGCGCGGATGCAAGACCTGCGCTGAGCTACGGGAGAAACGGGAGCATCTTCAAGGCATTTTCGTTTTGGAGCGTGGCCAGTCAGGGATAAAGGGAGACCCCCGGGACGTTCCGTCTCCGCCTTCCCACTCCGACCACCCCGGCAAGCTGGCTTGCAGGGGTGGTCGGAGTGGGAAGGTCTATTGGTTTGTGGATTGGCTGTCAGCGGCTGCAGGGGTGGGTGGAGGAGCGGGGTGCTGGGCTAGCGGGGAGGTGATCTCATCCAGGTAGTCCTTGCTGCCGGGGATGCGGACCATGGCCGGATAGCGCTCGCCGTCGTGGTAGTCGATGTCCACAGGCGTGATGTACTTCTCCGACTGCATCAGGAAGTGGATGGGATCTTTGCTGGTTTGAGCGGCGACGATGGCCTGGTGCAGTGCGTCACCAGAGAAGACGATGCCGTTGACGGCGATCAGTTTCTGGCCTGGCGCCAATCCGGCTTTGTCCGCGGGACTGCCCCAGCGCACGTCCGCGATGGCTCCGTCGGCGCCGAGCCGAAGTCCCAGAGAGTACCAGACAAAGGGTCCGGGGGCGAAGCGGCGGCTAAAGGCGCGCATCATGGCGGCCATGCCGGGCGTGGGGTGATCCTGATAGACGATCTTGTAGCCGCCGCGAGTGATGCCATCAAAGTCGGCGTGGGGATGGATCAGATCGATGCGATCATGGATGAACTTTGCCCAATCGTAGGGAACCACCTGGTTGAGATCCGCGACGAGCTCGGCACGGGTGTAGGTTACGATCAACGGGCCGGTGTTGCCCCCCTTCCCGAGGAAGATGCGCAGGAAGTCAGTCAGCGATTTCTGGTCGTTGGTAAGCTCTCGAATCTTGGTGTCGGCATCCAGCCAGAAAAGCTCACCTTCCTGGTAGTAGTCCTGGCCGCGCCGCCAGTTGGACCACGCCGGGCCGTCGGAACGCAGCACGCTGGAAGCAACGGCGGTGTCCAGGGTTGGCCGCCAGTCGCGCCCGGATTTGTAATCCAGTTGCGCGGCCGAGGCGGCCAGCAGGTCGCGGTAGTCGGCCTGCGACTTCAGGCCGGAGCGCGCCGCCAATACGTTGCCCAGGTACTGAGTCATCCCCTCATAGACCCAGAGAAGCGATCCCTGCTGCATGAGGGCGAACGTCGGCTGATAGAGGTTGTAGGGGCGGCGATACTTGCCGTTCCAGGAGTGGGTGAACTCGTGGGGTAGAAGATCTGCGTCCGCCAGTTGGCCCTTCTGAGTGGCGAATGCCTTCTCGCCTGTGCCGTTATCGGAGGACTGGCCATGCTCAAGACCCTCTCCGCCCGCGTAATTCGAGAGGGTGAGGAGGAAGTGGTAGACGTAGTAGTGGTGGCTGTCGTAAGCGACGCTGGCCTCGCGCACCAGATTGGAGATCTCGTCCAGAAGCTGGGGGCGGAGGTTGGAGTCGTCCGGGTTATCCGAAGCGACATCGATATAGTGCTTGGGCGAGATCTCCGGGGCCAGAGGAAACTCGTGGAAGTACTCTCCGGTGAGGACGGGCGAGTCTTCAAGCTGCTCGACGGTGGTCGCCTCGTAATGCGTAGTTCCGCCCACCTTGGCGTTCGGGTCATAGGGGCCGATCGGAGCGAGCGCTGTTCCAATGCCCCAGCCGGCGGGGACCGTTACGCTGGGCTGGATGGGGATGTCGCGGACCGGAATGTCGGCTGGATAGAGCATCAGCTTCTCCCACTCCAGCACGGCCATCTTGTCGTCGGCGCGCTTGGTTACAATGCAGTCCAGATGGGCGTGGAGCGTCGTGACCCCTCGGGGGATATCGACGTGAAACTCGTAGAGGTTCTGATAGTCGCGGCGCCAGGGCAGAGTTTTGCCATTCGCCGTGAAGACGACGCCTGTGATATCGGCAACCGGACCATTGGGTGCGTGGTCTCCGGGAATCCACTCCGGCGTGATGAATGTAGCCGGGCCTGGCTTTACGGGGAGGTCGATCTCGGCCTGGTACAGCTTTCGCGGAGCTCCGGTGAGATCCGCCGTGATGCGGATCGGCGTCTGTCCCGCCGTGGCGGACGAAGAGCCCTCCGCGGTCTGGCCGAAGGCTGGAGTGGACAGAGCAATTGCAACGACGAAAAGCAATGGCTTGAGCTGCATGGGAACCTTTCCGTGTTGGAGATTGGGTGGGACGTAACCTTCATCAAGAGACGTTCAAGGGTGAATTGAAGTCGCAAGGTCCGTCTGAGAAAAGGCCCTGAAGCCAGGTTCTTTTGAGGGGAAGTTCTTTTGCGCCCCATCCTTCCGTTGCTGGAGCAGGTAGCCTCGCCATCGAGAGGCATCTTCCTTTTTGGGGATGCTTCTCGATGGCTGATTGAGAAGAACTAAGGTTGTTCTCCAAGAGGCTGTTCCTCGCGCTCAACTTCCGCAAAGCGGAGGCTGTCAGGGCATCAGAAGGGACCAAGTTGCCGGAAAGATCCAGGCTGTCCGGAAGATCTGGCCGAACTCTGTCTACGAGGCCGCGAGCGCCTTTTCCATGGCCATGGTGATCTTCGTGTCATCGGGAGGCGTGTCCGGCGCGAAGCGCGCCAGGACGTTGCCGCCGCGGCCGATGAGGAACTTTTCGAAGTTCCAGAGCAGCTCCGGCAGTTCGTTGGGCGGAGGGAAGCCGTTCTTTTCGGCAAAGCCGGTCAGCTTCTCCCGCCATGGGCCGTGGGGGATGTGTTCGGGCGCCGCAGCGATCAGGGCAGCGTAAAGCGCGTGCTTCTCCGGGCCGGTGACGGCGATCTTGGAGAACAGGGGAAAGGTGACCGGATACTCCGTGGAGCAGAACTTGGCGATCTCCTGGTTGGTGCCCGGCTCCTGGCCGGCGAAGTCGTTGGCTGGGAAGCCAAGGACTGCCAGACCGCGGTCTTTGTAACGCTGGTAGACGGCCTCCAGAGCCGTGTACTGCGGCGTAAGGCCGCACTTGGAGGCTACGTTGACGATCAGCAGAACCTTGCCAGAGTACGCGGCCAGCGAGGTAGGAGTCCCATCGATGGTGAGGAGCGGAATGGATTGGAGTGTTGACATGAAGATAGTGTACGGCGGTTCCTCCAAGGCTGACAGAAACAACGAAGATGGAAGAGTTTGGAGATGTGTATTCCCCGGGCTCATGCCGCTGGTCTGGATGGAAGATTCGATATTCTGAAGGTGTGAGACGTTTTGGCCCGAGGGCAAAAGCTGGGGTGTTGCAACGATATGGTGCGCTGTCGCTACGGTGCTGTCTGGCAGCTCTCGCAGCGATCGGCCTTGCGGCTCCCGGCGTCTCGGCCACAGGCGCCCAGGCGCAAGCACGCTCAACGCTGGATCCAGCCGCTCTGGTGCGCCGCGCCATTCATCTCCGATTGCAGGAGGAGAAGCATCATCGGCCGGTGGAGTATGTGCTGCGCAAGAAAGATGGCGACCATGAGACCACCAAGCAGATCATTGAGACCAGGGACGGGGACGTCGCTCGGCTCATTGCCATCAACGGACAGGCGCTCGATGCTGTCCAGCAAAAGGCGGAGATGAGCCGGTTGAATGCGCTCGCTGCGAATCCAGAGTCGCAGCAGAAGCGGAGACGCAGCGAAGAGCATGATGCGGCCCGGATCGATCATCTGGTTCAACTGCTTCCAGATTCAGAGGTCTACAGCCTGGAGGGGACCGTCCCCTGTGGGGCAGGGGAGTGTTACCGTCTGAGCTTTGTGCCCAATCCGAAGTTCAACCCGCCTGATTTTGAGGCCGAGGTGCTGCAGGGGTTTGCCGGAGATCTGTTGATCGACCGCTCTCAGGATCGGTTGGTTCGGTTGGATGCTCACCTGGTGAGAGATGTGAACATCGGCTTTGGCATCCTGGGACGAGTGGATAAGGGCGGGACGATCCTGTTGGAGCAGAGCTACGAAGATCTTGCGCAAGAGTGGCAGCCCACGGTGCTGAAGATCAACCTTCAAGGCCGCGCGCTGATGGTCAAGGCGATCAATATCCGCATCGATGAGCTGGCGACAGACTTCAAGCCGGTGGCGGCGGGTCTGGGATACCGGGAGGCGATTGCGCTCCTCAAGGGTTCCCGAGCCTCTACGCCTGGAAGTTAGAGCCGTTGGATCGCTGCTGCACGCAAGGGCTCGACGGCGACGGACGTATCTGTCCACTGGCCGGCCGCGGTGAGCTGCGCTGGGCCGGCGATCTCCGCACAGAGCCTCCCGGAGGCGAGCAGGATCATTCCAAGGTTCAAAGAGAGATCAGGACCGCATGGGCGGGTTGAGCTCCGGTGCGGTTTGCGGACGGCTGTTGCCGGAAAGAGACAAGGTGTTCCTGGGAGCCTGCGCGGTTGCGCTATGCTGACCATGGCCGGCATCTGAGAAGCGGGATGTGCGCAGCAGGAGCTGACGAGGTGCAATCGATATGCGCAGCCTTGGAAATGGGGTTCGAACTCTCTTTGACCGCGAGATGGGCGTCTCCCATCATCTGGCCGCCCGCTGGCTGTTTCTTCGCGCCCTGGGAGCCATTTATCTCTCCGCGTTCCTTGCCTTGTTGTTTCAGATTCGCGGGATGGTTGGCAGCGATGGGATTCTGCCCGCGGATCAGTACCTGCAAAAGGTGCGTTCCCTGGGCGCTCTGGGCTTCTGGTACGCCCCAACCATGCTTTGGCTGGACAGTAGCAACCATGCGCTGATGGCGCTGGTATGGGTAGGTCTGCCGGCTTCTCTGCTGGTGATCGCCAACGTGGCCCCGAGAATCTCCCTGGCGCTGTGCTTTGTCTGCTTTTTGAGCTTCATCGCGGTGTCTCAGGACTTCGGCCAGTACCAGTCCGATGGGATGTTGCTGGAGGCTGGTTTTTTGTCCTTGTTTGTGGCCCCCGCAGGTTGGTGGCCAGGGTGGGGCAGGAGAAGCCTGCCGATACGGGCGGCCTGGTGGCTTCTGATCTGGGAGTGGTTTCGGATCTACTTCGAGTCCGGGGCGGTGAAGCTGCTCAGCGGAGATCCCACCTGGCGCAACCTGACCGCCATGTATGAGTACTACCAGAATGGGCCGCTGCCCACCTGGATTGGCTGGTATCTGCAACATCTGCCCCATTGGTTTCAGCGGGTGACCGCGGGCGCTACGCTGGGGATGGAACTGGTGCTGGTGTGGATGGCCTTTCTGCCCCGGCGCTGGAAGATCGTCTGCTTCTGCATGGTGACCGCGTGGCAGGCGGTGGTGATCGCCACAGCCAACTACGCCTTTCTGAACTATCTGGTGCTGGTGCTGGCGTTCCTCCTGCTGGATGACAAGGCGCTGGAACGGTTTGTTCCGCGGCGCCGGCGCGCCGGATTGGTTACGGAACCGGTCGGGGAACAGCGTTTACACACGAGCGGAATCCAGAGCGTGTTCGCCAACCCGCTGGAAGAGACCTCCGATCACGCCGAGGAGACAGAATCGGTGCGCTCTGTGAGGGCACTGAACCGGGTTTCCTCCATTGGGGTTGCGGTCACTGCGATTTTGCTGACCTGGGTTGCGTATGACACCGCGGCGGAGATGGTTCTCATGTTCTGGCAGGGAGCACCCGTGTGGACGGCGCCGATCCAGGCGCTGGAGCCGCTGCGGATCGCCAATCAGTACGGCTTGTTTGCTGTGATGACGCCGCACCGCTATGAGATTGAGTTTCAGGGATCCGACGATGGGATGACGTGGAAGCCGTACATCTTCCGCTTCAAGCCGCAGGATGTACAGGAGCGGCCGGGGATCTATGCGCCCTATCAGCCGCGCTTTGATTGGAACCTGTGGTTTGCTTCCCTGACCTCCTGGCAAAATGCTCCGATTGTGCCCTTGACCGAGGAGCGCTTGCTGGTGGGGGACAAGGACGTGCTCAGCCTGTTCCGCGGCAATCCGTTTCCAGAGCTGCCTCCCCGCCAGGTGCGGGCCGTGCTTTGGCAGTATTGGTTCAGCACTCCACAGGAGAAGCGGAGCCAGGGAATTTGGTGGACGCGAAGGCTGCTGGGAACTTACGCTCCTACCCTGGAACTGCTGCCGGATGGAAGATTTCGGGAGGTCCAGGCGCCGGAGCTGGAGGGCCCACCCTCTTCGTGAGCATCAGTGAGGGAAGTGGCGCTGCTTTCAGGCTCCGCCAGAACCAGGCCTGCTCCTCCATGAGGCCGTTGAGGCGCTCGGAACTCTTTAGGCGCCGGAGAACACTTCAGATTTTGAAGTTCTGCCCAAGGGCGATCGAGGCATAACGCGATCCGGCCGGGCAGCGGCCTGTGTGGACGGGCTGGATGTGATTCTGATGTGATACTAGAATCCGTGGCGATCGAATCCAGGCAAATGAGCGGCAGGAGTATGGCGAAACCGAAGGGACGCAGACTCGTTGGTTTGCTATTGCTGCTCAGCGCGGCGGCCTATGGGCTGGGCTTTCTGCATCCGCGGGCGGACTTCTCCGGCGGACCTGCGTGGCTGGATGGGTCAGGGATCGCCGATGAGGGATGGTACGCCGGAGCCGCCATTCACCACTTTGTCCAGGGCCACTGGTACCTGCCCGATGTTCTGAATTCAGCCGTGACGATGCCGGTCTGGCCCGTGCTGCTGGGGCTCTGGTTCAAGATCACCGGG
This sequence comes from Acidobacteriota bacterium, assembly GCA_021819585.1. GTDB lineage: Bacteria > Acidobacteriota > Terriglobia > Terriglobales > Acidobacteriaceae > Granulicella. The sequence goes on from JAKAQS010000092.1 coordinate 8,312, forward strand.
GTGAGCATGCTCTGGGCCAGAACCCTGACGATGCTGCTGTACGGCCTGTCGCTGACGGTGCTTTATCGCGTGATGTGGAGGGCCAGGCCGGGAAGGCTGGCCGCCCTGGTGGTGCTGTTGGCTGCGATCGATCCGTTTGGCTACGCCTTCAACCGGCTGGCGATTCTGGAGCCGGTGACCGGCATGTGGTTCATGTGCGCACTCTGGCTTGCGGGTACTGCCAAGCCGAGAGATTGGCTCAAACAGTCGCTGCTGGGGGTGGTGATCTTTCTTCTGCTGCTGACCAAGATCTCAGGCGTGGCCCTGGTTCCCGCAGTGCTGTACATGATGGGTGCGAGTTGGGGTCAGTGGGTAGAGAACCAGGCAGAACGCCCAAAGACAGATTCCGGGCTCATCTCCTGGCGCGGAATGGTTGTTTCGCTGGTGCTTACGTTGGGTCTCCCGCTCGCGCTGTGGGAGGGATATCTTCGGCTGCTGATCCAGCCACATGCCATGCTGGACTATACGCTGCTGGCGGGCATGGCGACGCGACATGTCACCTTCAGCTCCCTTCCGGCGGCGGCCTGGACCGTGCTGCAAGATGGTTTGTGGATCAGCCCGGTGCTGTTTCCGCTGGCGCTATTGATCATGTTGCTGTCCGTGGTCTGGCTGCGCGAGTTGTGGGGCAAGCCGCTATTTGGCGCCGCGGTACTGGCTGTGGCTGGCCAGATGGCCTATCTTGGATTCCACGGGGAGGTACCGGCGAGATCCTTGCTCCCGATCCTGATGCCGGTAATGATTGTGGTGGGTTTGGGTGTGGGCGCGGTGATTGACCGTCGCCGGTTGTGTTCGAAGGGCTCCAGACAGGGCAGACGGATGCGCTGGATGCTGGCGGTGACGCTGCTGACGGTGATGGTGAGCCTGGGGATGATGGGCGTGCAGACGCTGGAGGATGTTCTGCATCAGGAGTACAGCTATTGGGAGGCCGCACAGGGAATTGCTGCGATCGTTGCCGCCGATGGAGGCTCCCGGCCCATGCTGCTCTCCGATAGCGGGGATGATCTGACGCTGTGGACCGGCTTGCCCGCCGTGTCAGCGACCCGCACCACCCATGGCCTGGATGCGGTGCTGGCTAGGTATCAGCCCGGTTGGTTCGCAGCCTGGCCGGGACGGGAGGACGTTGCGATTGCTCAGGTGGGGATGCGGTATCGGATGGACGCCGTGGCGCGGTACAGAGTGTTCGACGACCCGAGACAGCAGATTCTGGTGCTGTATAAACTGACGCGCCGGTAGGTTTGGTGCGGGTATCGGCCGCGACGAGAGGTTTTGCACCGCGGGGTTTGCAACGGGGTGGCCTGTGGGACTAGAGTTTGGCGGTGGAGATAGACCTTCCCGGCTGCCGGCCATCGGCGCCCTCCCTGGCCACCTGATCCCAGCGTTCAGGATGAAGGACGGAAACCCCCAGGAGCGTGTGGGAGAGCTGAGGCGTTCGACAAAACGGTGAACGGCCTGCATCCGGCGCCCGGCGCCCAGCGTCCCGGGAAAGCCTTGGAGAAAGAGGCACGCTTATGAGGAGTACGCGGCGACGATTCGTTCAGGTCTCCGCACTGGCTGCGGGCTGCGTGATGGTCTTTCCGCATGAGATGTTGGGGCAGGATCCAGGGCCACTGAACTATGGGGTGCAACTCTATATGGTCCGGCGCCAGGCAGTTGCGGATCTGGCGGGGATTCTGCACTCCATCCGGCAGATTGGCTTTACCCAGATTGAGCTGTATCCGGTGGTGTACGATCATCCAGCGCTGGAGCTGAAGAAGATCGTGGACGATGCGGGCCTGGGGCTGGTGTCGGCACACTTCAACTACGACGATTTCGCTCAGCGGATCGATTATGCCCACCAACTGGGGCTGAAGTTCATGGTGTGCCCCATGCTTCCGCAGCCGCAGTGGAACTCCGCGGCCGGATTCGGGAAGGCCGCTGACGACTTCAACCGCTGGGGCGCACAGGTAAGCCAGGCGGGGATGCAGTTTGTCTTCCATAACCACTGTTATGAGTTCAAGCCGCAGGATGGCGGCCTGACCGGATGGCAGATCCTGATGGGCAACACAGACCCCACGCTGGTGATGTTGGAGCTGGATATCTACTGGCTGGTGCAGGCTGGGCAGAACCCAGCCCAGGTGATGCTGGAATACAAGGACCGGGTGAAGCTGATCCATTTGAAGGACCGCGTCGCAGGAGCGCCGACTGGCTTTGTGCTGGGGCCCAGCGCTGAACACTTCACCGAACTTGGAACCGGTTCAATCGACTGGCCCCATCTGCTGATGCAGGCTCGCTGGCAGGGGATCCGCTACGCGTACCTCGACCAGGATGAGACGGCGGGTCCGGTGATTCAGAGCATGACGGAGAGCTTTGCCTACTTGAAGGGGCTGAATATTTAGCGCGGCGTCAGATTCAAACTGGCGCATGGGTCCAGTTCAATCCAACCCTTCGGCATAGAGGGCATTGACGCCGCTGCGCAGTCCTCTGCCGTAAGTAAATACCATCCCCACGCCGAGTACGCGCAGCTTGAGCGCGGCCCCGGTATCGAACATCCACTGGTGCGAACCCAGAGCCGTGCCCGGATCGGTGATCTTGCCGATGTCGAGAACGGGACCGATTTGGATCTTGAGCAAACCGTTCCCGTAGATGTCTTTGTCCATCTCCCAGTTCTGTAAAAGATAGTCGCGGCCCAGCGGGGCGCTGCCCTTGAGCCCGTCGCGGGTGCCGATGTGCGCAATCATCGGCAGGTCGTTATCGCGTTCCAGTCCCAGGATGTAAAGTTCATCGATCGGCGCGCGTCCGAAGATCTTTCCGGAACGCAGTTGTTGGGTCATCGCATAGTCGTCTCCCTGTTCGCGCGGAAACCACCGCCAAAGCAGCGATCCTGTTAGCTTCTCGATGTTCTGCGCCGGGTTCGACCATAGCCGCGCTGCCTCGAATTGCGTTCCCGCGCTGAGCACGAACCGGTGCTCCGGGACGCGCCACAACACGCCTGTCAACTGCTCCCGCTGTTTCAGCTCGATGCCCGATGCAATCATGTGCGGGGTCAATACCGTTCCCGGTTCCACGCTGCGAAAGTTCCGGTTGGAGAGCTCAGCGCCGACGCTCCAGCCGATCCGCCCGCTCGCGTAGGATGCCAGGTTGAATCCTCCGCGCTCGGTGCGCATGTTGAAACTGGCCAGGACGGGTGCAGGCCCTGAGGATTCGTCTCGCAACGCCCAGTTTTCGTTACGCAGGTCAGTCAACCACTCCCAGCGATACTTTGCGCTGCCCTCCCATGGGCCGGAGAGTTGTGCAAAGGCGCGCCGCTTCTCGTCGTCCCAACGCAGCATTGAATTGAAGTTGATGGCCTGCTTCCGGATGTTCCAGTAGCTTGGCTCAACGGCGGCGAAGGGCAGCCCCTGAAGCAGGTAGGCAAGATCGCCCCATCCTGCTCCGCCGAAGCCGTCCAGTTCGTGGGCGCGCAGGGCCGCATTGAAACGTCCATCCGCGCGTGCGTCCAGGTTCAACTGGAACGCGGGAAAGATTCCCAGTGCGTTCAACCTGGCCTTGGTCGAGAGATACTGGGGCAGCAGCAGGGCGCCGGCCGGAGAAAAGGCAAAGGCATGGTCCAGCAGCGCTGGTGAGACCTGCGGAAGGGGATCGGAGCTGATGTTTGCTATTTGTGGCTTGCTCTCGCGGTTCCAGTACTTCAGCGCGGCTGTGTAGTTGCCGTCCAGGAAATAAAGGGTCGCCAAAAAATCCAGGGCATAGTCGTCTTTCGGGGCAAGACGCAAGGCCGCGCGCAGCCGCCGTTCGGCGAGGGCGTTCTTCTTTTGTTTGAAAGCGACGCCGGCCAGTTCCTCGGGAAAGCGCACGTCCCTGGGGGCCAGCCGCTCTCCCTTCTCAAAGGCGCGTTCCGCTTCGGTCCAGTGCCCCGCCTTTGCCCAGGCCATGCCTTGATCAAAGTATTGGCCGGGGGAGCGCGGCGGCTTCAGGGCTGGTGGTTGTGTGCTTTGGGAGCGCGAGTCAAAGCTGCTGAAGGCCAAGAGCAAAACGGCCAGCCGGCACAGCCAGGAGCGGCGCGCTGGGCGGTTTACCGAGGCAGTCATTTCAAATCGGGGACGGCGAGCAGTGTCCAATTCTTCGTGGCCCTCCACTCGCGTTCAAACCGCAGGCGATTCACCTTGAGAAGTTTACGTTGCGCCGGATCGTTCACAAACACCGACTGCTCCGGGTCATCGACTCCGGCCACCACGGTGTAGTGCAGCTCCGAGTCCCCTTGGGGTTTGAGCGCAACGATCAGGGGTCTGCCTTGGGAAACCTGATGCTCGATGTCGTTCCAGTCACCCGCATAAGCAAAGGCGCGATAGCCATGTTTCTCAAAAAAAGCCGCCATGCTGGTAGCGCTCACGCCACGCCGGCCCGGCGGCAACTCACGCAGAATGGCCGCAGGATCGGTGGTAGTGTGGGCAGGCTCGTAGTTCTTCTTCTGCCAGTATTGCATCACCATGGCGATGCATGCATCTCCGCATGCCTGCTTCGACTGGCGCACAAAGGGAACATCCAGCCACATGCCGGCGACGCTGGCAGCCGCTACGGCGACGCACCCAAACATCCACAGCGCGGCCACCAGCACTGCACGGCGGTTCATATTGGCCTCCATGGAAAGACTGGGGAGCGATGCTCGACGGGAGGCGCCGCCGCCAAGGCGGCGCGAGCGAAAGCAATCACCAGAGCAGCCTCCTGCCATCGATGGCGGTTGGCTGCTCCGGCGACACCTGCGCTTTCAGCTTGCTCCCTGGAGAATTCTTAGTGGACGGCGACGATGATCAGAATCAGCGCGGCGATGCCAACCAGAATCAACAGCAGATCGTGATTGGAGAGATCTCCTGCCGCGAACTCATTCTGGACCCTGGTGGCGCGTGAGGCCAGTTGCGCCAACTCCTGGTCGCTTAGCCCCGCGATCGCTTTCTCCACCTGGACCGGGTTCATATGCGCCTTTTGCAGGGATTCCCGCGCTTCCGCGGAGCCAAGAAATCCCTGCAGCGTATCGATGTTCTGTTGCCGGGCCTGGGTCGCATCCTGCTCCGCCTTCTGCAGATCCATGGGGCCCACCACGTGTTGCGTCT
>JAKAQS010000341.1 GCA_021819585.1 Acidobacteriota bacterium
CAGGGGAGAGCCGCGAATGATCGTATTGACGCCGCATCCCGGTGAGATGGCGCGCCTGGTGGGGATGACCGTCAGGGAGGTTGAGGCGGACCGCGTGGGCCTGGCGCGGAGCTTTGCGCTGGAGCACGGCGTTACCCTGGTGCTCAAGGGCTGGCGGACGCTGGTGGCGCATCCCGATGGCAGCGTGGCTGTGAATACAACAGGAAATCCCTCCATGGCCAAGGGCGGCAGTGGCGACGTTCTTACCGGCATCATCGCTGCGTTGCTGGGGCAGTACGGCGCCGAGAGCGCGGCGCAGGCGATCGAAGCGGCGGTCTTTCTCCACGGTCTTGCCGGGGACTTCGCCTGCCTGGCCCAGGACGAACACACCGTGCTGGCGACGGATACGGTGAGCCATCTGTGGCAGGCCTTCCGCGCCCGGCTGGTGGATGCGGATGGTTTTACCTGGCTCACCGGAGCAGCGCTCAAGGACAGGAGCATGGAGGGTGGGGCTGCGCCTGACGGCACTGTCCCGCTCCCGGCCGCGGCCCGGAGCAGCCGATGAAGCCGTGGACCCAGGAGAGGCGGCTGCGCACCCGCAGCGAGCAGGAGACGATGGCGCTGGGCAATCTGCTGGCCGGCCTGCTGCCCAAGCCCGGGCTGGTGGTGTTGCGGGGAGATCTGGGCATGGGCAAGACGACGCTGGTTCGGGGTCTGGCGGCCGCCCTGGGCGCCGATGCCGGCGAGGTGACCAGCCCAACCTTCACCCTGGTGCATGAGTATGCAGGCAAGCAGACCCGGCTGGTTCACCTGGATCTGTACCGGCTGGAGGAGGAGCGGGAGTTGGACTCCATCGGCCTGTGGGAGTTGGCTGAGGCGGCCGATGGGCTGGTGATGGTGGAGTGGGGCGACCGCTTTGCCGGCGTGATGGAACAGGCCGATGCGGAGATTGAGATCACCCCAGGTGAGGACGAGAACGAACGCCTGCTGCGGGTGCGCTGGTAGGAGCAGCCAACACAGCCCTATGGGCGGGGCTGCGCGCGGCCTGGAAGCATCTTCTTGCCGGCGTCATGCCGAGCCTGGATGCCAATGAGCCGCCTGGCCGCGCTCAAAGCCGCTCCCGCGCCTGCTGGGACAGCCGGCGCGGCGCAACACCGCTCAGCAGTCAAAGAAGAGTCAGTTCGGGCTGTTTTCGGGCGCCGACATGGACGGCGGTGCGTCGTCCGGCCGGCTGCCCCATTGACGATTCGGCGTCTCTCCCATCTCCAGCACCAGGGTCGCGCCGTTGGAGATATCGGATTGGCTGAACCAGGGCTTCGTCAGCGGACGTCCGTTCAGCGTCGCCGACTGGATGTACTTGTTCTTTGCCGAGACTTGCCTGGCGATGATCGTGAAGTCCTTTCCATCTCCCATTTGGATGACGCTCCTGGCGAAGATGGGGCTGCCGATCTCATAGACGGGGCTGCCCGGGCACACGGGATAGAAGCCAAGCGCGCTGAGAACATACCAGGAAGAGGTCTCTCCGCCGTCATCGTCACCGGGAATGCCGAGCGGGCCGTCACCATACCAGACGCTCATCATCTGCCGAACCCGGCGCTGCGTCTTCCAGGGCTGGCCGGAGAAGTCATAGAGATAAGGTATGTGGAAGCTCGGCTCGTTGCCTTGCGCGTACAAGCCAACCAGTCCGGTGGCATCTGGAAACTGATTCAGGAAGCGGAACTTTGAGGTTCCGAGCGGCTCGACAAATAACTGATCCAGTTTGGCGTTGAACTTTTCGCGGCCGCCCATCAACTCGATCAGACCCGCCACATCGTGCTGCACGTTGAACGTCCAAACCCACCCGTCCATCTCGGTGAAGTAGTCGCGCGCGCCCTGCCCTCCGCCCAGCCTGGGATCGTAGTGCGCCACCCACTCCCCATCGGCGCTTTTGGGCGCCATGAACCCAATCGCGGGATTGAAGACGTTCCGGTAGTTGCCCGCCAGCTTCAAGAAGTAACTGGCATCGGCGTCCTTGCCCAGCGCCTTGGCCAGCGTAGCCACGCACCAGTCGTCGTAGGCGCTCTCCAGCGTGACGGAGACCGCCTGGCGAAGCTCGCCAGTCACCTGCGGCGCCGTCTCCTTTTCGCCGTAAGCCAGCGCCGGGAAGAAGCCCTTCTGCAGATACTCGCGCCCCAGCCGCGTCATCGGCCCGCTGGTCCACGGAAGCATGCTGGCTTGCAGGGCGTTCTTCTTCATTGCGGCATAAGCTTCCTCCACGTTGAAGTCGCGGTAGCCCTTCTCGTACGCATCCAGAATGATCTGGTCGGCGTGATGCCCAATCATCACCGCCTTTGGCCCAGAGACGGACGGGAAGGAGGGCATCCAGCCGCTCTGCTCGTACATCCGCAGGTAGGATCGGATCATATCCTCCTGCTGCTTGCCGTTCAGCAAAAGCTGTAACGGATGCATGGAACGGAAGGTGTCCCATGCGCCGTCATTCACATAAAAATCGTGCCCATGCGCGGCATGCACCTTATGGTCATAGCCGCTGTAATAGCGGCCATCTTCGGTGATATCCGTCATGCGCTGCAGAGAGCGGTACAAGGCTGTATAAAAGATGGTTCTTTGCCGGTGCGTCTCGCCCGTCACCGCAATCCGCCCCAAAGCGTTATTCCAAACCGCCCGAGCTCGCTGCTTCACCTGATCAAAGTCCCAGCCCGGAATCTGCTCCTCCAGGTTGCTCCTGGCCTGGTTCGCGCTGATGTAGGAGATCCCGACGCGAAC
>JAKAQS010000093.1:0-7472 GCA_021819585.1 Acidobacteriota bacterium
CATTCACTCAAACCTCAGAAAATCACGTAAACCACTGAAAAATAGGATATTCTTCATCATAGACGGCCAACAGAAGACGAGCGCTCATCGGTTTTTATGTGCGATATTCGGAATAAAGACGAGGCCGCTTCGACCAAAAACGTTCCAGCACGATCCCCGACTGTACAGAGACGGAACCCACATCATATCGATATACGATATAATTAGAACGGTTGCCGGGCCGCTTCAGGCGGCTCCGGCGACCGCCATTTCCAGACGCGATCAACGATCAAGATAGGGTCAGGTTCTCCCGGCATCGCCGGACCGGCCACCAGTACCTGGGTTTCCAGGAGAAGTTGCGCAGCCTGGACCCGAGCATGTGAGCGAAGACGGCGTAACGGTGCGGGGTGACGATCTCGCCACAGAATGGCCAACGGAGAAGGGATTCAATGGCGAACTCCCAATACCGCTCGTTCTTCCGATCCCGCAGGCCCAGAGAGATCTCATAGTAGACCTTGGCCTCAATGCGCCGTCTCCAGATCTCTCTTTGGAATCCTCTCAACCCATCCAGCAAAAGGTCGTCCAGCAATCCCAGAACGGCTTTGGCCATCGGCATGAAGTTCCGGCTCTCACTGCCCTCCCAGCGCCGATAAAGCGTAAGGCTCTCCGGATGTTCCTGGAAGGCCTTTGCGGAGTATCGCCGCACCAGACGAAACCAGAGACTCCAGTCGTCCACACAGTAGACGGGCAGGAACCCGCCCGCCTCCTGAAGCGCCGAGCGCCGGATGATGGAGGTCGAGGGTAGGATCGGCGTACGGTACCGGAGCGCCGGCCAGAGGCGCTTCGCCGGAAACGCGGGCACAAGAGCCGTTGTCCCATCATCGAACAGGTTCGTAAAGGCGGAGTAGACGGCCACCAGATTCGGATTCTCTTCGATCAGCGCCAGTTGTTTTTCGATTTTGGTGGGAAGCATCAGGTCGTCGTGATCGAGAAAGGCGATCCAATCCCCCGTCGCCTCTCTCACCGCGGTGTTTCTGGCGCCGGCGATTCCCTGGTTAGTTTGTTTGATATATCGAATCCGATCTCCAAAGGAGCGCGCGATCTCTTCGGTTCGATCCTTGGATCCGTCGTCGACCACCAGAACCTCATGCGCAGGGCGCGTCTGGTTCAATGCGCTTTCAACCGTCTCACGCAGGGTCCGCTCCGCGTTGTACGCAGGGATGACGATGCTGATCCTGGTCATCGTCGATCAGCTCTTTTGGGCTGGCTGCCCTGCTCGGCCACCGGCATACCGTCCCGCAACATGCTACCCTCTCCCCCAAAATCCTACGCTGCCCGCTGCACCCTATTATTGCCCGCATGTTTCACGGCTGCAACAGATAACGGCTCTCCGGGCAAAGCCATGCCGGCTGACCCGTAACGGTGACCGGTTATACTGTCTGCCGCCATGACCCTCTACGCGGCTACCTCCAACCCGGGCAAGCTGGCTGAGTTCGCCGGCGCGGCCCAGACCTGCGCGATCACCGTGCTCGCACTGCCTGGGCTGGATGCCATCCCCGCGCCGGTCGAGGACGCCACGACCTTCCAGGGCAACGCCGACATCAAAGCCGCCGCCTACTCACTGGCGGCCCCGGGTCTTCTGGTCTTCGCCGACGACTCCGGCCTGGAGGTTCCGGCCCTCGACAACCAGCCTGGAGTCCACTCCGCCCGCTACGCCGATCGCCCTGTCCTTGAAGGCTCCAGCCCTCCCGCATCCCTGTCCGGCTCTCTCGATCAGCGCAACAACGCCCTTCTGCTGCAGCGGATGGAGTCTCTGCCGCCCTCCGCATCCCGAGCTGCACGCTTCGTCTGCCATCTTGCCCTGGCCCGCGACGGAGAGATCCTCCTCCGCTCCCAGGGCAGCGTTGAGGGCGAAATCCTCCACGCCCCTCGCGGCGCAGCCGGCTTCGGCTATGATCCACTCTTCCTCTTTCCCGGCTTGAACCGCACCTTCGCCGAAGTCCCGCGGGAAGAAAAATGGCGGATCTCGCATCGGGGAATCGCCTTCCGCAACCTGTTGCAGCAGTGCCGCTTGCTCTAGGTCTTTGACCGCGTGAATTCGTACCTTGGCATCTTCATTTCCCAGGTCTCAAAATCGAGACCTGGAGCACCCAAAGCTGGAGCAAAATAAAGCGGTCAGAGAGCTAGGAGTTCTCCTCCAAAGCCCAGGCCAGGAAGCTGCCCCATCCTTGGCATACCTCGCCGGCGCCGTTCCACCTGTGACTGCGGCGCGTCTTCCCACAAGCTCTTGTACGGACGCTACCGAACAGACCCGGCGATATTCGGACCCATGGCTTGACTGGCCTATTTTCCGCTGGCGATAATCAATTGCTCTCCGTCAAACGGAAGATCCCTTTCGCGAGGATGGTAGAGACGATCGGGGTTGAGGAAGATGAAGCGAAGATCGTCATTGCAGCCTCCAACTCCCCCAAAAGACAGAAAGATTCACCACGACAAGGCTGGGACAAATTAATGGGCAACACTGGGGTTATCCCGCACCATCCTCATCCTGTTAGCTTCTGGCAGTCCTCGAATGGAAAGAAAGTGGTCATGGCGGTTACCGGAGCCATCATGTTCTGCTTCATCGTGGGCCACATGATCGGCAATCTGCAGATGTTCCTGCCGCCCGAGCACATCAACGCTTATGGGCACTTCCTGCATCATGACATCACGGAGGAACTCTGGATCATCCGGGGCATCCTGCTGCTGGCTCTGGCGCTGCATGTCACCGCCACGGTGCAACTGGCGCTGCGCAGTCAAGCGGCGCGCCCGATCGGATATTCCCGCAAGGAGGCCATCAACTCCTCCTACGCCTCCCGCACCATGTACTGGAGCGGCCCGATCGTCCTGGCGTTCCTGATCTTTCATCTTCTGCAGTTCACCGCCGGTTACATCCATCCGCAGGCCCAATTCGTCGCCGGCGACGTCTATGGCAACGTGGCATCCGGATTCCGCGTGTGGTGGGTCTCAGCTTGGTATATCTTCGCCCTCTGCCTGCTCGGCCTGCACCTGAGCCATGGCCTGTGGAGCGCCTTCCAATCCATCGGTTGTGCGCATCCGCGCCTCACCCGTTGCTTGAAGATCTCGGCCCAGGCCATCGCCGTTCTCATCGTGCTGGGGTACATCTCCATTCCAATCAGCGTATTGCTGGGGGTCATAAAATAAGATGAAACTCGATGCAAGAATTCCCTCCGGACCGATCGAAGAAGCCTGGGCCAAAGCCTGCTTCGACATGAAGCTTGTCAACCCGTCCAACAAGCGCAAGCACAGCATCATCGTGGTGGGCTCCGGTCTGGCCGGCGGCTCGGCGGCGGCGTCGCTGGGCGAGTTGGGGTACCAGGTGAAATGTTTCTGCTTCCAGGACACACCCCGGCGCGCTCACTCCATCGCCGCGCAAGGCGGGATCAACGCCGCCAAAAACTATCCCAACGATGGTGAAAGCGTCTTTCGCCTCTTCTACGACACGGTGAAGGGCGGCGACTTCCGCGCCCGCGAGGCCAACGTCTATCGCCTGGCCCAGAACAGCACCAAGATCATCGATCAGTGTGTCGCCCAGGGAGTTCCTTTCGCCCGCGAGTACGGCGGATCGCTGGCCAACCGCTCCTTTGGCGGCGCGCAGGTCTCGCGCACCTTCTACGCGCGCGGGCAGACCGGCCAGCAGCTTCTGCTGGGCGCCTATCAGGCGCTGGAACGCCAGATTCACGCCGGCACGGTGAAGATGATCTCCAAAACCGAGATGCTGGATCTGATCGTCGTCGACGGACAGGCTCGCGGCATCGTCACTCGCCATCTGGTCACCGGCGAGTACAACATCCATATTGCGGATGCGGTGATTCTCGCCACCGGCGGTTACGGGAACGTCTTCTATCTCTCCACCAACGCCAAGGGCTCCAATGCCACAGCCATCTGGCGCGCTTACAAACGTGGCGCTCTCTTCGCCAACCCCTGTTTCACGCAGATTCATCCCACCTGCATCCCTGTCTCGGGCGACTACCAGTCCAAGCTCACCCTGATGAGCGAGTCTCTGCGCAACGATGGCCGCATCTGGGTTCCCAAAAAGAAGGGGGACACTCGTCCTCCCAACCAGATCCCCGAGGACGAGCGAGATTACTATCTGGAACGCCGCTATCCCAGCTTCGGCAACCTGGTTCCCCGCGACGTCGCCTCCCGCAATGCCAAAACACTCTGCGATGAAGGCTATGGTGTCGGCAAGACCGGCCTGGGCGTCTATCTGGACTTCTCCGAGGCGATCAACCGCCTGGGAGAAAAGACCATCCGGGAGCGCTACGGCAACCTCTTCGACATGTATCAGCGCATCACCGACGAAGATCCCTACAAGGTTCCCATGCGCATCTTCCCGGCCGTGCATTACACCATGGGCGGACTCTGGGTGGACTACGAGTTGCAGAGCAGCATCCCCGGACTCTTCGTCCTGGGCGAAGCTAACTTCTCCGATCACGGAGCCAACCGTCTCGGGGCGAGCGCCCTGATGCAGGGCCTTTCGGACGGCTACTTCATCATCCCCAACACCATCGGCAACTACTTGGCCACGCACAAGTTCCCCAAGGTGGAAAACTCCCATCCGGCGGTACAGGAGGCACTGACCACGGTGAAGAGCAAGATCGACAAGCTGCTCTCCATCAAGGGCAAGCGGACCGTCGACAGCTTCCATCGCGAACTGGGCAAGATCCTTTGGGATTATTGCGGCATGGCGCGCACGGCTGAGGGTCTGCAACTGGCGATCGGCAAGATCCGCACCCTGCGCGAGGAGTACTGGAAGAACGTCACGGTCCCCGGCGCCGGAGACGATCTGAATGAGAGTCTGGAGAAGGCCGGCCGCGTGGCCGACTTCTTCGAACTGGCCGAGCTCATCTGCATCGACGCCCTGGATCGCAACGAGTCCTGCGGAGGCCACTTCCGCGAGGAGTACCAGACGCCGGAGGGCGAGGCGCAGCGTGACGATGAGCACTACTCTTATGTGGCGGCCTGGGGCTACACCGGTCCCGACTCCGCCCCTGAACTGACCAAGGAGCCGCTCGAGTTCCAATACGTTCACCCGAGCCAGAGGAGCTACAAGTAAATGAAAGTGACATTGAAGATCTGGCGGCAGAAGAACAGCAACGACAAAGGCCAATTCGTCAAGTATGCGGTCGACGATGTAGACGGGGAGATGTCGATCCTTGAGTGCCTGGATGTGCTCAATGAGTCCTTGATCCTTCGCGGCGAAGTCCCTGTGGCGTTTGAGCATGACTGCCGCGAAGGCATCTGCGGTTCTTGCGGCTTCGTCATCAACGGAGTCGCTCACGGGCCGGAGCGCGCCACAACGGCCTGCCAGTTGACCATGCGGCACTTCAAGGATGGGGATGAGATCACCCTTGAGCCATGGCGCGCCAAAGCGTTTCCCCTGGTCAAAGACCTGGTGGTCAACCGCCGCGCCCTGGACCATATTATCGAAGCCGGTGGATATATCTCCGTCGGAACCGGACAGGCTCCCGAAGCCAACGGCTTGCCCATCGGCAAGGAGGTTGCCGACCAGTCGATGGATGCGGCTGCCTGCATCGGCTGCGGCGCCTGTGTGGCGGCCTGCCCGAACGCCGCCGCGGCGCTCTTCACCGGAGCCAAAATTACTCACCTCGGCGTCCTGCCGCAGGGCGAGACCGAGAAGGACCGCCGAGCTCTGGCCATGGTGGCGCAGATGAATGCGGAGGGATTCGGCAACTGCACCAACATCGGCGAATGCACCGGCGCATGCCCCAAGGAGATTCCGTTGGATGTGATCGCCAAGATGAATCGCGATTATCTTTGCGGCAGCTTCCAACGCCGCGACGACCTGCCCACTCCCATAACGCCAGTCGTCGAAGGAGCATAACCGGATCCTCCAGCAGAAGAGAAAGAACATCCAAGAGGTTTGAAAACAGGCTCCCGTCCAGGAAGCCTGTTTTGTCTTTGGCCTGCGTCATCCCGGCCCGCCGGACGTTGGAAGGCAACCATGCTTGGCGGCGAGCGCCTGGCTGGACAAGGGAAGGCTGGACCTGTCCGGCGGCCACCGGGTAATAATCAGAGCAAGGATGCTCGACCCAGCAGAGATTCACGCCCGCGCCATCGTTATCGACGGCCACGCCGATACTCCCCAGAGGTTTGTGGACGAGTGCTGGAACTTTGGCGACCCCCTGGGCGCCGGCATGCTCAACCTGGAGACCGCAAGAACCGGAAACCTGGCGGCGGAGTTCTTTGCCATCTGGGTGGACCCGCGCGAGTGGCCGGGACGCATGGCGCACCGGACCCTGCAACTGATCGATGGCGTCTACGAGCAACTGCGCCAATACCCCTCCGCCATGCGCCTGGGATGCTCTGCGGAGGATATTCGCCAGGCTCATCGCGAGAAGATCTTCTGCGTGCTGCTGGGAATCGAGGGAGGGCACTCCATTGAAGCCGACCTGGGCCTGCTCCGTATCTACCATCGGCTGGGCGTGCGGTACATGACGCTCACCTGGGCCAATACCAACGAGTGGGCAGACAGTTCAGGGGATCTGGACGATCCAACCGTGGTCCACCATGGCGGCCTCACCCGCTTTGGCCGCGAGGTCGTCCTCGAGATGAACCGGTTGGGCATGATGGTGGACATCTCACACGTAGCCGACTCAACCTTCTGGGACGTCCTGGAGACATCCCGGAGGCCGGTGATCGCCTCTCACTCCAGCGCTCGCGCGCTCACCAATGCGCCGCGCAACCTGAGCGACGGCCAGTTGCGCGCCCTCGCCAGTCAGCATGGCCTGGTCATGGTGAACTTCTACCCATCCTTCATCGATGCCCGCTGGCGAACGGGATGGGCGGCGACCCAGCCCCAGCGTGAAGCGCTCTACCAGGCAGCGGCGAAGCAGTACCGGGAGCGAGGCGAGCCGATGCCCTACCACGTCCTCCTCTCGATCGATCGGTCCTTTTATGCCGAGCATCTCCGCGACAAACTCCCTCTGGCCCCGCTGAGCGCCTTGGTGGACCACATCGATCACGTGGCCGGCATCATGGGCATCGACCATGTGGGCCTGGGCTCGGACTTCGATGGCTTCCCCATCGCTCCGCAGGGCCTGAGCAGCGCCGCCGGCCTTCCCAGCCTCACCGCGGCGCTGGCGGAACGCGGATATACCGCTGAGCAACTGACAAAGCTGCTGGGAGGAAACCTGTTGCGCGTCTTGGAAGAGGTGCAGGACGGTGCGCTGTAACGTCTGAAGGCCCTCCCAGACAAGGGGCTTCGACAGAGGGTCCGCCTTGCCGATACTCTATCCTCTAGACTGAGCTCCTCGGAGAGCCCGTGAATCCCATCCAGAGTTCGCGCCTGCTTCTGGCCGCCGCCATGTCTCTCACCGCCGGAATCCTCGCGGTCCGCACCGTACATGCGCAGTCGTGGGAGATCGGGCCCTTCGTTCGCCCCTTGGATGCGCCGGTCATTGAACCCA
>JAKAQS010000093.1:7482-13352 GCA_021819585.1 Acidobacteriota bacterium
AGGAGACATTTTGGGACAATCTGGCCGTCTTCGACCCTGGCGCTGCGATCGCACCGGATGGCGAGGTGGCCATTCTCTTTCGCGCCAAGGCAAACTCAGAAGCGGGGCGGGGCCCGGATCGCGCCTCTCGACTGGGCCTTGCCACCAGCAAGGACGGCCTCTTCTTCACCGTCGACGGAGCTCCCATTCTTTCCCCGGAGAACGATCCCCACCCGGCGCACCATACCCCGTATAACCTGCTGGGGCCACGCATTGTGGTGGGCCCGCATGGCGGTTACGTGATGACCTACACCGAGTCGGTTGCGAACCGAAGAGCCAACGGCAAGCGCCAGGACACAATTCGCATCGCAACCTCCAGGAATCTGCGCCACTGGACCCAATGGGGCCCGGCCTTTGCGGCAGCCCTCCACAGCGCCCATGGCAAGGGAGCACAGATCAACGACGGTTCTGCCGCCATCTTGACCGAACTTCGCCACGGCCGGCTTCAGGCGGCAAAGCTCCACGGACGCTATTGGATGTACTGGGGGGAGAAGGCGATCCATCTGGCCACCTCGCCTGACCTCCTTCATTGGACACCGGTACTGGACAGACAGAGCGGCAGGCCTTTGATCATCCTGAGCGCCAGAGCGGGCCGCTTTGACAGCGGCTCGGCGACGGTGGGCCCGCCTCCGCTGCTGACCCGAAGGGGCATCCTCCTGATCTACAACGGCGAGAATTCGCTGCGGGGAGTCTCAAACGCAAGCAATACCCAGGTGGCCGATGCTCCCACTCCAGCCGCTCCGCCCAGCCCCACTGGCTCGGAGCAGAGAGCTTCGGCCAGAATCTCCCCGCTCCATCCTGACGAGGCGCGGCTGCAGGCCGATCCTACGCTCCGTCCCGGGGCCTATGCGGTCGGGGAGGCGCTGTTTTCGGCAGCGGATCCCGCCCGGTTGCTGGAACGTACAGCCCAACCTGTGCTGCAGCCGGTCTGGCCTTATGAACGCAATGGCCGGCGCGCAGCCGGAGGGGTCTTTGCTGAAGGACTGGTGAGCCGGCAGGGACAGTGGCTTTTGTACTACGGAGCAGCGGATTCGGTCATCGGGGTTGCCCGCGCGCCCCTGCACTGATCCAGTTTGCCCAGCTATCCGTTCAATCCGTCCCTCTTGCCGGAGACAGAGCTTCCTCCGCCCGTCAGCCGAGTGTTGTCGCCCTTGTGCCTCTGCCTTCGTGCTATCCTAAGGAAGCATCGGCGGCTATGCACGAGTGCAAAGTCAGGAGCCGTCCTTGTTCGACTGAACGTCTTCTTCTAGCCACGCTCGCCAAGGAAAGTCTCCGGCCACGGAGCGACGAGTACTTCATTCATGGTGCTCGCAGGAACTCAAAAGACCTCCGCCTCCCGGGTTGATTACTTTTGGGTTTTTTCTGTCCTCGCTAGTAGCTAATTCATCAATGAGAAGAGAGATGCCCACGGCTTCGAACATCGCAACTTCAATCTTCTCAGCGATCATTTGAGAAATTTCTCTGCTATGCTCTGGATACTCTGGAAGGATTTCTTCTCCAAGCATCGCTGCTGCACCTCTCCGGGTGCAAGCCTTAAGGCTGAGATTTGAAGATGGCAAAACCACTACGTAGCGACGATCCCAATCCACCGAGTGTCCAGTTCCGGGACTTCGGAGTCCTTGATGACGGCAAGCGGAGCAAGGGCGCTGCCATCGCCTCCATCGCCATCAACCTTAGCTTGGCGGCCATGGTCGTCATCCTTGGCCTGATCATCAAGACCAGCCCAACGGTTGCCAAAGAGGTCGCCGTGCTGGTGCTGCCTCCGCCGCCGCCGCCCAAACCTGCTCCCACCCCCAAGCCACCCCCAATACGGGTCAAGCCTCTGCCCCCCACTCCCACGGTGGCGCCCAAGATCAAGATGCCCACCCCGCCGGCGCCTCCGCCACCGGTAAAGCCCTTACCAGTACCCCAGCCGAAGCCGATCGATCTGCCCCCGGCGCCGCCCAAGCGCGTGATTCCTCCACCGGCTCCCGTGCATGTCAACCTCGGAGTGGCAGCGGCGGCCTCGGTTCCCAATCACGATGCGCATCCAACCGCCGTGCGCCTGGGTGAGGCGAGCAATCCCCTGAAGCCCTTGAGCGGTCCAGCCGTCTCCAACGTCAACCTTGGGAACGCCGGCATGGCCGGCATGAACCGCGGCAACACCGGCAACGGACCCCGCGCCCTGGCGGTCAACCTGGGTTCCGGGTCAGCCAACGGCAGCATGAACGGCCGAGACAACGCCGTCGGCCCGGTCCGTGGAGTGAGCCTGGGCAGCGGTACCGGCCCCATGAACTCGCGCAACTATGCCGCCGTCAAACCGGTTCAGTTGGGTTCGCCGCCGCCACCGCCTGCGCAGCGCCCCAGTGGCCTGGAGCAGCTCTCGGCTGCGACCCCTCCCAAGATCACCTTCAAACCGGAGCCGGTCTACACCGAGGATGCCAAGCAACACCACATCCAGGGTGATGCCGTGGTCAAGGTGATCTTCCACGCCAACGGAACCATCCAGGTTTTGGGCCTGGTCCGCGGCCTTGGCTACGGACTGGATCAGCCGGCCGAGGAGGTCGCTCGCGCGATCCGCTTCCGTCCAGCCATGAACGCAGCAGGGCAGCCGATTGACTTCCCCACCAATGTGGTGATCCACTTCGTCATTAATAACTAATCTAGTACGCAATCTCCACAATTCCGCGGAGACGGTGAGACGCCGGGCTAACCTAGAGAGCCAGATACATTAGAAGTGTCTCAGACGAAACCAGGTTTGCGGGGAAGCGATAAAGTAGAAGCATCGAAGCCGCAAAAACAGAAGCAAGAAGCCGATGATCAAAGTAGAGCAGCAGACAATTACTGTACGGGCCACCTCAGCCGTGGCTGCACCAGCCAAGGAGTCCCAGAAGCCTATGAACCTCCCATCGAAACTCTTTACCTCCATGGCCTTCTCTTTTCTGGCGGCCTCGACGCTGCACGCTTCCGTCTTCTCGCATAAAAAGAAGAAGCACGAGATGGACTATCTGTATGGGCGCAAGCTCACCCCGGCTCAGGACGCCCTGGTCAACAAGGCCATCGCTCGCGAGGCGGTCATCGTCAAGACCCTGCGGGCCCGCAGTCCGATCGTTGAGACCTACATTCAAAACATGCGCCCCGACCCGGTGATGGGCCAGACCGTCGAGAGCGACCAGCACTTTCTGGCTCGCGTCGACTTCGGCAAGGTCATCGGCGAAGAGGGCTTCTCCAATGGAGGACATGAGAAGGCCGGACGTTTCCATCACTCTCTGGCCTACCTCACCGGCGTCTCCAAGGAACTTCATCTCCGCTACAACGAAGCCGGCTTCGTGCGCATGATCGTCATCGACAGCACCGGATTTGACCGCAATCACTACCACTTCACCTTCCTGCGCAACGAGTTCCTCGGCACGGTGCCAACCGAAGTCTTCGACGTCATTCCCGTCAGGAAGGTCCCCGGCCGCTTCTTTGGCCGGATCTGGGTGGAGCGCGATGGTGGCAACATCGTTCGTTATGACGGCGATCTGGCCGGCGGCGAGAAAGACAACATCAACGAGTACTTCCACTTCAACTCTGTCCGCACCGAAGTGGCCGACAACCTCTGGCTTCCCACCGCCTCCTACATCGAAGAGACTGATCCAAGAAGTCCCGAGCACAGCCTCAAGTTCAAAGCGATCAATCAGATCTGGGGCTACTCTCTGAGCGTTCCCAACACTGACCAGGACCAGGCCGACATCGAGGTGGAAGGCGCCACCGATGAGAGCCAGCAGAACGGCAACCTGAGCCCCCTGGGCGCCCAGAGGGCGTGGATCGAACAGGCCGAAGACAATGTCATCGAGCGCCTCTTCTCCGCGGGACTCATCGATGCTCCCAGTGACTTCGACAAGGTCCTCGCCGAGTTGGCCAATAACATTCTGGCGTATAACCAGATTCCCATTGACCGCCCCATCCGGGTTCGCACCTTGCTCACCGAGCCACTGGAGTCTGTGGCCGTCGGCAATACCATCCTCATCTCCAAGGGTCTGATTGACACCACCGCCGTGATCACCTCCGATGGCGCGCAGCAGATGGGAAATCTCAATGCCATCCTGGCATTCCAGGTGGCCCAGATCGTCCTTGGTCATCACATCGACACCAAGTACGCCTTCAGCGATCGCCTTCTGTTTCCCCCTGAGTCCGCCTTCCAACGCCTGCCCCTGGGCCACACCGATGCCGATGACACCGCTGCGGCCAAGAAGTGCCTGGAACTTCTCAGCGTCAAGGATCTGGCCGATGGCCAACAGTACTTTGGCCTTTATCTGCAACAGCTCCAGGCGCGCGAGAAAGGCCTCCACGCTCTCACCACTCCTCAGCTTGGCGATAGCCTGGTCAAGCCCGATGGCACCTTCTGGCTCCAGGCCCTCATGTCCAAGTCTCCCAAACTCAACAACACCGACTTGAAGCAGGTAGCCGCCGAGCCGCTCAACGCATTTCTGCGCAACGATCCCTGGACCGATCAGGTCATCAAGCTCGATGCCGCTCAGGAACCTCTGTTGAGCGCCCGCGACAAGATGCCGTTTGAACTCACCCCCGTCTCGGTCAACTTGTCCTACTGGAAGCCCCCTGTTGACCCGAACGCCCCTGCCACGCCGGCGGCCGCTGGCGCCGCGGCTACAAACGCCCCGGCAACTCAGCCGCATCCGTAGCGCCCACGCACGAGCCCTTCTCTCCATTGGGCTCGTGCATCCACCTCACAAGGACGCCATCCAAGCCAGCCATACGGTGGCCTGTGTGGCAGCCTGCAATTCCGCTCCGGGTTGCGCCATCGCGTTCATGAGCTTTTTCTAAACCCTCTGAGACCTGTCTCCGGTAAGGTTTTCGTAGTCTCTCCGGGTACCACCGAAACCACTTGTATTATTAGAATTTCCTCAAATAACGCTGGTATTTCCTGTTAAACTTCATCTAAACTGAACCCGCAGAAGATCCCTACTCCGGCCAATGGAGGCCATCCATTGAAACGTACAGTCACCGCTCTGGCTATGTGGATCGTGTGCTCTTCGTTGGCTCTGGGCCAGAACATTCCTGGCGCAACGCGCCTCGTGGATGTTCAAGCCGGTGGCACCTTCACCTTCGGCTTCCCCGACTACACGCCTCAGGACGCCGTCGGCTACGGGCTCTTCGGCACCTTCGACTTTACTCCCCACTGGGGAGCCACCGTCGACTTTCACTCCATCGATATCCTTCAGCACTCGCCCGCCAAAGAGTGGTCCATTGGTTATGGCGCTCGATACCACCGGACCTACGGCCGCTACAATCCGTACATCAATGGCCTGGCCGGCCGAGGCACGTTTGACTCCATAGCGCAGTTCTATCAGGGCAACACCAGTCTGGGGTATAACTGGCTGGGTTTTGGCGCAGGCGTGGATACGGAGATCTCCTCGCGTTTGAGCATCCGGCTGGGCATGGAGTATCAGAACTGGTTCACCGGTGGACTCAAGGGCCCCCCTAACAGCGGAGGTCCAGGGACAAACATCTATCTCCCCCACGGCCTGACGCCTATCCTGTATGAGGCGGGAATCGCCTACCACTTCACAGGTGGAAACGTCATCCAATAGCCGGATCCTCCCCCGGATGGCATCTTCCGTGCAGATGGAGACCGGCAACGCAATCTTCCCGGATATTCCCTCCAGCCACCCTCCGCGAAAGCAAGTTGGCCCCATGGCATGGATGGAAAACGCCACGGGATGCCCGGCGCAGCACCGTCGACAGCACGGAAGATGATGGAAGCTCCCCCCGGCGCGCTCCTTCTTCTGATGGAAGGACTCTGACCCGAATCAGCATCGGCAGCCGGCAAAGCAGCCATATCGCCGGCT
>JAKAQS010000342.1 GCA_021819585.1 Acidobacteriota bacterium
CCTTCAGTATCGTTTCAGCCGTCGGATCGTCTTTCGGCAACGCGGCGCAGATGAATTATCTATTTCTGGGAGCGTCGACTCCAGTCACCATGAGCACATTCACCTGTACCCCCTCCGCCTCATCCGGCTGGCAATCGATGGTTGTGTTAGAGTTTTTGTCGCCCCAGGCTGCTCTGAATACCTATTCCAATAGCAACGACTCTTCTGGCGTTTCGTCCTTCGCCTCCGGAGCGTTCACGACGACGGCCGCGCCGACGATCAACATCTTCTGTGTCAATGGAAATGTAGGAGTTGTTTCCGCGGGAGAGATGGCCGGCGCCTCGTCGGCATTGGCGGGAGTGGATCAACCCAGTCTGACGGACAGTGCGTTTGCCGCTTGCGAATGGAATACGTCGCCCACTAGCGTCAGTTCGTCAACCGGAGCCATGACCGGTTCAAACAGCACAAGCTACACGGCGATTCTGGGTGCGTTCAGTTATTGAGACGCTGCCGCGGCGCAACGCTGGGGAGTGACGGGCGGCATTCAGAGGCAGGCCGTGGCTCCTCGGAGGGACATCCTTTGGCTCGACAGCGTTAGGGGCAGGGCGATGAACCGAGGAACGGCCACTGAGCCAAGCAAAGCGGACCCTCAAACACTACGCTTAGCAGAGGGTGAGGGCCGATCCCGCTGCGTCAGGCAACACGGCATATAGAGATGCAGTGGAACGCCGGCTACCGCGTGGCTGTGCCGCTTTGAGAAGTCCCGGGGGCTCCTGTAGTTGTCTCCATCTGGATGGGTCTTCCGAATCCAGTCTGCTCCGGTGCTTTCCATTCGTGGATCCGATCGCAAGGGTTGAAACGCCGGCTTCCATCTGAACACAACAATTTCCAAGGCCGGCTGGTCCGCGGATCTTCCGTGGGCGTCGTCCTGTTCAAGAGTGTCTTTTCGAGGAGGGATCCATGATCGTAGCCAGGCGAGTGCAGAACATTGGAGAGGTGCGTGTCGCGCTGGATGCGATTGAGACGCGGTTGAGCGCGCGAGACGAGGTGGATGCCGAGCGGCGCAAGGTGGATGATGTGCGCGACGCCAAGCTCCAGGAGATCCAGACCGAGTTGCTTCGGCGGACCGACACGTTGGAGACGAACTGGAAGAACTTCTTCGGCAAGGAAGGAGCCTTCCGCATGGTGACCGCACAGATCCAGGCCCACGGAACCAAGATCGACCGCTTGATGGTGTATGGTGGCATCGCCATGGGCGTCTTCCTGGTGCTGCAACTGCTGATGCAAGCGGTGATTCAGGAGTACTTGAGGGGGGCGCATTGATGCGGGCTTACAGCGAGAGCGGGCTGGAGTTTACCAAAAGATTCGAGGGGTTGCGCAAGGAGTCCTATCGGGATTCAGGCGGAGTGTGGACGATCGGTTACGGACACACCGGAGCGGAGGTTCATGTGGGGCTGGTGTGGACGCCGGAGCAGGCGGAGGAGGCGCTGCGGCGCGATGTGGCCGAACCAGTCTCTGTCGTGAACAGAGCCGTTGAGCGGCCCCTGGAGCAGCACCAGTTCGACGCTCTGGTGGACTTCTGTTTCAACTGTGGGGCGGGAAATCTGGAGCGCTCCGAACTGTTGCGCAAGGTGAACGCAGGCGATATGCAGGGGGCTGCGGCTCAGTTCGGATTGTGGGTGCATGATGCCTCCGGCGCCAGGTTGCCTGGACTGGTAGCCCGGCGCAGGGCGGAGGCCGCGATGTTCCTGGGCCAGGCAACGGTCGAGGAGGCGGCGGAGTGAAGGATAAAGAGACGCAGACACAGATCATCGCATTGGCGCTGATCTTCGGCGCCGCAATCACGATCGGCCTGGGCTCGCGCTTTGGATGGCATGATCTGGTCAGTTTCGGTCTGACGTTTGGGGGCACCGGTACGGGAATCCTTACCGGGCAGCGCCTGGGTAGAAATAACTTCGGTGAAGTCACCGCAAACCCTATGCAGTAGGAGGAGAAGAGACGATGAGTTTTTTTGGCGAGCTAATCTCGGATTTGAAGTCGTTTGCGGCAAAGGTCGAGGCCGCTTTCAAGAAACTGTTCGGTGAAGCGCCAAGCTGGATCACCGTGGCACAGGGAGTGTTGACCTATCTTGGTCCGATCGTGGTGACGATTCTGACCGTGGGCGGAGGTGCGGCCCTGGGAGCGGAAGCGAACACCATTATCAGCGGGATCCAGGCGGACATGGCGACGGCGCTGGCGACGGTGAAGACGGTTAACGCCGCGACAAGTCTTCCGAATCTCCTGAGCGGGATTCAGGCGGAGCTTCCCAACCTGCTGGCGGCGGTCCGGGTGAGCAATCCGTCCGTGGTGAGCAAGGTGGAAGAGTACACCAACGTGATCAGCACGGAGATCACGGCGCTGTTGAATGCGATGCCGGCGAGCGCCTCGGCAACCACGGCGGCTTCCAGCGCAACCTCAAGCAACGCGGCCACGGCCGGCGCCGTAGCCTAGCTGGTGTGCGATGACCCAAGTTGAACGCACACAGATTGCCGGCTCTTTGGCGGTCATCACCCTCTGTGGGGTGGTGGCCGCCTGCGCGATTGTTCTGGTCCGCACGCTGGACCGGACTCTGGCCCAGGCGAATGTTGCCCTGGCGACCGTGAACCGCTCCTGCGCTCCGGGTCCCTGCGGGACGCTGGCGGCATTCACCAAGGCGGTGACCAAGGGCGGCGATGCGATTGCGACGAGCCAGATTCAGGAGCGGCAGATAAAG
>JAKAQS010000094.1 GCA_021819585.1 Acidobacteriota bacterium
ATCATTCGTCTGTTTCCTGTGAGGCGTGCGTTTGGCCGGCTCAGGAGGACAGGATCAGAGTCAGTTCCGGGTGATGCCGAGCCGCAGGCCTTCGCCGCCGGCCACACCCCAGGCCATGCGCGGCGTGCTATGCGCGATGCCGATCCCGCCGCCGGGACTCAGCAGGATGATCCCCCCGTGGCTGCCCAGACGGGCATGGAGGTAGTCGATGGCAGCCGAGGCCGCCTCCTGGGCCGAGGCTCCGGCGGCGACGCGGTCCACCGCCCACTTGCCCAGCACCAGCTTCATGATCGGCTCGCCCCAGCCGGTGAGAGAGACAGCGGCGGAGAGGTCATCGGCGTAGCAGCCGCAGCCAATCAGTGAGCTGTCGCCCACCCGGCCCGGAGCCTTGCTGAGCGTGCCGCCGGTAGAGGTGCCGGCGGCCAGATGGCCGAACTGGTCCAGCGCGACCGCGCCCACCGTATCGTGCCCGGCGTCGGGCTTGGCCCATTCTTCCCTTGTCTTCCCTCGGGCTGCAAGGTCTTCATTGGCCCGGCTTTGCGCAGGCCGGTCTTGTGCCTCGGGCTCGCGATCCTGCCCAAACCTGCCCGAGAACGTCGTGTCCGGCTGGCCGGCAGCCTGGGAGCGCTGGAAGGCCAGCAGGCGCTCGCGCTCGCGCGGAACGATCAGCTCGCTGTTGTCGATCAGCGCCATGCCGTTCTCCGCCGCAAAGCTCTCCGCGCCGGCGGCGACGAAGTAGACGTGCGGAGAGCGGTCCAGGACCAGACGGGCGGCCTGGATCGGGTTGCGCAGGCGCTCCACGCAGGCGACCCCGCCGCTGCGAAGGTTGACTCCGTTCATCAGCAGAGCGTCGAGCTGCACCCGCCCATCGGAGGTAAGAAAAGAGCCCCGGCCGGCATCGAAGGTGTCATCGTCTTCCATCACGGTCACTGCCGCCTCCACCGCGTCCAGAGCGACGCCGCCACGGCGCAGAACCGACCATCCCGCACGCAGCGCTTGGGCGATGCCGCGCTGGTGCGGAGCTACGGCGTCATCGGGCATCGCCCAGGCGCCGCCATGAATCAGCAGAATGGGTGAACGTAGAGTCATCGACAGGGACTTTTCAGATGTCTGGGGAGAGAGAACGCCTCTGCCGGGAAGCGAGCCCATCGGTCAGGTCTCTCGCTCTGTGGTTCCGCCATGGGCTGCGCCTTACTCCTTGCCTGGGCTCGTCTTGCAAGAGACTTCCAGAGCAGAACCACGATACAAGAAACTTCGCTGGATATATCAATTTTGCGGGTGACCCAGATCGCCGCTCTCGGTGGCTCGTACTCGCTTGAGGGTGATGGCTTCGGAGCACAGCCATCCCGGAACCGCCCTAGCCGCGCGAGAGTTCCAGCTTGCGGCGTTCAGTCTCCAGATAGGTGTAACGGATGCGATGGATGACCGTAATGGTGGAGAAGACAGCCAGCACCCAGAGCGCCGGCGCCATGGCCCCCCAACGCTCGAAGAGCGCTCCCAGGATGACCAGAACGATCCGCTCCGGCCGCTCCATGAAACCAACCTTGCAGGATCCGATCAGGGCTTCGGCGCGGGCCCGGGTGTAGCTGACCATCAGGCTGGCGGTCATCACAAAGGCCACCAGGAAGACATAGAAGAGCCGGCTGCCCCGGGCGTAGAAGACCAGCAGACCGAAGAACA
The DNA here is from genome assembly GCA_021819585.1 of Acidobacteriota bacterium. GTDB lineage: Bacteria > Acidobacteriota > Terriglobia > Terriglobales > Acidobacteriaceae > Granulicella. The sequence goes on from JAKAQS010000094.1 coordinate 1,681, forward strand.
GGGCGACGTCGGAGTAGCGGTCCAGGACCGAGTCGAAGAAGGCCCCGAAGACGGAGACCTGATTGGTCTGGCGGGCCACGCGCCCATCCACCATGTCAAACAGGCCCGCGCCGATGATCACCAGTCCGGCGTAAAGAAACATGCGGATGTAGTTCTCCGCGCGCGCATAGCCGAAGAAGAATGCGGCCACCACGTTGATCATCAAGCCGATGAAGGTAAGGGTGTTGGGAGAGATCTTGGACAGGGCCAGCCCGTTGACGATCTTCTGCAGCAGCCAGCCGCAGCCCTTGCCGAATGCACTTGTCCAAGTCATCACGTCGAACCAGTCTAGTCCTTAGACGCTCCACTCCGGGCCGAGTCGTCTGCCGCCTCAACCTGTATGGAGTCGTGGATCGTAAAGAGCTTCAGGATCTCCAGCTCGCGCTTGCCGTTCGGGGTCACCACCGTCGCGATGTCGCCCACCTCCTTGCCCAACAGGGTGCGGCCAATGGGCGAGGTGGTCGAGATCAGGCCCTTGGCGACGTCGGACTCTTCGCTGGTGACCAGCTTGTAGGTGAACTCCTCGTCCTTGGTGCTATCGAAGACCACTACGGTCGAGCCGAAGCCGACCCTGTTCCGGGGGATGTTCTCCAGGTTCACCATGGCCAGCTCGCCCATCCGCTTCTTGAGCTGGCCCAGGCGGGCGTTGACGAAGACCTGGCGCTGCTTGGCCATGTGGTACTCGGCGTTTTCAGAAAGATCGCCCAGCGCGACGGCCTTCTTGATCTCCGCCGGCAGTTCCGTGGTCAGTTCGTACTCGAGCGCTTTGATCTGCTCTTCCAGAGCCTTTTTGATATCTTCCATGCCGGCTTCTTTGCTGGCCGTCCGGGCAAGCTCCGGAGGCCGTGGAGTCAAAATTCCATTATACGAAAGGGAACGGGGAGCAGCAGCCGGGTGGACAGCCGAGAGCCGACGGTAGAGAGTAGAGGCACAGGAGAACCTCGTCCGTTGCCGGCTCATCCCCGTACCCTCGCGCTGGATCTCGGCGACCGCCGTATCGGGCTGGCCATCACCGATCCGCTGGGCCTCACCGCACAGCCGCTCTTTACCCTCCATCGCGCCGGCCTTCGCGCTGATATCAAGGCGATTGCGCGCTTCCTCCGCCGGCACAAAGTGGAGATCCTGGTGATCGGCCATCCCCTCCACGCCGACGGATCTCCGAGCCCACAGGCGGCCAAGGCGCGGGAGTTTGCCCAGAGCCTCCAGGAGGCTGTTGCCCAGGCTCACCCCAACCTGACCGTTCACCTCTTCGACGAACGACTTACTACCCGCGACGCCCACTCCGTGCTGGATCAATCCGGATACCCGCTTCGCCAAGACCGGAAGGGCCGGCTGGAGCGCCGCCAGATCATCGACCAGGTGGCAGCTACCCTGCTGTTGCAGAGCTTCCTCTCCACCGCATCCCCCAGCCTGCTTCCCAGCCCGGCTCCCAGCCAACTCACTGAGCCGTAAGGCGAGATCCCTTCAACCTTTGGCGCAGTCTCTTCTCTCTTCGGGGATGGATCGATTCTCGCTAAAATCGAACCGGAGGCGCTGTGCGGCTGCTCAAGTTCATGCTGGTGCTGGCGGTGGGAGCTGTGCTCGGCCTGGCATGGTTCCTCTTCCTCGACTTCCGCCTGCCCTATGGGCCTGCCCACGAGACGTTTGTGGAGATTCCCGCAGGCATGAGCCGGCTGGAGATCGCCCGCCAGTTGCAGCGCCAGGGGATCGTCCGCAGCGCGCTGGCCTTTGACGCTCTGGTGTTCTGGAACTCCCTGCATGGGCATCGAGCGGCGTCGCTCGAGAACGGCGAGTACCGGTTTGCCCATCCCGCCGGCATGGAGGAGGTCTATGACCGGATCCGGCGCGGAGACGTCTACACCGTGACGCTGGTCATCCCGGAGGGGTTCAACATCTTTGATATTGCGAATGCGGTGGCTGCGGCCGGACTGGGCTCCAGAACCGACTTCCTCCACGCCGAGCAGACCGATACCCAACTCATCGCCCAGTGGGTCCCGCCCGGCCAGGCAAACTCCCTGGAGGGATATCTGTTTCCGGACACCTACAAGTTCAGTCGCCATGCGGGAGCGCTCAGGATTCTGCAGACCATGGTCCGGCAGTTCGGGTCGGAGGCCAGACGGTTGGGGATGACGCCGGCAGAGACGCCCCGCGTGGTCATCCTGGCGTCTCTGGTGGAGAAGGAGGTACACCTGGATGCGGAGCGCCCCGAAGTGGCCGGCGTCTTTGCAAACCGCCTGGCGGCGGGGATGCCGCTGCAGACCGACCCCTCCGTGATCTATGCGTCTCTGCTGCGAGGCGCCTGGACCGGAGTCATTCATCAGAGCGAGCTCAAGTCGGACTCCGCGTACAACACCTATACCCATACCGATCTTCCGCCCGGTCCAATCTGCAATCCCGGGGTGGCATCGCTGCGGGCGGCGCTGCATCCCGCCCGAACGGATTATCTGTACTTTGTCGCCGATGCCAAGGGCGCCACCCGGTTCGCCGCGACCCTGGCCCAGCACAACGCCAATGTAGCCGCCTACCGCTCCTCTTCCCAGCGTTGAAGCCGCTTTGTGCGGCGGAGAGATCTCCCCGGCTTCGCAGGGCGAGCAGCACGGGAGGAAAGCTGCGCTTTCCCCGCTCCGCGCCGCTGTCCTCAGCCGGTAACTCCTCAGGATTTCATGGGATTCTGAATCCCGGAGGGAGGGAATCGAGTCGATATAATGGAAGTTTGCGATTGATGAGGAACCTTCGAACGTTGCCGGTGCTGGTTGTGTGGATGACGGGCGGGTTAACCGGCTGCTTTTCGACCACACGGCTGGTGGTGAAGACCCAGGCGCCCAGCGTCTACCAGACCTACACCGTGGGCCAGGTGGAGCAGCAGATCTCGGATCGCGATCGCGCCGTGAAGACCTTGAATGCCCAGGTGGAGATAACCGCAACGACCGGCGGGGGCAAGGAAGGCAAGCTGAAGCAGTACACCTCGTTCACCGGGTACATCTTCGTGCAGAAGCCGGATGCCCTGCGCGTGATCCTGCAACTTCCGGTGATCGGATCCCGGGCCCTGGACATGGTGAGCTGGAACCACTCCTTTACGCTGATGCACGCCTCGTCGCACGGCAACGTCTGGGTGCAGGGAACCGACACGGTGACCACACCCTCCAAGAACGGGTTGGAGAATCTGCGCCCGTCGATCTTCCTGAACTCACTGCTGGTCCCCGGGGTCTCCGCCAACCAGTACGTCGCCATGACGGAGTCCACCCGCGTCCTGCACCGGGATCTGCGCCGCAAGACCGAGACGGTCGAGCCGATCTACAACCTGCTGGTGCTGCAGCGGACCAATGGCGACCTCCTGCGCATGCGGCGCGTGGTGCATGTCAGCCGCGTCACCATGCTGCCCTTTCAGCAGGACATCTACGACGATCAGGGCGAGGTGGTCACTCAGGCCACCTATGACAGTTATCAGACCTACGCAGGACTGCCCTTTCCCACCGTGATTACCATCTGGAGACCGCTGGATGAGTACTCGTTGAAGATCGTGGTCACCAAGCTGATCTTGAACAGACCCTTCGATCCGGATCAGTTCCAGTTGACCATTCCACCCGGAACCCCGGTGCAGAAGCTGCAGTGAGCCGGCGCCTACAGCAGGCCGGCGCGCTGCGCATGGCCGGCAATCTGATCGTTGATCCGCAGCGCCAGCGCCAGCGCCTGACGGCCTGCTTCCGCTGGAACCCGCGGCCGGCCCCCCGTCAAAACCGCGCGCAGAAAGTCTTCCAGCTCCAGCAGCAGCGGCTCGCCCTTGGGAACCTGGGAGCGGGTAAGCGTCAGGCCCGCCGTGGGGTGCTGCGCCGGCCCTTCCGCCTCCGCCGGCGGGCGAACCACGGAAAGCGGCGCCGGGGCGGGGGCGCCCGGAGACAGGCCGGCGGCGAGCATCGCGGCCACCGCCTCCCGGTCAACGCTGATCCGGAGCAGCTCCTGGCGGGCGAAGTCCAGAGACAGGTACTCGCCCGGCTGGAAGAGGCGCAGCTTCCGGACTTGTTCAGTGGAGACTCGGCTGGCCGTGAAATTGGCCACGCAGCCGGATTCGAACTCGACCCGAACATTGGCGATGTCCGTCCGGGACGACAGGACAGGCAGGCCCACGGCGCGCACCTCGCGGACTGGCGAACGGGTCAGGCTGAGGACGATGTCCAGATCGTGAATCATCAGATCGAGCACCACATCCACATCCAGCGACCGCGGCGTGAAGATGCTGAGCCGATGAGCCTCAAAGAACATGGGTTGGCGGAGCGCGGCGATGGTCGCCGCAACGGCCGGATTGAATCGCTCCAGATGGCCGATGGCCACTGTGCGGCCCAGCGCCTGGGCCAGCTTCACGACGCGGTCCGCCTCGTCCAGGCTGGCGGCGAACGGCTTCTCAATCAGAACGTCCAGGCCGGCTCGCAGAAGCTGCTCAGCCAGCGCGGCATGATGCACCGTGGGGGCGCAGATGGAGGCGGCCTGCAGCGGCAGGCCCGCCTCGAGAAGCTCTGCGATCGACGCCAAGCCGGGGATGGCGTAGCTGGTGGCAGACTCTGTCCGTCGCCCGGCCTCCGGCTCCACGACGGCGCTGAGCTGAACCAACTCCGGGTGCGCCTGCTGCAACTGGCGATAGACCCGCAGGTGATTGCGGCCGAAGGCGCCGGCGCCCACTACAACAACGTGAACGGGCGGCATGGCTACTTCTGTGTCGCCGCGCCAGGCTTTAGGCTGGAGGGCAGCGGAGCTTCTACGGCCGCCCGGCAGCGCGTGTAAAGCTCAAAGAGCTGGTCGATCTGCTCCTCTGCCCGGGGCGCCGAGGGAAGGCCAAAGCCGGTTCCGGAGCCGCTCTTGTTGCCCAGGTGAGCGAAGGGGGCGAGAAACTTGAGCAGATCGAGCGCGATATCTTCCGAGCGGCGAGCGGCGGAGCTGTTGGTGCTGGAGTCCATAGAAGCCTTTCCAAATAGGTTGTGAGAACACCCAGGCGGCCTTCGCAGGCTCTCTGCAGAGCTGAAAGCGGCGGCTGTCTTTTGCGCAGCAGCCGTCTCCGGGCTGCGCCGCGCAAAACCATGTCCTCAAGCTGATGGTAGCGGTTGGGCAGAGCCGGCTGCAACGGGAGCAGGCAGGGGGCGATAGGCATGGCCGACGGGGGGCGCTTGACTTCGGCGCAGAGGTGGAAGCGGCTACCATGAAGGAGTCCCGTTGCAGGGAGTCGCTTCAAGACAGAGCATCGGCGAGGAGGCGTCGTCCTACCCGGCGCGCCGGCTTGCTGTTTCAAAGCATGGGCTCGGCTCAAGGCTTGGCTGGGTGGCTCAATCACCTTCAGCCGGCAGATCCTGGCCGAAAGTTGAGGCCAGGGAGTATGCGGGCCGAAAGGATTCGTATTGGCGGTTACGGCGGTACAGACAATCCGGCGGATGCGCGGCGGGGCGCAGAGTCAGCTCATGCTGGGTGCGGATGGCAACCTGTGGGTGGTAAAGTTCAAGAATAACCCTCAACACCTGCGTGTGCTGGCCAACGAGCTGATCGGAACCCGTATCGCGGAAGCGGTGGGACTCACCGTGCCCAAGAGCGATGTGGTGGAGGTCAGCCAGTGGCTGGTCGACAACAGTCCGGGGATGGTCATGGAGATGGGCCGTGGAGTGCGTCAGCGCTGCGCCGACGGATTGCAGTTCGGCAGCCGGTTCGTGGGCGGACTGATGCCGGGGCAGGTCGTGGATTACCTTCCCGAGCAGCAGATGGAGGAGGTGCGGAACCTGGCGGAGTTCGCCGGCATGCTGGTCGTGGACAAGTGGACCGGAAACTGCAACGGGCGGCAGGCGGTCTTTGAACGCCGCCCCCGGGAGCGCAAGTATCGCGCCACATTCATCGACCAGGGTTATTGCTTCAACGCCGGGGAGTGGACCTTCCCGGATGCGCCGCTGCGCGGGGTCTTTGCGCGCAACCAGGTCTATGCCCGGATTCGCGGCTGGGAGAGCTTTGAACCCTGGCTCAGCCGGGTCGAGCAGTTCTCCCCAGACCAACTCTGGAAGGTGGCCGAGGAGGTTCCTCCCGAGTGGTACGGCGGCGATCCGCAGACGATCGAACGCCTGATGGAGACCCTGTTGCAGCGCCGGCTACGGGTGAGAGAGCTGATCGGACAGTTTCACCACTCGGATCGGCAGCCGTTTCCCTTTTGGGGACTGGCCGCCGGCCGGCCCGCGCCGAGCGGCTCCTCAGCGCCCCAGACCGCCGGGGGATATCTCATGTGATCCCGGGAAAATCTGGAATGGAATGCTGAAGTTAAGGATAAATTGAGGTGGAGGTTCCAGTGCGTGAGCGGCTACAGTGCGAGTTCTCCCTCATCCGGTATGTGCCGGATGTGGTCAAGGGAGAGTTCGCCAATATCGGCGTGGTGCTGCGCGAGGCCGGGCGGGATGAGACTGCGACCGTCCGCTTCACCCGCGACTGGAGCCGAGTGCGCTGCATGGATCCGGATGCCGACGTGGAGCTGCTGGAGGCGCTGGAGGCGGAGATTGCCCAGCGCCTGCTGGTGGGCGTTGAGCCACGGGTGAACGCCAGGCCGGTGCTGGAGACGCTGGAGGATTCGCTCTCCAACAGCGTCCAGCTCACCGAGATGCGCGGCACTCTGGCCGAGAGCCTGCCGGCAGAGATGGAGCAACTGCTGCGAATGTATGTCGAGCCCTTGAAGGCTCCGGCGGCGCGGCGCAGAACGTCCGGCCGCCAGGCCATCGTTTCCTCCATGCGCGACGCCTTTGAGGCTGCCGGGGTCTGGAGGTTGATGCGCAAGAAGATCGCCGCCGCCGCCTACACCCAGCCAGGCGATCCGTTGAAGATCGACTGCGGTTACCGCAACGGCAAGGTGCGCATGTTCCACGCCGTCTCCCTGGAGAGCGACGTGGAAGGCGCCAAGGGCTTCGCCTACTCGGCGGAGGCGCTGCGCGCGGGCGTGCAGCGCGCCGAGGGCCTGGAACTGGAGCTGACCGCGATCGTGGAGCGGATCGCCTCGGTGGCCGATCAGGAGCAGTATGGATTTGGCGTCCGGGCGATGGAACAGGAGGCGATCCGCGTGCTGACTGTGGCCGACCTGGGACGGGTTGCGGAGACGGCCAAGCGTGAGCTGCGTGTCTGAAGAGACCGACGCAGCGCGCGGTAGTTCTCGACATGCAACTGTTCGATTCGCGCCGTTCCTGCCGTGGCTTGCTTCGGCATGACTGAATCTCTCACCTCGCAATGCCAGTCTAGCCGATGTCCTCCGACCAGTTCTCCAGACAAGCTTTGAAGTCGGCCATGAACTTGCCAGCATCAGCGCCGTCGATGATGCGATGGTCAAAGCCCAGGGTGAAGTGCTGGATGCTGCGGATGGCGATGCTGTCCTGGCCGGCTTCGCTGGTGATGACCACCGGCTCCTTGCTCAACCCGCCGATGCCCAGGATGGCAGACTGCGGTTGGGCGATGATGGGCATCCCGAACTGTTCGCCGAAGATGCCGGAGTTGGTCAGCGTGAACGTTCCGCCAGCCACCTCCTCGGGCGCCAGCTTCCTGGCGCGCGCGCGCTCGGCCAGGTCGGCCACAGCGCGGGCCACGCCCAGGAAGCTCTTGTCCTCGGCCTGCTGGATCACCGGCACGATCAGCCCCCACTCCAGGGCCACCGCGATTCCCAGGTTGATGTTGCGGTGGTACTGTATCGCTTCGCCTTGCATGGAGGCGTTGACGATGGGGTGCTTGCGCAGGGTCTGCACGGCCGCGCGGGCGATGAACGGCATGTAGGTCAGCTTTACCCCGTTGCGCTGCTCGTATTTGTTCTTTTCCCGCTCGCGCAGCCGGACGATGCGCGTCATATCCACCTTGAAGACGGTATGCACGTGCGGGCTGGTGGCCTTGGACTCCACCATCCGTTTGGCAATGATGGAGCGCATCCGGGAGAGCGGCACTAACTCACCCGGCAGCGGCGCAGAGGATGGCGCTGCCGGCGATGGAGCCGAGGCGTTCGGTGCAGCGGCTGTTACCGGGGCCGGAGCGGCGACCGGTGGTGCGGGTACCACAGGAGCGGCAGGCGCCGCTGCCGGCTCCTGCAGCCGCCGCAGAACGTCCTGCTTGGTGATGCGGCCAGAGGCCCCGGTTCCGGTCAGGCTGCGCAGATCGATGTTGTTCTCCGCAGCCATCTTGCGCACCAGCGGCGAGGAGCGCGGCCTCTCTGCCCCATCCGGGGGGCCGGCCGAGGCGCCTCCCAAGATTCCAGCCACGCTGGAAGCAGCCGGCGCCATTGCTGCTGCTGGAGCGGCTTTTGCCTGAGGCGCGGCCGCTGCAGACCCTGTCGAAGCCGCCTGGATGACCGCTACCACCGTGTTGATGGTGACCGTCTGGCCCTCTCCTACCCGGATCTCGGCCAGAACGCCCGCCGCCGGTGAAGGTATCTCGGCATCCACCTTGTCGGTGGAGATCTCGAAGATGGGCTCATCGCGAGCCACGGTATCGCCTACCTTCTTGAGCCAGCGCGTCAGCGTGCCTTCGGTGATCGACTCGCCCATCTGCGGCATCAGCACCTCGGTGGCGGGGCCCCCGGCCGACTCTGCCGCAGGCGCCGAATCCGACGCAGGCGCCGCCGACGCAGGCGCCGCTCCTGATGCAGGCGCCGCTCCTGATGCAGGGGCCGTCGCCGCCTTGGCAGGCGCAGCTTGGCCGGCTGTCTCCTCTGCTCCCAGAATCGAGCAGACAACGGTTCCCACGCCCACCGTCGCTCCCTCTTGGACCTTGATCTCGCCTAGAACACCGCCAGCCGGTGAGGGAATCTCGGCATCCACCTTGTCGGTGGAGATCTCAAAGAGCGGTTCGTCGCGGGTCACGGCTTCGCCGGGTCTCTTGAGCCACTTGGTAAGCGTACCTTCCGTGATGGACTCACCCATCTGGGGCATGACAACGTCGATTGGCATGGGGAAAAATCTCCGGGAGAAGTTGCAGCGCCCGCAGAGCAGCCCTGCAGACGCCTGCTGCGCAACTTTGAGATTATACGGTCTTAGCCAGATTCGAAAGGTACAAAATCGCCGTTCAGTACCGATCAGTACGTATCACCCTTGTGGCGCTGTCCTGGAGGAAGGCGAAGCCGCCCTCAAAAGCTCCTGCAAGGTTCTCACTGCCAGCATCTGGCGCTGAAAGACACGGCCAAAGTTTGCCGAGACGGCCGCTGCCGCTTCCTCCATCGTCGGGGCCGGCCCCGGAGCCTCCACCTCCAGTGAGGTGACCGCGCGGTCGGTGATACCACAGGGAATGATCCATTCAAAGTCGCGCAGGTCGGTGGTGACGTTCAGGGCGAAACCGTGGGTGGTGATTGCCTGCGCCACATGGATGCCGATGGCGGCAATCTTCTTCTCGGGCACGCTGCCGCCGGCCGGCGTCCAGACTCCGGTGCGCTTGCAGATGCGCTGGGCAGCGACGCCGAAGTCTTTGCAGGAGAGAATCAACGCCTCTTCCATCCGGCGGACGAAGTCGACGGGGCCCAGGTGCGGCCCGCGCTTGCCGGGCAAATCGCCGCGCAGATCGAAGATCGGGTAGCCCACCAGTTGCCCGGGGCCGTGATAAGTCACATCGCCGCCCCGGTTGATCTCATGCACTTCGACGCCGCGCGCGGCAAGCTCCTCTGGACGAAGCAGAATGTTGGCCTGGGAGGCGTTGCGGCCCAAGGTGAGCACCGGCGGATGCTCCAGCAAGATCAGAGTATCGCCGACCACGCCGGCTCTCCGCGCGGCGGCTACCTCCGCCTGGAGGCGCAGACCCTCCGCGTAGGGGACACGGCCGAGTTGGAGCAGATGGATCAGCAATGCGTCTTGAAATCGCCTATGTTTCCGGAAGCGGGCCGGTCCTACACGTTCACAGCCATCCCCTCCACCGCCGAGAAGCCGTCCAGCAGGCTCTCGGCGAGGGTTGGATGGGCGTGGATGGTAAACATCAGCTCCTCCACCGTGGCCTCAAGTTCCAGCGCCACCACACACTCGGCGATCAGCTCGGTGGCCTGAGGGCCGATGATGTGTACCCCCAGCACCTCGCCGTAGCGCGCGTCGGAGACAACCTTGACGAAGCCCTCATGGGAGTCGATGATCGTGGCCTTGGAGTTGCCCATGAAGGGGAACTTGCCCACCTTCACCGTATAACCCTTCTCTTTGGCCTGGGCCTCGGTAAGTCCTACGCTGCCGATCTGCGGATCGCAGTAGGTGCAGCCCGGCACCCGCTCCTTGCGCACCGGACGAGCGTACTTGCCGGCGAGCCTGCCGGCCACCACGATGCCGCTCATTGAGCCCACATGCGCCAGTTGCGGCAGCCCTGCGACGATGTCGCCGATGGCGTAAACCCCCGGCTCGGTGGTCTCCATCCACTCGTTCACCGGGACGTAGCCGCGATCCAGGGTAATCTTCACCTTGTCAATCCCGGCGTCGGCGGTGCGCGGGCCGCGCCCTACGGCGACCAGAACCTTCTCAGCCTCTTTGGTCTGGGCTTTGCCGGAGGCATCCTTGAAGCTGATCTTCACCCCTCCCGGGGTCTTCTCGATCTTCTCCACCATGCAGCCGGTGTTCACGTCGATGCCGCGCTTCTTGAAGGCCCTCGTCAACTCCTTGGAGACCTCCTCATCCTCCACCGGAACCATGCGGGGCAGCGCCTCCAGAATGCTCACCTCGGCGCCGAAGCTGCGGAAGATGGAGGCAAACTCCACCCCGACCGCGCCTGAGCCGATGACGATCAACGACTTCGGAGGAGCCGGCAGGGTGAGGATCTCCATGTTGGTCAGGATCATCTCATCGGCCTGGTAGCCGGGCAGCATCCGCGCGTCCGAACCGGTGGCCAGCACCACCTTCCTGCCTTGAACCGGAGCGGTGGTCTTGTTGTCCCCGGCCGTCACCTCGACGGTGAAGACCCCATCTTTCGCCGGGCCGGTCAGCCGCCCGTGACCACGCACCACGGTGATCTTGTTCTTCTTCATCAGGAAGTCCAGGCCCTTGGTGTGCTTGGTCACAATCTCGTTCTTGCGTTTGAGCAGGTTCTCCCAGTTCAGGCGGGGAGCGGACACTCCGTCGATGCCGTAGCTCTCGGCGTGCTTCAGATGATCCCAGACCTCGGCGGAGAAGAGCATGGCCTTGGTGGGGATGCAACCCCAGTGCAGGCAGGTCCCGCCGAGCTTGTCGGTCTTTTCAATCAAGGCCACTTTGAGCCCGAGCTGCGCGGCGCGAATGCCGCAGGTATAGCCGGCCGGGCCACCGCCGACGATCACCAGATCATAGATAGTCTCTGCCAAGGATGCACTCCATTCATCCAGGCCGGCGCAGACCGCGCAAGGCTTCTCCCAGCGGTGTTGCAACCTCCCTGGAAGCTTTAGTTTACGGCAACGCTTCCCCGCCGGCTCCGGGCGCAGCTCCGCATCCTTCAGCCATAGCCGCTTTTCTTTGGCCAAAGCCATTGTTTCCAGGTGTGTTCCGGGTTTCCAGGCGCGTTCCGGCGGACGCCGGAGCGCCAGCGATGGTCTCCCGGGAGACCGGGTCT
>JAKAQS010000343.1 GCA_021819585.1 Acidobacteriota bacterium
AATAATGTTCATGGCGCACCTCGGGCTCCGTTCGGATTGCATCTACTCCTAAGTAGGGCGGTAAACGGCCGGTTTGCCTGCTCTCAATCTTCCTGTGAAAGAGGAGTTTTTAGTGACTGAGACCCATTCCGATGCACTGGTGTTTTTTGGCGCAACCGGGGATTTGGCGTACAAGAAGATCTTTCCTGCCTTGCAGGCGATGGTGAAACGCGGCGCTCTGGCGGTGCCGGTGATTGGCGTCGCCAAAGCAGGGTGGAACCTTGATCAGCTCAAGGACCGGGCCAAGGACAGCCTTGAAAAGCATGGAGGGCTGGATGCGGCCGCCTGGGAGAGATTGAGTTCGCTTCTACGTTATGTAGACGGTGATTATGCCGATCCGGCGACCTTTACGGCGGTGCGCAAGGAGTTGGGCGGCGCTCAGCATCCAGCGCACTATCTGGCGATTCCGCCCTCGATGTTTGAAAAGGTTGTGGATCAACTGATGCACTCCGGATCGGCTAAGGGAGCGCGGATGATTGTGGAAAAGCCATTTGGCCACGATCTGGCCTCCGCCCAGGAACTGAACCAGATTCTGCTGCGGGCGTTTCCAGAGCGGTCCATCTTCCGAATCGACCACTATCTGGCCAAGGATCCAGTGCAAAGCATGGTGTCATTCCGGTTCTCGAACTCTTTTCTGGAGCCGCTTTGGAATCGTGACCATATTGACAGCGTGCAGATCACCATGGCGGAGAGCTTTGGAGTGCAGGGAAGGGGCGCGTTCTACGACCAGACAGGCGCGATGCGGGATGTGATCCAGAACCATCTGTTTCAGTTGATGTGCAATCTGGCCATGGAGTCGCCGGCGCGCAAGGACAGCGAGTCCATACGGGATGAGAAGGTGAAGGTTCTGAAGGCCATCTCCCCCATCGGGCCGGGGAACCTGGTGCGTGGTCAGTTCCGCGGGTATCAGGATGAGCCGGGGGTGGCCAAAGGATCCAGGACGGAGACCTTTGCTGCGTTGCGTCTGGAGGTTGCCTCTTGGAGATGGGCCGGGGTTCCGTTTTATATCCGCGCGGGAAAGAACCTGCCGGAGACGTGTACCGAGGTGATGACGCGCTTCAAGCGTCCACCGCTGACCAAGTTCTCCGAAGGCGAGATGCCGCAAAATTACATACGGTTCCGAATCAGCCCGGACTCGACCATAGCGATGGGTGTGTCTGTAGCGGTGGCTGGAGATGACGCCAAGCGGAAATCCACGGAGCTGGTTGCCAGCAGCGAGCCTTATCCAGAGGAAATGGAGCCCTACGAGCGTGTCTTGACCGATGCGCTGATAGGAGATTCGAGCATCTTTGCGCGTCAGGACTACGTCGAGGAGGCATGGAGGATTGTGGACCCGGTGCTGAGGAACGGAACCCCGGTGCATCCGTATGAGGTGCATAGCTGGGGGCCCAAGGAGGCGATGACCCTGGCGCCTCCGGGGGGATGGGTGGATCCGTTGCTGGGCGCTTGCATTCCAGCGGGCGCGTAGACCTTTGGGGCGGAAACCTGGTTCTTCAACGGGCTTCTACAGGCTTCCGAGAGAGAAGTAATCGCGGAGAGCGATGATGAACCAGAGGACGGGCGCTGCGACCAGAAGGGCGTCGATGCGGTCCAGAACGCCGCCGTGGCCGGGGAGGATGGAGCCGGAGTCCTTGACTCCGGCTCCGCGCTTGAGGGTGGATTCGAGCAGGTCGCCGAACTGGGCGGCTGCGTTGAGCACGACGGCGAGCAGAAGGAAGATCCACCAGCGTTCCGTGGTGTGAAGCCGGGTAAAGCTTGAGTTCTGTTGGGTGAACCAATCCCCCAGCACAACCAGGCCCATGCCGAAGATGCAGGAGGCTACCAGCGAGGCGATGGCGCCCTCCCATGTCTTGTTGGGCGAGAGGCGCGGCGCAAATTTGTGGCGGCCAAAATGTCTGCCGATATAGAGTGCGGCGATATCCCCGGACCAGACGCAGAGAAAGAGAAAGAGCAGCAGCGCGCTGCCGTTCTCCTGATTGAGGATCTCAGGCAGAAGAGACAACGGATAGGCGATGTAGATCACCAGCAGCAGGCCCGCGGAGGTCTGCCAGAGGACATGCTCCAATTTTGTGCGGAAGGCCGCAACCGCGAAGAGCACAAGGGTAAGGAAGGCTACGATGGTCAGCCTGTCCGAAGGGTGGAAGAAGACGCAGAGAAAGTAGCAGGCCACGGCGCAGAGCGACCACCAGAGCGGGATGGGGCATCCGCCGGCGCCGGCGAAGGTACGGAACTCCAAAGCGGCCAGGCCGGCGACGATGGCGGCCAGGAGGGTGACCATCCATGGCTTGCCAAAGAAGATCAGCGCCAGGACACAGGCGATGAGGACGACAGCGGTGACAATGCGCTTCATGGTTCTTGTTGAGGATACATGGTTTACAGAGTCTTCCGAGCGGTTCGGCGCCCCGCCGTAGGGAAGATGGGATCGCCGGCCTGGTGTCTGCTTCTGTGGGGGCAAGCCCGGGGTCTAATAGACGGCGATGGACAGGTTGGCGTCGGCGTTGGTCCACGCGGTGGAGGTGAAGGTGGCGACGGGAGCGATGTTGCCGTCGCCAGTGGTGGAAAACTTGAGAACCGTGGGGTTGGCCGTGCTGCCGCAGGTTGCGGTGGAGACCACGTAGAGATAACCCTCGTTATCCAACGCAATGCCGCCCACGCAACCCAGT
>JAKAQS010000095.1 GCA_021819585.1 Acidobacteriota bacterium
CTGGAGATCTTACGCACGGGTGGTTTTTCTGGATACAGAGATGCCGGCCAGCCTAAGTCCGCAAGGTTGGACTGCCTGGACCCGGGCAGGGTCCATTGCGGGTACGTTTTACGCCGAGCGGGGCAGCACCGGACCGGGAGCGCGGTCGAACTCCCGCTTGGCCGGATCCTATCAGCTCAGCGCTGCTCAGGCTGCGCGGTTTCTGCCGGCCAGGTTTCTTGCGGGGTCTGACCACTGGGATCCCCTTGCCGCAGCGGCGAGATTACCATAGTGAGGAGATGCCGGGCAGCCCCCGCGATGAGCCACAGGCTCCTGGGCCTGTTCGACGAGGAATCGAACCATCAACCAACTGGATAGAGCGCAGCGCAGCAGAAGCAGCAGCCGGGCGATCCGTGCAAGCCGGCAACGAAGAGGAGACAACATGTCGAAGCAGAGGGTGTTACCGAGATTCTCCGTGGGGGTCGGCGATCGTTTCGCCCATCAGGCGAAGGCGCAGCTTGCCGCCTGCATCCAGGCCGCGGAGGCGGGTGTGGAAGTGATTCCGGTGTGGAACAAGAGCAATCGAGAGCACACCATCATCGGGACTGAGCCCAGCCAGACGCGCGCCGCCGCCGATGCCGCGGTGAAGTCTCTGGGTTGGGAAAAGCCCTACTTCCTGGATGCGGATCACATCTCCCTGAAGACCGTGGAGAGGTTTCTGGAGCCATGTGACTTCTTTACCCTGGATGTCGCCGAGGAGATAGGAAAGCCGGCCCGTCCCGAAGATGTGGAGGCGTTTCTTTCCGCCCATCCCGAACTGCTGGGGTCTGTGAGCATTCCGCGAATCGCCGCGCCCTTCAAGACCGATGCGGCCTTTGTGCGCGGGGTGGCGAACAAGTTTCTCGCCGCGGTCAAAGATGCGGGCAGGATCTATCGCCTGCTGGAGGAACGCAAGGGTGAAGGCAATTTTGTTCCCGAGATCTCCATGGACGAGACGGACCTGCCGCAGACGCCGGTCGAGTTGCTGATCATCCTTGCGGCGATTGCGGACGAGCGGGTTCCCATCCAGACCATTGCGCCGAAGTTCACCGGCCGCTTCAACAAGGGAGTGGATTATGTCGGCGACGTGGCCCAGTTCGCCAAGGAGTTTGAAGAGGATCTAGCCACCATCGAGTTTGCGATCAAGCGCTACGGCCTACCAGAGAACCTGAAGCTGAGCGTACACTCGGGTTCCGACAAGTTCTCCATCTACAAATCCATCCATGACGCGGTGATCAAGTTCAATGCCGGTGTCCATGTCAAGACGGCGGGCACCACCTGGCTGGAGGAGATTATCGGCCTGGCGGAGGCCGGCGGAGGTGGATTGGAGATTGCCAAAGAAGTCTATCGCGAGGCTTATGCGCATGCGGAGGAGCTGTGCAAACCTTACGCCACCGTGATCGACATTGACCAAGCTCGTTTGCCCAGCCCGCAGGTTGTGCAAGCCTGGACCAGCGAGCAGTTTACCTCCGCCCTGCGCCACGACCAGAGCAATCCTGCCTATAATCCGAGCTTTCGGCAACTGCTGCATGTTGGCTTCAAGGTTGCGGCAAAGATGGGTGATCGCTATCTTCGCGCTTTGGAGGCCAACCAGGAGATTGTGGCGCGCAACGTGACCACCAACCTGTATGAGCGGCACATACGGCCGATCTTTTTAGGAAAGTAGCTTGCGGGAAGAAGGTTCAGGACAGCGACGATGATTGTAGTGCTCATGGGTGTCACTGGATCAGGGAAGACGACCATTGGACAGCTTCTGGCCGGCCGGATGCATGCCGTCTTCGCCGATGCGGACAACTACCATTCCGCCGCGAACAAGACGAAGATGGCCGCCGGTCAGCCGCTCAACGATCAGGACCGCGAACCCTGGCTGGAGAGGCTCAACCTTCTGCTGGGAGAGTGGCTTCATCAGGGTCAGAGCGGCGTGCTGGCGTGCTCGGCTCTCAAGCAGAGTTACCGCAAGACGCTGTTGCGCTATCTGCCGCAGGGCTCGGTTCTCTTTGTCTGGCTGGATGGGTCAAAAGATCTGATCGCCGGGCGGCTGGCGGAGCGAAAGAATCATTACATGAATCCTGGGCTCCTGGATAGCCAGTTCGCTACTCTTGAGCCGCCCTCCGATGCGCTGCGAGTGGTCAACGACCGCGAACCGAAGGAAGTTGTCAACGAGATCATGCAATTTGTGAAAGGCGAAGAGGAAAAGGCTCATGGCATCCAAGCTGTTTGATCTGGCAGGGAAGAGCGCAGTTGTGGTGGGTGGAACCTCGGGTATCGGTCTGGCCATGGCTGTCGGCCTGGCGGAGGCCGGCGCGGATGTGGTGGCCAGCAGCCGCCGCAAGGAGCAGGTGGAGGAAGCAGCCGCCGCGATAGAAGCCACCGGAGTCCGCACCCTGCGTCTGGCCTCGGACGTAGCCGATCGGGCTAGCCTGGAGGCGCTCTGTTCGGCCACCGTTGAAGCCTTCGGCAAGGTGGATATCCTTATCAACTGCGCGGGCAGAATCAAGCGCGCCCCCACCCTGGACTTTCCCGAGGACGAATGGCAGGCCATCATGAACACCAACGTTACGGGAACTCTGCGCGCCTGCCAGATCTTCGGGCGGAGGATGCTGGAGCGAGGTTATGGCCGCATCATCAACATCGCCTCCTTGAACAGCTTTGTCAGCCTCAAGGAGGTCACCGCCTACGCCTGCTCCAAGGCGGCCGTGGCGGCGCTGACGCGGTCGCTGGCCGTGGAGTGGAGCTCGCAGGGAGTGACGGTGAATGCGATCGCGCCCG
This sequence comes from Acidobacteriota bacterium, assembly GCA_021819585.1. Taxonomy (GTDB): domain Bacteria; phylum Acidobacteriota; class Terriglobia; order Terriglobales; family Acidobacteriaceae; genus Granulicella. Next base: position 2,788 of record JAKAQS010000095.1, read on the forward strand.
GCGTCTTTCGCACCGCGCTCAACCAGAAGTTGCTGGATGAGAGTGAACGTGGCAAGGAACTCCTGATGCGCACTCCGATGAATCGTTTTGGCAAGACCGAGGAGTTGATCGGCGCGGCGATCTATCTGGCCTCCGATGCGTCCTCGTTTGTGACCGGCGAGATTCTGGTGGTGGACGGCGGATTTCTGGCCAGCGGCGTGAATCAGTAGACCGCAGGCTGCGGCCTCTTCGTCAAAAGGCGCTTCCAGTCTCCGGGAGATGCGTCGCGGCCCAGTGGGCTCTCCAGGAGCGTTTCGGCCAGGTCCGGGAGTGGGTCTGGGGCTCTTTTCTAATTGTTTGGGTTTGGGTCGGTCTCCAGAAGCGAGCTTGCTTGAGCGGGTTCATCCCCCCGGCGGACGCGCCTGCTGGAGGCCCGGGAGACGGGAAAAACGCCCATAAAGGCCGAGGCTCCTGGATACACCCGCACGGAAAATCTTTACCCGCACACGGAAACAGCGACAGGGCTCAAGATGACCGATAAGCGGTCATTTTCCACCAATTCGGTTTAGTTGCTCGGCAATCTGCCGATACATAGCGATGAAGCCATCGAAAAATGGTAACGTAGGTAACATCATACAACCCTGTAGTCACAATCTTTAGTAACCATAGTGACTTCGGATTCTTCGTGGAGGAGGCGAGGAGAACCTCATCTCGGCTACGGCAGATCGGCCAGTTTGTGAAAATTCTGCCCGTCATTACTGACTTTTCAACAGGCTCGCTTGGTCCTGTTGAAGCTATTAGCGTCCCTGTTAACAGGGGTTTACGCTGCGAAGTTTCGCTATAGGCTCACTTACATGTACAAGACCATCTACCTCACCATCGTCGTTCTTGTGCTAGTTCTGTCTGGTCTCTGGCATCTGTCGTCCGCCGGATGGACAGAGCGCTGGATCAGCAGGGTGAGTGGTGTCCGTCTTGTTGGAGCGGTGCTGCTGGAGCTCACCGTACCTTGCGTCTGGTGGGGCGGACGCTATTACTGGATCCTCTTTGCGGTGTTGACCGTCTCCGGGGTGATGCGGCTCTGCTTCCCGCAGAGATCGCTGCGAAGCCTCCACCCTCCCTCGGTGGGGTGGATTCAGACCTGTCTTCTGCTGGAGGGTGCGGCTCTGATGTGGGTTCTGCGCGCCTAAGAGAACTGGAGAGCTTTGGATCCAAAGCTCTACCCTTCGTGGCGTGACTCCTTGCGGCGGGGGCGGTTTCAGGGCGCTCTTGCCCGGTTCGAGGCGGATCGTGAGCGAACGGTCCCCCTGCATGGCGTGGGGCTTGGGCCAGCACAGAACGGACCGCCAACTCCAGAGCCTGCCGCTGCGCAGCCTGGACAGAGACGGTCAGGACGGCGGAGGCGCCAAACATGCTCTTTGCCGTCTCGGCCAGCAAAGCCAGGTCATGCCATCGCCCGATAGCGTCGAGCCTGCTTTTTATCTCCGCCACCATCTTTTGGGCCGATGCCGAACCGGGTTCCAGTTCGGCCAGGTAGCGGGCTGCTTTGGTTCGCTTGCGATAGGCATGCAGGGTTTTGCCGCTCAGCCCATGCCGGCCGGCGTTTCGTCGCTCGTATTGGGTGCGGCGCAACCTCTCTGCGCCGCGCTGCGCCATCTCTTTGGCCATGGCCGGCAGCGGGACGGGGTGCAGGTGGGCCATGCGCTTTGCCAATGGCTTCAGGCAGAGCAGGAGAGCAGGAGCCAGGGCCGCGATGTCCTTCACCAGGGCTGCCGCCAAGGGCCTTCGCCGCCGCTCCAGGCGGCGATCCAGCTTGTGGCTCTCCGCCTGCGTCGGCTCGTTACCGGGCAGTATTGGCGGATCCTTGCCAGGTTGAGCAAGCTCCGCCAACAATCGGCGCTGGACGTCCAGATCACGTACCGATGCTGCGGCCCGGCGAACCTCCTTGAGCTTGCGCAGGGTCTGCTTCACCTGCCGGCGCAGGGATGAAGCACGCGGATTTCGCCGCCGTACGGCAAGCAGGAAGGCCTCCAGCTTGCGGCCGGCGATGCGCAGCGCATGCACGGGCCCGGGCCTGGCATGAGTCTGGCATGCCTGGAGCGCGTTGAGGAACTCGTCGCGGAGTGAATCGAAGATGCTGGTTGGGTCGGCCATCAGGATTAGCCATGAGGCTCCACGGTCCGCTGAGGGTTGAGCATCGGCGTGGCGCGGGACTTCGTCTCCGGAGCTGAGGAGTCTCTCCCAGAAAGATAGGATGCCAGGCGCGCCCGGGAGGGATGGAATGCGGGTGGCAGTGCGAGAGATCCTTCCGGATCACGGTCCGCGAGGAGGGTCCGGAGCAGGGTTTGGAGTTGGTAGGGTTTGAGGCCGACGCCGGTCCGGACGCCCGGGGTTTGGCCCCGGCGGCCAAGGATCGGCGCTTCGTGCGATACTCTTCGGTGCTCGAAGGTTTGGCAGTTGCAGGAGTCCTGCACGCGCAGTTCGCAGCTCATGGCGGCCTGTGCAGGCAAAGATTCTTACATCCAACCGCGGCTGAACGAAGACCGAGGAGCCGCATCCTTGAAGGAGTGAATGCATGTCTGATCTCGCCCACCTTGTCTATCAGTCAGGATTTGGCAACGAGTTTTCCACCGAGGCATACCCCGGAGCTCTCCCCGCCGGCCAGAACTCTCCGCAGCGGCACCCGTTGGGGCTTTACACCGAGCAGGTGAGCGGTTCAGCCTTTACTGCTCCGCGCGCTCTCAACCGCCGCACCTGGATGTATCGGATCCGCCCTTCGGTGGTGCATGAGCCTTACCAGCCCTTTCCGGAGTCGACGCTTTTGCGCAGCGCGCCGTTTGACGAAGTCTCGACTCCTCCCAACCAGATGCGCTGGGATCCGCTTCCATTCCCCACAGTTCCCACGGACTTTGTGGAGGGGATCATCACCATCGGTGGCAACGGCGACGCCGCCATGCAGGACGGCGTTGCCATCCACATGTATACGGCCAACGCCTCCATGACCGACCGCTTCTTCTATGACGCGGATGGAGAGCTGTTGGTGCTGCCACAGCAGGGCGCGCTGCGGCTCTGCACCGAGTGCGGCATCCTGGAGGTTCATCCTGGGCATCTGGCGGTGATACCCCGCGGCATCAAGTTTTGTGTCGAACTGCTGCATCATCACGCCCGAGGGTACCTCTGCGAGAACTACGGCCAACCCTTCCGTCTTCCCGAGCTAGGCCCGATCGGCGCCAACGGGCTGGCCAACCCGCGCGACTTCCTGACGCCCGTGGCGGAGTACGACGATACCGACGGCGAGTTTGAGGTGGTCGCCAAGTTCCAGGGCAAGCTGTGGGTCTCCACCTATGACCACTCGCCACTGGATGTGGTCGCCTGGCACGGCAACTACGCTCCCTACCTGTACGACATGGCCAGGTTCCAGGTGATCAATTCGGTCAGCTTCGATCATCCAGACCCATCGATCTTCACCGTTCTTACCGCTCCCTCACCGATTCACGGTGTGGCCAACGTGGATCTGGCCATCTTTCCACCGCGCTGGCTGGTCGCCGAGCATACCTTCCGTCCGCCGTGGTTCCATCGCAACATGATGAACGAGTTCATGGGGCTGATTCGCGGCCAGTACGACGCCAAGGCCGAGGGGTTTCTTCCCGGCGGAGCCAGCCTGCACAACTGCATGTCCGGCCACGGTCCGGATGCGCTCACCTTCGATCGCGCCAGTCACGCCGAACTGGCGCCGCAGTACATTGCCGACACGTTGGCCTTCATGTTCGAGACCCGTATGGTGGTGCGTCCAACTCGCTACGCGATGGAGGAGAAGATCCTGCAGCATGAGTACTATGAGTGCTGGCAGGGCCTGGAACGGCACTTCAAGCCGGCGGGGCGCTGAGGCCAACTCTCCGCCCGATGCCCTACACTCGGTGTGATGAGTTTGCCTCTTGAGAGCGTCGCGGCCAGTTGGGTGGGCACAGCCAACGATCCTGCCGGCGGCTTTCCTCTGCAGTGGCTTCCATATTGCGCTTTCACGCCAGCCTCGGTATCCGGGCCTGAGCCTTTGACGGATCCGGCTGCGCCGATGGCGGAGCAGCCGAATCCGCGTCCGGCTCCTCATCTGGGCGTCGGCATTGGGGCTTTCGTCCTGGATCTGCATGGGCTGCGGGAGAACGGTCTGCTGAGGGATCTTCCGGAGGAGGTGCAATCGGCCTGCGGCGCGGCCCGGCTCAACGAGTTGATGAGCTGCGGTCCCGGCGCATGGTCTGCGCTGCGCGGGCGGCTCTTCGATCTGCTGAAGGCTGCCGAACCCCGTTCCAGCCGTGACACGCCGCGGCAACGGCTAGTGGCCTCGCTGATGACTCCCGCGGCACAGGCCGTCTTCCACAAGCCGGTCCGCACCGAGAACTACACGGACTTCTATGCGTCCCTGCACCATGCCAGGAACGTGGGCCGTCTATTCCGTCCCGACCGGCCGCTGCCGCCGAACTACTATTGGCTGCCGATCGGTTACCATGGCCGCGCTTCCTCGCTGGTGGTTAGCGGGACGCCGGTGCGACGGCCGCACGGCCAGTGCAGGGCTGGCTCTGAGCCTGCTCCCGTCTTCCAGCCCAGCGCCCGGCTGGACTATGAACTGGAGGTAGCGGCTTACGTCGGGGTGGGGAATCCGCTGGGTTCGCGAGTGCCCATCGAGCAGGCGGCGAAGCACCTCTTCGGCCTCTCGCTGCTCAATGACTGGTCGGCGCGCGATATCCAGTCCTGGGAGTATCAGCCGCTCGGTCCCTTTCTGGGCAAGAGTTTTGCCACCAGCATCTCGCCGTGGGTGGTCCCGATGGAGGCTCTGGCGCCGTACCGCACCAGGCTCGCCCCCCGCGCCGCCTCAGACCCCGCGCCGCTGGCCTACCTGGCCGAACCGGAAGAGACTCTCTCCAGTTTTGACATCACCGTGGAGGCGTATCTCTCCACGGCGCGGATGCGCGAACGGAGGATCCCCGCCGTGCGGCTCAGCAGGGCGAACCTGCGCGATCTCTACTGGTCGTTTGCGCAGATGCTGACCCACCACACCAGCAACGGCTGCAACCTGAGGATTGGCGACATCCTGGCCAGCGGAACCGTCTCCGGAGAGCAGCCTGGCTCCCAGGGCTGCCTGCTGGAGATGACGAAGGGCGGAGAGATTCCCCTTTGTCTGCCGACGGGCGAACGGCGCAGCTTTCTGGAAGATGGAGATGAGGTGAGCTTGCGCGGCTACGCCAACCGCCAGGGCCTTCCTTTGGTCTCGATGGGGGAGTGCCGGGGTCGAGTTCTCTCCTCCGGTGAGTGACCTCGCAAGAGTCACCTGCAGGATGAAACAGCCAAGATCCCTATGCAGAAGGTTCGCCTGCGGTTGACATCCCTTCCATCGAGGATCATTCTGCTGGAGAGGTGAGGCCCGGCGCAGTCAAAGCCGGCCTGCATTGGCGCGAGCCCAAGGAGAAACCCAACGATGGCCACTTTGGCTGAGCACGCTACTGAGACCGCAGTCGATTTTCTTCCCCTCCTGGGTACGGATCACGTTGAGTTTTATGTGGGCAACGCGCGCCAGGCGGCCTACTTTTACCGCGCCGCCTTTGGGATGAAGCTGGCGGCCTACGCGGGTCCGGAGACCGGCCGCCGCGACCGCGCCTCCTATGTTCTGCAGCAGGGGAAGATCCGCTTTGTTCTGACCACGGCGCTGCGCTCCGACACAGAGGTCTCCCGTGAAGTGGCGGCGCATGTGGCCAGACACGGTGACGGCGTCCGCGCCATCGCTCTCTGGGTGGACGATGCCGCCGGCGCCTGGCGCGAGACCACGGCCCGTGGAGCGCTCTCGGCGCAAGAGCCCACGGCCATCTCCGATGAGTACGGCTCGGTGGTGATCTCCAGTATCAGAGCCTACGGCGACACGATCCATACCTTTGTGGAACGGCGAAATTACACCGGCGTCTTTTTCCCCGGCTATCGGGCGCTTCCGGAGGATGATGTGGCCCGGCCGGTTGGACTGTTGCACATCGATCACATCGTCGGCAACGTCGGTTGGAACGCCATGAATCAGTGGGTTGACTTTTACTCCCGAGTGATGGGCTTCTCGCTCTATCAGCACTTTGACGACAAGGATATCTCCACCGAGTACTCCGCCCTGATGTCCAAGGTGATGGCCAACGCCAACGGCTACGTCAAGTTCCCCATCAACGAGCCGGCGGTGGGCCGCAAGAAGTCGCAGATTGAAGAGTACCTGGAGTTTTACGACGGCCCCGGGGTCCAGCATCTGGCGCTGGCCACCCACGACATCCTCTCCACGGTCTCCAGCCTCAAGCGTCAGGGCGTACTATTTCTCACCGTTCCGCACACCTACTACACCGAACTCCAGCAGCGTGTGGGCCGTATCGACGAGCCGCTGGAGGAACTGGAGCGACTGGGCATCCTGGTGGACCGCGATGACGAGGGCTATATGCTGCAGATCTTTACCAAGCCGGTGGAGGACCGTCCCACGTTGTTCTTCGAGATCATCCAGCGCAAGGGAAGCCGCAGCTTTGGCAAGGGAAACTTCAAAGCTCTTTTTGAGGCCATTGAACGCGAGCAGGAAGCCCGTGGCAACCTCTAGTCCAGATCGTCAGCGCAAACTGTATCCCGACGCGCGCTCGGCGCTCTCCGGCATTGTGCGCGATGGAATGCTGCTGGCTGTGGGCGGCTTCGGTCTGTGCGGCATTCCGGAGGCGCTGCTGGCCGCCCTGCAGGAGAGCGGCGTGCGCAACCTGACCATCGCCAGCAACAACGCCGGAGTCGACAACTGGGGGATCGGCCTGCTGCTGGCCACTCGCCAGGTGAAGAAGATGATCTCCAGCTACGTAGGGGAAAACGCGGAGTTCGAGCGCCAGTTTCTATCCGGAGAGCTGGAAGTAGAGTTCTGCCCGCAAGGCACGTTGGCCGAGCGGATGCGCGCCGGCGGAGCGGGCATTCCCGGCTTCTACACCCGAACCGGCGTCGGCACGGTCGTCGCAGAGAGTAAGGAGCACAAGGAGTTCGACGGCCACACCTACATCCTGGAGCGCGGCCTGGTAGCCGACCTGGCTCTGGTGAAGGCATGGAAGGCCGATACAGCCGGCAATCTCATCTACCGCCGAACCGCGCGCAACTTCAACCCGCCCGCGGCTGGCTGCGGCAGGATCACGGTCGCCGAGGCTGAAATCGTCGTGCAGCCCGGAGAACTGGATCCAGACCAGATCCACACCCCGGGAATCTTCGTCCATCGCCTGGTACACAACCCTCACCCGGAGAAGCGGATCGAAAAAATCACCACTCGCGACGGCGAACCCAACGAGGCCCGCTGACCTATGCCCTGGACCCGCAATCAGATGGCTGCCCGCGCAGCGCTTGAACTCCGCGATGGTTTTTATGTCAACCTCGGGATTGGAATGCCGACTCTGGTGGCCAACTTTGTTCCGGCGGGTATTACCGTTACGCTGCAATCGGAGAACGGTCTGCTCGGCATGGGGCCTTTTCCTGAGGTCTCCGAGGTGGATGCGGATCTGATCAATGCCGGCAAGCAGACCATAACCTTTCTCCCCGGCGCCTCCACCTTCTCCAGCGACGAGTCCTTTGCCATGATCCGCGGCGGGCATATCGATCTGGCCATCCTGGGGGCAATGCAGGTCTCCGAACAGGGCGACCTGGCCAACTGGATGATCCCAGGGAAGCGGGTGAAGGGAATGGGGGGTGCGATGGATCTTGTCTCGGGGGTCCGCCGGGTGGTGGTGCTGATGGAGCACACCTCCCAGGGAGCGCCCAAGCTTCTGCGCTCCTGCACGCTGCCGCTAACCGGCGCCGGCGTGGTGCATCGGGTGATCACCGATCTCGGCGTCTTCGACATTACCCAGGACGGCTTTGCCGCCGTAGAACTGGCCCCCAACGTCACGGCGGCGCAGGTGCAACAGGCCAGCGGCGCCCTGGTGAGATTTTAAAGGCGGTCTGGAGGAACTCTCAGCATGATGGCGGGTCTCCTCCTGATGGCCATGATCTTTGCCGCTTCCACCGCCCTATCACAGGAGAAGGCAGTCATGTCTTCACAAAGCATGGTCGAAGAAGCTCGCCAGGCTTCCACGCTGGGCGGGGCTCTTGCGGTTGCGGGCCTCGAACCGGTGCGCATCCTGTACATTCACGGCATCGGCGCAACCGGCTCCGGGGGCTCGATGGAGTTGCAACAAAGCATCTGCCGGTACGCCGGGAAGATGATGCATCAGGAGTGCGTGGGTGGGCCGACCCGAATCGGCCGGCGCGATTACGCCGATGCCGGCATCTTTGCCCGGGATGTTCGCCCCGGTAGCGGCGGACTGGATCCAAACGTGGCAGCGGTCCGTTATATGGGTGCTCCCATATGGAAGACCTGGGAGCAGTGGCATGCCTCAGCGCCCTTCGTCGACCACTACCGCATCAGCTTCCGTAGCGGGAAGTCCATCCTGGTGGATGAGATCAACTGGTGGCCGTTGGTCATACCGATCAAGTGCCAGTTCATCATGCCGGATGAGACCCGCCTGGCCGGCAAGTGGAAGGGAAAGACCGATGACTATCTGAACATCTGCTCGCGGCAGGAGGCCGGTGTCACTGGGGTTCAAGTGCGGTCCTTCAACTGGCTGCAGGCGGCCGGCTACACGCTGGAGGAGCTCAACCAGCGCCCCAATCGGGCGGTGTTGATCAATCGCTGGGCCAAGGTGGGCGTGATGGACTGGAGATTCTCGGATGCATTTCTCGGGGTAGGACCTCTGCGCCGGTTCATCAGCGACGGCATCGCGGACCTGCTGGCGAAGTGCATTCCTGACTCGGCCAACCGAACGACTCATTTCATCGCTGTTACCCACAGCCTGGGCAGCTACTTGCTCACCTCTACCCTGGCCATGCGGCAGTGGGATGATCTCGGAGTGCCCGCAAACACCATGCAGGATCGCTTCGATCGGCTGTTGCAGCACCTGGACGCCGGATTCTTCTTTGCCAATCAGATTCCGCTGCTGGCGCTGGCGCATCTGGATCGAGCGGATCCCCAATTCTTTGCCTTTGATCAATGGAGCAGGGAGCGAAACGCCTATCTCAAGGCGCGTCCTGGCGAGACCGTTGGCAGGGTGGTTGCCTGGAGCGACCCCGACGACGTTCTCACCTGGCGTTTGGGCGCTGACTTCCAGCGCTGGGAGACTCCGCCGGCAAGCGGAATCAGGGTCGAAAATCGGCTGGTCAAAAACGGAGTGCGCTGGTTCTGGCTGGTCGAGAACCCGGAGTCGGCCCATGACAACTACGCCCGTAACCCCAAAGTGTTGCGTGCTTTAATGGAAAGTCCACCGTTGTAGGGCCGCTTTCTGGCGGCTGGAGCGGCGCGGCTCGGCGAGGGTGGGCCGCCTTCGCCAGGGCTCCGGCGCCTCTCGAAGCCTTTCATCCGACCGTTGGCTGGTTGCCGGATCCCCTTTCGCTTCGCCTGGCGGACGATGGAAGACGGCAATCCTGTCTCGGACAACCGGTTCGCTTGGACAACCGGCCTGTCCTGGGAGGAAACTAAATCTGTAGAGGATCGGAGGAAGGGGCCATGAAGAGAAGCGCATTGGTTGCCGCGTTCGTTGTTGGGATAGCCGCTCTTTCGGGCGGGGCGGCGCTTGCCCAGAGGTCCAAAACACTCGCCGTAGAGTCTCCGGATACCTTGCGCGCACTTGCCGTTCGGAACCCCTCCGCGATGTACCTGTACAACTCGAATGATGGAAGTACGCTGCTCTATGTGGAGTCTCAGAATGGGCGTGAGCTCTCCATCCTGGACGTAACCAACCCAGCCGAGATGGAGCGTTTGGCGCCGGTCGAGCTACCTGCGCCGTCGGCCTTTGATTTCGTGCGCTATGTAGGCCATCACGAGGTTTTGATTCGCTACAGAGATGGCGCCGGCGCCGCGTTGCTGAATTTGGCGCACTACAAGCGGCCTGTGCTGATGCCTGCGAAGCCATTTCAGGACGCCACGGTTGTGGGAACGGTTGGAGCCACTGGGCTCTTGATGGCGCAGACAGGCGAGGGGGCGGCGAGCGGCGGCGCCGCGACACCGCGCAATGACGAAGTGCGCAACTATGAGGTGATGGATACCCTTCATCCGCGTGATCCCGTCTTGCTGGCGACCATCGACGGAGTTTGCCAGGTGCTCTCCAGGGGCAACACCGGGACGTTGTTTCTTCTGAATAAGGATGGGGTGACGGTGGTGCGCAGGCTCCGCGTCGAGCAGCAATACCAGGAGAGCCTTGATCAGGAGAATGGTAATTAGTTGTGCGCGTCAGGCGGATGCAGGATGCGCGGCAGAGGACGTGTGCTCGACCTCTCCTTGTACTTGAGGCTGTCATCGCAAGCACTGCCGAGTCGTGGCCCAGCGTATATAGCATTTTCAGTATGCATGGG